>JBGTIC010000252.1:0-15438 GCA_041745895.1 Gammaproteobacteria bacterium
GGGCACCACACGGTGCCCGATCCAAGGCGAAACCATCGACGCTGTCTCTGAAAGCGACAGACTTTGGGGTAAACTCCGTAGTCAATGCTCCCGGGCCATCGACCAGACCATTCCCCGCAATTTCCCGTGTATCGGCGAACCGGTGCAGGCACGACGAGGCGACGTGACGCTCGCAATTCAGGCTAGGGGATTGTTCAAATCCTTCGGTGAGACGCGCGCGTTGGGCGGCGTGGACCTCGCTGTGGAGCGCGGCAGTGTGCTCGGGTTGCTCGGGCCTAACGGTGCGGGCAAGACCACGATTGTGCGGATACTCGCCACCCTGTTACAGCCCGATGCGGGCGAGGCCACGGTCGGTGGCTATGATGTCCGCACCCAGGCGCACATGGTGCGACAGATGATCGGTCTCACCGGGCAGTACGCCTCGGTGGATGAAAAACTCACGGGCCGTGAGAATCTTCTTTTGATCGGTCGCCTGCTAGGCCATTCCCGCCGCGATGCGCGTCTGCGGGCCGATGCGCTGTTGCAGGAATTTGATCTTGCTGGCGCGGCCAATCGCGCCGCGAAACATTACTCGGGCGGCATGCGTCGCCGTCTCGATCTCGCGGCAAGTCTGGTCGATCAGCCCGGTATCCTGTTCCTCGACGAACCCACAACGGGACTGGATCCGCGCGCGCGACTCGATCTGTGGAACCTGATCCGGCGTCTGGTCGCCGCAGGCACTACGGTCCTGCTGACCACCCAGTACCTCGAAGAGGCCGACATGCTGGCCAACCAGATCGTGGTGATCGATCACGGCCGGGTCATTGCCGCCGGAACTTCCGAACAGCTCAAGGCAAGGGTCAGCGCCCGTACCCTGGTGTTGCGCGCGCAACGACCCGGTGACGTCGCCACGATTGCCGCCATACTCGTGGAACTCGCCGGGGCGCAGCCGCAGGTCGATGGCCTGCGGCTGACCACACCGGCCAGTGATCCCGGGCTGGTCACGGCGCTCGTGCGCCGCCTGGATCAGGCTGATCTAGGCGTCGATGAGTTGATGTTGCGCAGCGCCAGCCTGGATGATGTGTTTTTGGCCATTACCGGTCATCGGGCAGTCGCGGAGGCGACTATGACCGAATCTGAGCGGGCGGCGCCGTGAGCGAAGGGTTCAAGCCGCCCGACAAGGCGTTGTCCACGCGGGTCGGCCTGATGCAGGGGTTGCGGCAGACGCGCACGCTGGCGTGGCGTTCGCTGCTGCAGATTCGGCACAACCCCTGGGAACTTGGGGATTTCAGCATCCAGCCGATTCTGTTTCTGTTGCTGTTCATGTTCGTGTTCGGTGGTGCCATCGCCGGCTCCACCGCAGACTACCTGCGCTTCATCCGGCCAGGTGTCATCGTCATGAACATGGTGTTTGTGACCGTCTATGTCGGCCACGGCCTGAATACCGACCTGACCAAAGGTGTGTTCGATCGACTGCGCTCGCTGCCGATCGCGCGCTGGGCGCCGCTGGCCGGGCGCATTGTCGCCGACCTCGTCAAGCAGGCGTGGTCGATCTTCCTGCTGCTGGGAGTGGGGTTCCTCCTGGGTTTCCGACTGGGTACCTCGTTGCTCGATCTGCTGGCGATGATTGCGCTGGTGCTGACCGTGGCGCTGTCGATGTCGTGGGTGATGGTGCTGGTTGGCGTGATGGCGCGCGATCCTGAGCATGTGCAGCTGTTCGGGTTCACGGCGCTGTTTCCGGTGACCTTCATCAGCAATGTGTTCGTGCCGGTGGAAACCATGCCCGGCTGGTTGCAGGGCATCGTGATGGCCAATCCGGTTTCGATGCTCGCCGATGCATCCCGGGGCCTGCTCGTGGGTGGGCCTGTGTTGGCACCGGCACTGTGGTCGCTGGCGTGGGCGGTGGTCATCACCGCGGTGTTTGCACCGCTGTCAGTGTGGGCACTGAACCGGCGACTGTTGCGAAGCTAGGGGGGCGCGCCTGCTCAGTCCGTGGCAGCAGCTGGCCGGTGCGCCACGGCGTAGCGCAACTGCCAGTGCAGGGCCACCCGCCCATCGGCCTGATCGCTGATGCCTACGCTGCGCGCCAGGGCGTCGATCACCTCGGCCGATCCGGCTTTGTCGATTGCAAACAGTGTCTGGCAAAAACGACCCAGCGCGCCGCGATCGGCAAAGTACCAGGGCACATCTTCGAGCCGGTCTTGCCTCACTTCCAGGCCCGCGGCGCTCAGTCCCTTGCTGAACTCATCCGAGCCGATGAACATCCCCTGATGTCCGCCGGGCGTGTGTTCGTTGACAAAGCCGTTGAGAAATCCCGCCGTGCCGGTATCCTCGCCGACATCAGCCACGCAGATCTGCCCGCCCGGCCGCAGCAGGCGGGCCCATTCCGCGTAGACCGCCACGCGCTCTGTCATGTGGTGCAAACCGGCCAGGCTGAGAATCACGTCGACACTGGCGTCGGGCAGCGGGACGGCCTCGATGGGGCAGGTCATCACCGCGTAGCGGCCGGCGATGGACGCAGAAAACCTGCGCGAGGGTTCCACACACACCAGATTGACACGACCACCGGAAAGCGCATGCACCCCGTCAGCCACAAAGCCGCCGCCAGCCGGCGCATCCAGCACCTGCTGTCCAGTCGTGAACGTGACTGCGTCAAGCAGCGTCATTCGTTCCAGTGCGCGCGCATCGGGGAACAGCGACATGGCATCGTTGTAGCGGTGCCCGCGCGCCTCGAATATCTGCGTGTAGTCTTGCATTGTGTCAGCAACACTCCGCGCAAAGTGATCAGGCTGGCGCCCGCCAGGCATACACGTCAACCGGTTCGCGCTTACGCCGATATCCACAGGCGGTCTGCGTGCGGGCCACAAGCACAAACCCGGTGCGAGTCAGCACTTTCGCCGATGCGGGATTGCGCACCAATACCCGCGCGTTCAGGGTGGACACCAGGCCGCTCGCCGGGACGAACTCGAGCAAGGTCCGCACCGCCTCGCTTGCATAGCCGCGGCCCCAGTGGGGCACGCCTATCCAGTAGCCGAGCTCACCTTCGCCGTCTCTGATTCCAAGTATGCTGATCGCACCGATCAGCTCGGCGCTCGCTCGAGCCGCGATCGCGTAGACCAGGCCGCTGCCGGCATCCCACAGTTTCGGGTGTGTTGCGATCCAGCGCTCGGCCTCGCCGTCGAGGTAGGGGTGCGGGATGGCCGCGGTGACGTCTGCAACGCGTTCGTCACCGGCCAGAGCCTGTACCGCGATGGCATCGGTGATATTAAAAGGTCGCAGGCTGAGGCGTGCGGATTCCAGGTTTGGTTGTGCGCGTATCATCGCTGGTATTCGTCACGAACGTTGTGGCGAACCCATTCTACGATGCCCTCATCGTTACTCGATAGAGGGTAAGCAGGCAAACGTCAGCCGACTATCCCTGTCAGCTGGCGTTCCTGCACCATTGAACCTCGATCTATCTGTTGTGCTCCTCCCGCTCGCCCAGGGCCTGTTGCCGGCGTTGCTCCTGGTCACGCTTTTCCTGCTGCTGCTGCTGTTCCTGCTGACCCTGCCGTCTCTGCTGGCCCTGTTGGTCTTGCTGACCTTGCTGACCTTGCTGCCGTTGCTGTCCTTGCGGCCCACCTTGCTGTCCTTGCTGACCGCCTTGCTGCCCTTGCTGCCCACCTTGCTGTGGCTTGCCGTCCCGCTGCTGCTGGCCCTGCTGACGCTGCCGCTCTTCCGGCTTTCCCTGCTGCCGGTCTTGCTGTCGGTCCTGATTACTCATCGCAGTCTCCTTGGCTAGCACATTCCAATCGACGTGCTTTCGCCCAGACTGTTGCACGACGTCAGCACGGATTCTGTGCGATAGCTAACTTGGCGCGCCCAGCGAGCGTTACTCTATGATATGAAAGTTATTTTTGATCAGGGTGGTGCGCCTGCACGGCTGCGAAATTACAGCTGGGATTTGATCGGTCGAAGAACTCTCTCGGAGATCTTTTCGCGCAGCGGACGGCTCTGCCAGCGTTCAAGGGAATAGATCTGCGCCTCCACCAGGTCGGTCTCGAACACCACAGTCATCTGCCTGGCGAACTGACTGTCGTAGATATTCAGACTGGCTTCGTCATTCAGCCGAATCGAACGGATGTCGAAGTTGGTCGAGCCCACGGAAACGAACTCGCCATCGATGACCAGCAGCTTGGTGTGCAGCATGGTTGGCTGATAGACGTAGATCTCAGTGCCCGCCTGCAACAACTCGCCCCAATCGGACTTGGAGACGATCTTGACTGTCAATGTATCGATGTGTGGCCCAGGTACCAGGATGCGTACCCGAACGCCTCGTTTCCGGGCAGCGATCAAGGCCTCGATCAACAGCCGATCCGGCACGAAGTACGACGCCGCCAGATCGATGGTCGCCCCGGCTGCTGCTATAGCAAGCAGGAACATCAGATGCATGCTCTCGCTGCCGCCTGCTGGTGAGGACACAAATACATGCGCGTCCATCTCGCCTGCTTCCTGCAGCGCGGGAAAGTAGTGCGGCCCGTTCAGTACCTGTCCCGTGGTCTTGATCCAGTTGTCATTGAAGGCCGCTTGCAATTGGGCCACCACGGGCCCCTCGATTCGGAAGTGAATGTCACGCCAATGATCGGGATGGCCTCCGTTGCCGGTCCACTCATCGGCGATACCCACGCCTCCGGTGAACCCGATGTGGCCATCGATGACCAGAAGCTTGCGATGTGTGCGGTTGTTCATGCGCCCGAGGTTGTACCAGTGCAGGGGGCGATAGCGGTGCACGTGCACACCAGCAGCCTGCATGGCGTCAAGCAGAGACTGCTCCATGCTGTTGCTGCCGAACCAGTCGAGAATGACGCTCACCTGCACACCGGCCCGGGCGCGTTCAGAAAGCGCTGCCGAGAACTCCTCACCAATCTCACCTGACCAGTAGATGAAAGTCTCGAAAGTGATCGACGTCCGAGCCTCGCGAATGGCCTGCAGCATCGCCGGAAAGATCTCGATGCCGTTTTGCAGTGCAGTCACGTGATTACCGGGTGCAATCGGTGGGCCCAGGAGGACCGACATCTCGCGCCGGAACTGCGGGTCGGAGATGGCGTAGCGATGCTCGATCTTGCGCTCCAGGACCTTCTCGGGCGTCTTGAAGTTCTGCAACAAGACCAGCACCAGACTGGTACCGAGCACAGAGATGCCAATAATCCAGGCCATGGAGCGACGGCTAGTGGTCAATGACATCACTGACGTGCCAGCGCGTCGACCAGTTGCGCCTTGGACATCGCACTTCTTCCGGCGATATTCAACGTCTGCGCCATCTCGTAGAGCTCCGCCCTCGTTTTGGAGTCCAGCTCGCCGGTAGTTTCGCTGGCGGGTTTTCCGGCGGTGCTGGAGGTCGCGCGGGCACGCAGCTTGCCCTGCAGCCGCGCTTTGAGCACCTCCATCAGGTCTATCACGTTCGACGAGCTTTCCTCGGCGACCTCGTCGTCGCCGTCGCCTTCCTCATCGGCCAGTATGACATCGGTGCCGGAGCGCAGCTTCTTCTCGGCTAACTTGACGATGCTGGCGGTACGACGATCTTCCAGCTCCGTGAGATCCAGGTTCTTCGTCTTCAGCGCCTTGATTGCTTTTTCGAACTGCTCGACCGACTTTGCATCGGCTTGAGCGCTGTCCGGCAAGCCTATCGCCTCCGGGCTGCGGACCTCGTCGGCAAACCGCAGCGTCTCGGCACGCAGGATTCCGCGCTCGGCGATGATCGCACACAGATACTCCTTGCCCCGCATCACGAACGTCGCGATGCCGGCACGCGCTTCCTTCGCCAGGACCTCCGCGAGCAGGCGATAGGCTTTCGTGGTGCTGCCATCGGGTACCAGGAAGTACCCACGCTCGAAGTGCAGCGGGCTTAGTGCGTGCAGGTCGACGAACTGCGCAAGATCGATCTCACGGGACTTTTCAGGGTCCAGGGCCTCGAGTTCATCGTCCTCGACGATAACAAACCGATCCTTCGAAACTTCGTAGCCGCGCACGAGATCTTCGGCATCGAGCGCTTCGCCATCGTCGGCGCCGAAGAAGCGCCGTTTCAGGAAGCTGCCCTGCGCGTCGACCATGCGCAGGCGCAACGTCGATCCGCGGGTTGCCGGGAAAAGGCTCACCGGCACACTGACGAGGCCAAACGTCACAACTCCTGACCAGAATGGCTTTACGGTTTCGGTCTCCTCGGCGGCTTCGTCTGCCATGACTTTTTCTCCTCAGGCGCGCTTGCGCACCGCTGTCAGGCTCGCCTGCAACGCGCGGCCCAGGTCGTCGCTGGGCTGCTTCGTCGTCGGCTTTACCAGTTTGAGGCGGCGTCCACCCTTCGCCTTCGCCTCGACGAGCTTGACGACGCGCTCCCGATAAGCATCGTGATAGTCGGAGAGGTTCAGTTCCGCTTCGAGCATCCCGATCAACTGACGCGCCATGTCGAGCTCCTTCGGGTTCAGCGGCGAGCCGCCGGGCGCGTCAAGTTTGGCAGCGGAAACGACCTCCTCTGCGTGCCGCAGGGAGATCAGCACGGGATAGCCGAGATGCAGGCGCAGGGCGCCGATATACGCCTTTCCTCGCATCACCCATCGCGCGAGACCCTCCAGCTCGCTGGACTGGATTGCCTTTGCGAACGCGAAGTACGCGGCGCTGTTACCGTCGGGACCGAGGTAGTAGGGCCTGTCGTACCAGCGGTGATCGATCTGCCCGGCCGGCAGAAACGCAATCATGTCGATGTTCCGTGACGGTTCGGGATCGAGCGCCGCGAGCTCCGAGGAGTCGAGGATGGTGCGGTCGCCGTTGTCTGCAACATACGCGCGCCGCGCCTCGGCGTGCGGCACGATCTCCCCGGTCTCCGGGTTGACCATCGCCTGGCGGACAGGCCGGGTATCCTTGCGACTGAGGACGCGGAAGCGGATGTTGCGATCCTCGATGGCCGAGTACAGTTTCACCGGGACCTGCAACTTGCCGCACCGTATCGTCGCCTTCCAGATCGCGCGTGCGGCCATCACACCTCTCCTGGCAAGCCGTCACAGACAGGGCAGTGCGGATCTGTGTCAAAGGTTACGACCACGCAGACCGCACAGACGACGCAGTCGCAGGCAGAGCAGTAGAGCATTGCCTCCACATGATGAGGCTGCCAGCAATAGGGACAAAGCGTCGGCCCCGGACCCATCCACCAGCCCGGCGCAGTGCCCGCTTGATCATCTCTTCTGTCCGTGGTCACAGGCCGACCGCCTTGCGCATGCGCGGCGTGATTGCGACCCGGGCGTCGTAGAAGTCGCCCCACGGGTCCTGCTTCAGCGCTGCGAGGCGCCGGCGCAGGTTGGCGACCGTGTAGCGATCCGGGCGCAGCGCGGAATTAACTTCCTCCCAGCGCACCGGGACGGCGACCGGCGCCCTCGGCCGGGCCCGGGTGGAATAACTGGCGATCGCGGTCGCGCCGCGCCCATTGCGCAGATAGTCGATAAAAATCTTGTCGCGCCGATGCGCCTTGGAAAGCACCGTGGTGAGGCGCGACGGCGCATCGGCCGCATGCCGCTCGGACACAGCTTTCGAGAAGGCCTTGACCCCCTCCCAGTCGGTCGTCGGCAGCAGTGGCACCACCACGTGCAGACCCTTGCCGCCGGTCGTACGTGCGAACGCGGTGAAGCCGAGTTTCTCGAGACGTTCGCGAAGCTCTCGTGCAGCACGCAGAACGTCTTTCCATCCCACCCCGGGTGAGGGATCGAGATCGAATACCATCAGGTCCGGATGCTCCGGCGCCGTAATCTGGCTGCCGAACGGGTGGAACTCAAGCGCGCCCGACTGCACCAGTGCAATGACATGGGCAATCGACTGGACATAGGCATAGGATTTGACGCCCTTGCTCTGCAGAAAGCCCTGCCGCGGTACGTTGGGCGCCTGGTTCGCGAGCAGATGCTTCTGAAAGAAGCACTCCTGTTGACTTCCTTCCGGGCAGCGCACCAGGGAGAGGAGGCGATTGGCGAGCAGCGGCAGCAGCCAGTCCTGAATATCAGCGTAGAAGCGCGCGATGTCGAGCTTCGTGAGGCCGACATCCGGATACACCACCCGCTCCGGATTGGTGATCCGGATGCCCTCGACCCTATTGCCTTGCTGCACCCGAGCTGGCGCGCGGTCCTCGCGCACACCGCGGAACGCCGGATGGCGAAGCCGCCCCTCCCGTGTGAGTTCAGTGAACGCAACGTCGACGACAAGCTTCGGCTCCACCCAGGTGACCTCGCGTGAGTCGGGCACAGCGTCCGCGAACGGCGATTTCGGCTGGCTGGATTTGCGCAGCTTCGCATGCAGATCGACGAGTTGACTGGCGCTGAAGCCGGTGCCGACCCGACCGCGATAGTGCAACGCAGCGCCGTCCCGTTCGCCAAGCAGCAACGCGCCGAAGCCTTTGCGCGTGCCGGATGGCGGGGTGAATCCGCCAACCACAAATTCGCCGTCCTGGCCGCATTTGACTTTCAGCCAGGCTTTCGTGCGCCGCGGGCTGTAAGTTGCGTCGCCGCGCTTGGCCACCGTACCTTCGAGGCCCAGCTCGCAGGCCTGGTCGAAGAACTCCGGCCCGTGTCCGACAACGTGCTCGGAGAACCGAACCGTCGGCGTCGAGACGCTAAAGCCGCTGTGCTGGAGCAGCGCTTGCAGCGCAGCCTTGCGATCCAGCAGCGTTGCCCCGGTCAGGTCGAAGCCATCCAGATACATGAGGTCGAAGAGCTGCAGAACCAGCGACCCGGTGTCCTTCGAACTGATCAATTCCTGGAGCGTTTTGAAGTTCGACGCCCCGGAGGGGCCCATCGCGACCATCTCGCCATCGAGAATCGCCTGCTGTGCAGCAAGCGCGCCCAGCGCCTGGGCTTGCGCCGCAAAGCGTGCGGTCCAGTCGTGACCATTGCGTGAGCGCAGCCGTACCGTGCCGTGATCGACATGAACGATCATCCGATAGCCGTCGAACTTGATTTCGTGCACCCAGGTATCGCCGTCGGGCGCAGCCTGCGCAGGCGTCGCCAGCTGGGGAGCGAAGGCGTCGGGTAGCCGCCGAGGACGCGCACCGGGAATGTCGGTGGGTGTCACCCCGGCGGATTCCGTCAACTCGGATGGATCGAAAGGCTCGCCGCGAGCGATCTCGGTCAGGCTTCTCCCGCTGTAAATGCTGCGATCGTGGGCCTGAGAAGCGCTGACATCGCTGGTGCCGCGTTTGATCAGAAGCCAGTTGCTGGCGGACTTACCGGGCCTGGGGCCGCTTCGCACAAGCGTCCAGGCCCCCTTCAGCTTAGTTCCCTCCAGTGTGAAATCGATACGGTCGGCGTCGCGCTTGCCGGTCACTTCCCAGCTGCCCGCATCCCAGAGCATCACAGTTCCCCCGCCATACTGGCCTTTGGGGATGGTGCCCTCGAACGTGCCGTATTCGAGCGGATGATCCTCCACTTCCACGGCCAGGCGCTTCTCGCCGCGCTTAAGGCTCGGACCCTTGGGCAGCGCCCAGCTGCGTAGCACGCCGTCTTCCTCGAGACGCAGATCGTAATGCTCGTGACTGGCGGCGTGCTTGTGCATGACATAGCGCTGGCCTGAACACGCTGGCGTCACATCACCGGCAGGTTCGGGGGTGTGGGCAAAGTCGCGTTTGCGACGGTACACCGTCAACGCCCGTGCGGCCGTTGCCATGCTGGCGCGATCCTCATCCATCTGGAGATTGCCTGGGCTAACACGCCTTTTCGTGGAACTTCAGGCTCCGATTCTCCTGCCGCGCACGCGACAGGTCTGTGCGATTCCAGACGAAGCAGGCCTGTTGCAAACGAATTCGGGGATGCCGGGGATACCCGCCATCGAAAACAGATCGATCTTGCGTCTGTAAACGCACAGATTACCCCCAGCACACCTGAAAGACTGCCAGTTCCAGCGACCGAAATTACCAGGAGTGTGTGATGACAACAGCGAACGCAAATCCCGATCATCGAAGCTCGGGAAGCACGCCCGGGGACACGGATCTCGGGACGGCGACCCAAAAGATCAAGGAAGACGCGCAGGATGTGAAGCGCGAAATCGGCGCCCGAGCGCGGGAGAAGGCCGAGGCAGGTCAGCACGGCCTCGCACATGAGGTGGACGCGTTGTCAGGCGCCATCGATGCCGCGGCATCGAATCTGGACGATCAGGACCGCCAGGGCCTGGCGCGCTATGCGCGCGAGCTCAGCAGTAACCTCGCCAGCGCGGCCGGCCAGCTCGAAGGTCGCAGTGTGGATGAGCTGGCAAACGATGCCAAGCGCCTGGCTCGAAACAATCCAGCGCTGTTCATGCTAGGTAGCATCGCGGTCGGCTTCGGTTTGTCGCGCTTCTTCAAGGCGAGTGGCGAGCGCCATCACCACGACGAACAGTCCCACCAGGGCTACGACACCGGGCGGGCTGATGACGCCTCCCCCGGCGGCATGCCTGCGCCTAGGCGAGACCGGGACATGACAGACACGTACACGACAGCGGCTGCCCCACGCAGCACTAACGGGAGGCACATGCCATGAAGCACGAACACACACCCACGCCGATCGCACCGGCCCCAGCGGCAAGTCGCGAACGCAGCACTGAATCGATCGCCGACCTGATTCGGCATCTGGCCACGGACCTGTCTGCTCTGCTCGGAAAGGAAATCGAGTTGGCGAAATCCGAAGTCAGAGAGTCCGTTTCAGACGTGCAAACGGGAGTCGGAGCGATTGCCACGGGCGCTGCCATTGCCATGGCGGGGCTGGTTGTCCTGCTCATGAGCGCAGTGTATGGGCTCAGCAACGTCGTAGATCCCTGGCTCGCAGCGCTGATCGTCGGCGCGGGAGGGCTCCTGGTCGGCTTCCTGATGGTACGTGCCGCCAAGGAAAAAATGAGCGCCAGCTCTATGGTCCCGGATCGCGCGCTGGCAGCCCCGAAAAAGGATATGGACGCATTGAAGAGGGCAACCCGATGAGCAAAGCAAGCGATATTCGCAGCAACGAACATGACCGCAAGGACGATCATGAAGGAAGCAAGAGCCCGGAACGCCTCGAGCGCGAAGTCGACCAGGCGCGCGCGCGCCTTGGCAGGACCGCGAGCGAGTTGTCCGATCGTCTTTCGCCCGGAGAACTCATCGATCAGGCGCTTGGGATGGCTCGCGAGCACGGTGGCGAGCTCGGCCGCAATCTGGGCGCTCAGGTAAAAAACAACCCCATCCCGATGATCCTTACGAGCATCGGCATCTCATGGATGATGATGTCGTCCGGCAAGGGCAACGCGTCGCATGCCGGGTACACACGCGGGACAAGTACAGGCACGGGAGCCGACGCGGAGGGGCGCAGTTTCAAGGACGCCATGGGCGATACCGCGGAGAAATCGCGGGAATCGGTCGCTGCAATGGGCGAGCGGATGCACGCCGCAGGCGACAGCGTAAAAGAGTCGGCAGAAAGCGCCAGGGAAAGCCTGGTGCATTTCTATCGCGACCAGCCGCTGCTCGCGGGAAGCCTCGGCATCGCGATCGGCGCAGCACTCGGTGCATTGGTACCGCCCACCGAGATAGAGGATGACATGTTCGGCGACGCGCGAGATCGCAGCGTCGATGCGGCGAAGTCCAAAGCGATGGAGAAGTACGACGAGGTTCGCGACTCGGCGCGGGCGGAATAGGCCGACCCGGCGTCCAGCGTCTGCTACCGCACAGATTGGCTGCGACGCCGGGAGCGAAAATGAATTTCGTGTTGTCTGTATTGCCGCCGTGTTACAGCGGATTCGACCCGTTCCCGGAGAGCAAGCATGGCCAAGAAGAAAGCAGCTGCGCGGTCGTCCCAAGCAAAAAATAAGGCCGGAAAAGCCGGCTCAAAAAACAAGAATATCTCTGGCGCACTCATGTCCAACGACATTGTTGCCGCGCAAGGCAGGGCAAGCGATCAACTCGTCGCCGCAATGCCCTTCAACAGCATCAAGGAACTCGAGTACGGCCACGACAATGCCGTAGCGCCGCCCCCGGGAGCTACGGTAGAGCCTGGCGACAGTGTGTTGACCGCGAGCACCGACACCGAGTCCATCTCCACGGCAAAAACAGGCGGTGCGGCGCCGCTCGGGGAGAACGCTACGGTCACCTCGCTGGATCGCGTGCGGGTTGATGCAAGCGATGCCGCGATGACGACCAATCAGGGCGTTCCCGTCAGCGACAACCAGAATACGCTGAAGGTAGGACTGCGTGGCCCTTCCTTGCTCGAAGACTTCATCATGCGGGAAAAAATCACGCATTTTGATCACGAGCGCATTCCGGAGCGTATCGTTCATGCCCGCGGTTCAGGCGCGCACGGATTCTTCGAAGCCTACGAGGCGCTGACGAAGTACACGCGCGCAGCGCCGTTTTCGAAAAAAGGCAAGATCACGCCCGTGTTCGTGCGCTTCTCGACCGTCGCCGGCGAACGCGGGTCGAAGGACACGGCACGCGACGTGCGTGGCTTCGCAGTGAAGTTCTACACCGACGAGGGCAACTGGGACCTTGTCGGAAATAACATACCGGTATTTTTCATCCAGGACTCAATGAAGTTCCCGGATCTGGTTCACGCGCTAAAGCCGGAACCCCATCACGGCATGCCGCAGGCCGCCTCAGCGCATGACACGTTCTGGGACTTCGTCTCGCTGATGCCGGAGTCGACTCACATGTTGATGTGGGTGATGTCTGACCGGGCGATCCCGCGCAGCTATCGGATGATGCAGGGCTTTGGCGTGCACACGTTTCGCCTGGTCAACGCACAGGGCGAATCGGTGTTCTGCAAGTTTCACTGGAAGCCTTTGCTGGGAACCCATTCACTCGTCTGGGATGAGGCGGTGAAGATTTCCGGTGCCGACCCCGATTTTCATCGACGGGACCTGTGGGAAGCCATCGAATCAGGCGAATTCCCGGAATGGGAACTGGGTCTGCAGATCTTCACGGAGGAAGAAGCGCAAGGCTTCAGCTTCGATGTACTGGACTCGACCAAGATCATCCCGGAGGAGCTCGTACCCCTGACGCCTGTCGGGCGCCTGGTGCTCAATCGCAACCCTGACAACTTCTTCGCTGAAACCGAGCAGGTGGCGTTCTGTACGGCCCATATCGTGCCGGGCATCGATTTTTCCAACGATCCGCTCCTGGCCGGCAGAATCCACTCGTATGTCGATACCCAGATTTCGCGCCTGGGTGGGCCGAATTTCCACGAGATCCCGATCAATACTCCCCTTGCCCAGGTACAGAACAACCAGCGTGATGGCATGCACCGACAGGCTGTGCATCGCGGTCGCGTCGCCTACGAGCCGAACTCGCTGGCCGGCGGCTGCCCCTTCCAGGCCGGAACCGCAGGGTTCGTGTCGGTTCCCGAGGCTAACGAGGGAGACAAGGTGCGCGGCAAGCCCGAGAAGTTCGCCGAGCACTATGCGCAAGCCACGCTGTTCTTCGAAAGTCAGACCGATGTAGAGAAAGCCCATATTGCCGCCGCGTTTCGCTTCGAACTCAGCAAGGTGGGCGTCCCCGCCATTCGCAAGCGAATGTTGTCTTCGCTTGCCAACGTTTCACAGGCGCTGGTTGCAGAGGTGGCGGCCGGTCTGGGCATGGAGGTACCCGATGCCATGCCGAAGGTGATCGCCGACGCGCCGTCGCCGGAGGTTGACCTCTCCCCGGCACTGTCGCTGATGGCGCGGCCCGGCGAAGGCGGAATCCGCAGTCGACAGATCGCCGTGCTGGTGGAGAACGGCGTTCACCGTGGCTCGCTTGTCAGCATTCACGGTGCGCTCAGCGACGCCGGTGCAGTCGTGCATTTCGTTGGACCTCGTGTGGGGATGTTCGTAGACGATCAGGGCCAGAACGTCGAAGCAAACAAGTCGATGGAGAATTCCCCGGCGGTGCTCTTCGATGCGCTGGTATTGCCGGATGGTGGGGAGGCGGTCACGGCGCTGGCAGGTAACGGCCACACGATGGAGTTCGTCAAGGATCAGTTCAGACACTGCAAGACGATTCTGGCAATCGGCGCCGGACGGGAGCTGCTGGACATGGCAGGTCTCGGGTCGGCGCTGGACGATGACCCGGGCATCCTCGTGGCGACGGCCGAGAATGTGGCGGGGCAGGCGTCAGCATTCATCGATGGGATCGCCGCGCATCGGCATCTCGGTCGCGACAGCGACCCCCCACTGGTTTGATCACCAAGGAGCGTTTCCGTGAAGAAATCACCGTACCTCAAGAAGCAGCTCCACGAACTGTTGTATCAGGCGCTCGAGACGGAACAAGGCGGTATTCGCATCTACGAAACCGCGTTGTCGTGTGTGCAGAACGACGATCTGAAGGAGGAATGGGAAGAGTACCTTGAGCAGACTCGCACCCATGAGCAGGTTTTGCTGGAGGTGTTCGAGAAGCTGGGACTGAATCCCGAGACCGTGACCCCGGGTCGGAACGTGGTGGCGCACATCGGCGAATCACTTGTCGCCGCAATGGAGATGGCGAAGGCACAAGGCAGCCCTGCGGCCGCGCAACTGGTCGCCGGCGAGTGCGTCGTGCTTGCCGAAACCAAGGACCACCAGAACTGGGAACTCATCGGGCATCTGGCGGAACACGGCAAGGGCGAGGAGACGTCGGCGCTGAAGAGCGCGTTCGAGGCTGTGGAGCAGGAAGAGGACCATCACCTCTATCACACCAAAGGGTTCATTCGCGAGTTGTGGATTGAGTCGCTGGGCTTACCGGCAGTCCTGCCGCCCCCTGAGGAGGTGAAGAAGGTTGAAACCGCGATCGGCGCTGCGCGGGCCGAGAACCTGCGTGAGGACATGCTGGAATCCAAGCACTGAGCGCGGCCTGGTGTGACGTGCGTCTCAAATGCAGTTTTCCGCCCGGGCCTTATGTGTGCTTTCGTACAGAACCAGGCCTCGGGAGCGAGCAGGCTGAATCGTATAGCAGCGAGGAGTGAGCCATGCAGGGAGTCAATACGGCGCCGAATCCGGTGGGGCCACGCCGCGCCCCGGCAGCTATCGATGAGGCAGCCGGCCAGAACAGCGCCGTGTCCTGGGCGGCGATTTTTGCCGGTGCGGCGGGCGCTGCGGCGTTGTCGCTGGTGCTGCTCTTTCTAGGCACGGGCCTGGGTCTTTCGGCGGTCTCGCCGTGGCGCATGGAGGGCATAACCGCTACGACCTTCGGTATCGCCGCAATCGGGTGGCTGAGTTTCACCCAGCTGGCGGCATCCGGGCTCGGTGGCTACCTGGCGGGACGGCTACGAACCAAATGGACTTCGGTGCACAACGATGAGGTGTACTTTCGCGACACCGCTCACGGTTTTCTGACCTGGGCCGTTGCTTCGCTGCTTACGGCGGTCGTGATGGCGGCCATTCTCGGCGGCGGCGTGCGTGCCGGTGCGGCCGTGGCCGGCGGGGCAGCCAGTGCAGTGGGTAGCGTTGCCGGAACGGCTGCAGGTTCGGCGGCAACGCTGGCCGCCGGTGGCTCCGATGCCG
>JBGTIC010000253.1:0-8133 GCA_041745895.1 Gammaproteobacteria bacterium
GATGCGCTCGGTGAGCCGGGTCTCCAGCGCCGTGTGGCAGTCCTCGTCTTCCAGACGGATCGTCCACTCGCCCGCTGCATGCCCCCGGCCGAGCGCGCGCAGACCGTCACAGATCAGCGTGCAGTCGTCGGCTGACAGCAGGCCTTGTGCCTCGAGCATTCGGGCATGCGCAATGGACGCGGTGACATCGTGGGTGACCAGACGCTCGTCAAGGTGATGATCCTCGCCGGCGCAGTAGCGCAGGATGCGTGCATCCAGCGCCTCGCCACGATCCCACAGCCGGCTCATCAGCTGGCGTCTCCCTGCTCTTCGGGACTCAAGGCGTCGATATCGTTGACCACGAGCGTGCCGGTGCCCTCGTTGGTGAACACCTCCAGCAACAGGGACTCGGCCACCCGCCAGGAAATCACGTGAACGCGGTCCACGCCGCCTCGCAGCGCCTTCTCGATGGCGGTGGCCTTGGGCAGCATACCGTCGGCAATCCTGCCCTCGCGACGCAGGTCCTGCAGATCCTCGAGGTCCATGTAGGAAATCAGCGAACCGGGATCTTCGCGATCGCGAAGAATGCCAGGGGCTGCGGTGGCCAGCATCAGCTTCTCGGCGTTGAGCGCGATCGCCAGGGCAGATGCGACCGTGTCGGCGTTGATGTTCAGCAGCACACCGTTCTCATCGCACGACAGCGGACTGACGACCGGCATCACGGCGTTGTCGAGCTGCTTGCGCACGATATCGGCGTCGACCGCATCGATGTCGCCGACGAAGCCGTAATCGACCGGTTGATCATTGCCCTGCACCTGCACCGGCGGGCGCCGGTGTGCGCGGATGAGTCCGGCGTCCACGCCAGACAGGCCGATCGCCGGGACATCGAGGTCCCGACAGGCGGCAAGGATGCGCGTGTTGATCAGCCCGTTGAGCACCATTGTCGCGACATCGAGTGCCGACTGGTCGGTCACGCGCCGGCCCTCGACAAAGCGCGTCGCATGCCCGAGCGCATCGGCCAGCTCCGTGGACTGCGGTCCGCCGCCATGCACGAGCACGACGCGGATGCCCACCTGATGCAGCAGACCCACCTGCGCCATCAAGGCATGGGTGTCCTCAGGGGTGGCGAAGACCTCGCCGCCTGCCTTGAGCACGAAGGTCTTGCCCTTGAACATGCGGATGTACGGTGCGGCATGTTTCAGCGCGCTGACCACGATGGCCCGTTCCTGATTGGTACGCATGGGTAGTGTTCTTCCGTTTCGTTGCGTTGTAAGTGTGCTAGTCGCCGCGCAGCATGCGGTAGACCACAGCCATCTGCGCGACCATCCGGTTGCGCGCCTCCTGGATCACGACACTGCGCGGTCCGTCGAGAATGCGATCGGCCACGACGACGCCGCGGCGTACGGGCAGGCAATGCATGAACCGGCAGTCTTCACGCGCCGGCTCGAACCACGGCTCATCGACGCACCAGGCGGTCAGGTCACGCCGGGCTTTTTCGTCGCCCAGGCGATCGCCATAGTGCTGAGTGGATGACCAGCTCTTGGCGTAGATCACGTGTGCGCCTGCCATCGCCTCGCGGCGGTCGGTGGATTCACGCAGCGAGCCCCCGCTGGCTTCGGCGGCGTTTCGCGCCTTGGTCATGATCGATTCGGGAAGTGCGAAACCATCAGGCCGCAGTACGGTGACGTCCATGCCGCGGTGACAGGCCATGTGCACGGCGGCCGTCGGCACCGCGAGCGGCAGGGCGCGCGGATGGTAGGCCCAGGAGAGCACAAACTTCCCGCCCTGGCGGGGAATGCCGAGCTCGTCCATGGTCTTCCAGTCGGCCAGCGCCTGACAGGGGTGATTGATGGCCGACTCCATGTTGATCAGCGGCTTGTCCACCAGCGTGCGGAACTCCGCGAACTGCGTGTCGGCCAGATCCCGCTCGAGATTCGTGCGCTCGGCAAACGCCCGGATGCCGATCGCGTCACCGTAGGAGGCGATCACCGGCACGGCCTCGCGGATGTGCTCGGCGGCCACGCCGTCCATGACGATGCCGTAGCGCGACTCCAGACCGTGGATCGACATGTCGGGCGAAATCACGAAAGCACCACCGCCCAGGCGGATCATCGCAGCCTGAAACGATGAGAGCGTGCGCAGCGATGGACTCAGGAACAGCAGTGCAAGGACACGACCGGCCAGTGCCCTGGGCTCGGGGTGCTCGTCCAGCCGTCGCGCAAGTGTCAACAGATCGTCGACTTCCGCGACACTGAAATCGGCAAGGTCATTGAACAGCTTCATGCAGCGATCTCCTTCAGGGCTGTGGCCAGTTGGTCCACATGCGATTCGTCAAGAATATAGGGGGGTAACAGGCGCACGATGTGCGGATCGGCACTGCCGCCGGCCATGATGTCACGGCTGAGCAGTTCGCGATTGATCTCGCGCGCAGGCCGGCTGGTGCGCAAGCCCAGCAGAAAGCCCGCGCCCTGGACGGCGGTGACCGGGCCCACGATGCAGGTCTCGCGGATGCGCTGCGACAGTCGGGCGACGCGTTGCAGCAACTGCTCGCGCTCGATGATGTCGATGACGGTCTCGACGATGGCGCAGGCCAGCGGCCCGCCGCCGAAAGTCGTGCCCAGGTCGCCCACCTTCAGGGTCGCGGCGATCTCAGGCCGGGTGATCAACGCGCCGACGGGGAAGCCGCCGCCGAGTGACTTGGCCATGGTCAGGATATCGGGCGTCACGCCGGCCCGCTCGATGGCAAAGGCATGGCCGCTGCGGCCCATGCCGCTTTGCACCTCATCGCTGATCAACCAGGCACCGGCGGCATCGCAGGCTGCGCTGGCGGCCTTGAGCAACTCGAGTGGCACATCGTAAGCGCCGGCGACACCCTGCACAGGTTCCAGAATCACCGCAGCGGTGCGCTCATCGACGGCGGCGCGCAGCGCCTCGGGATCTTCGCGTGACACGAACGCGACTTCGAACGGGCGCTGCGGGAAGCCATACCATTTTTCCGCACCCCAGGTAACGGCTGCCGCGGCGGCGGTGCGACCATGGAACCCATGCTCCAGCGCGACCACGCGCGCGCGTCCGGTGGCCCTGAAGGCCATGCGCAATGCGTTCTCATTGGCCTCGGCGCCGGAATTGACGAAAAATGCATGCGTCAGGCCCACCGGGGCAAATTCGGCGAGCCGTTCGGCCGCGCGTGCCCTGACCTCCAGCGCCACGGCATTGCTCTGGAACATCAGCAGCTGCGCCTGGCGCGTCAGGGTCTCGACCAGGCGGGGATGTCCGTAGCCCAGCGCGGCCACGGCGTGCCCGCCATAGAAATCCAGGATCCTGTGGCCGTCTGCGGTGTGGATCCACGGACCTTCAGCGCGGACAGGTTCGAGGTCCATCTGCGCATACACCGGCAGCAGGTGTTCGGCCTCACGGTCAATCACGTTCATGTTCAGATCCAGCCTGTGCCCGGTGCAGTCAGCCCGGTGTGTTCCGGCCAGCCGACGAGCCTGTTGAGCCACTGCATCGCGCCGCCTGCCGCCCCCTTGAGCAGGTTGTCGATGACGCAGAACACCGCCACGCTCTCGCCATCGCAGGCCGCACCCAGCTGGGCATGGTTGCTGCCCACGACATCCTTGAGTCGAGGTGTGCCACCGACAATGCTTACGAAAGGGGCGTCGGCGTAGAAGTCGCGCAGGCACGCGCGCACCTCCGCGGCATCCACCGATGAGGTCAGGCGCGCCTGCAGCGTCGCCTGGATGCCTCGGGAAAACGGCCCCGAGTGCGGTACGAAATGCAGCCGGGGACGCCTGCCCGTGGCCTGTTCGATGAGATTCATGACCTCCGGCGCATGACGATGACCCAGCGGGTTGTAGGCATAGAAGTTGCTGTGGCGCACCGGGTGATGGGTGGTGGCCAGCGGCGTGCGGCCGGACCCTGTCGATCCGGTTACGGCGGCGACGAACAGGTCATCGGCGATCACGCCAAGCTTCACCAGAGGCACCGTGGCCAGCAGCATCGCGGTGGCGAAACATCCGGGGTGACCGATGTGCCTGGCTGGCGTGCCCGCGACGTGTTCCGGCAAGCCGCTGGCAAACTCACCGAGCCGATGCGGCGCGCCGTGGGCGTGGCCATACACGCCCGCGTAGTCCTGCGCGTCGGCGAAGCGATAGTCCGCAGAGACATCGACCAGCCTGACCTGCGTATCGGTGGCGGCGGCCTGGGTGAGGATCTCGTCCACCATCGCGGCCGCGGCGCCATGGGGCGCGGCGCAGAACACTGCCATGCGCGGCACTACCGCAAGCAGCCCGGGCAGGGCATCGGCGGCCGTGAACCGCGCATCGCGATACAGCGGCGCCAGATGTCCGAAGGTCTCGCCGATAGGCCGTCCTGCCTGGCTTTCGGAGACCGCTGCGGCCAGGTCCAGGTGAGGATGCGTGGCGATCAGACGCAGCAGCTCGCCCGCCACGTAGCCGGTCGCACCCAGCACCACGACAGGCCAGGTCTCGGTCACGCGGTGACCTCCTCATTGCTGCGCCGGATTGGCAGCGCCAGCAATTTCTGAAGCAGATCGCCGAGCTCGGCACCATTCGACAGGGCGTTGAGTGCCGCGACACCGAGGCGGTCGCGGATGATGTCGATACCCACCTGGTTGTCAGTCGCAGGACCCGTGACCACGGCAGGCTCGATGTCGAACTCCTCACGCAGCAATTTCACACCGCCCCACGCCGCGACCGGATCGTTCGCGCACAGCACCGTACAGCTGAGCGCCGCGCGGATTTCGGGATCGCGCAGGATGGCATCCACGCCATAGGCGCCGAGCAGGCCATCGCCCAGCTCGAAGACGATGACGTCGGGCTTCTCGGCCGCCAGGCGACTGAGCAGCGTTCGGGTCAGCGCCGGCCCGTTTCGGGCAGTGGTCGCGACGATGCCGAAGTCGGAGAACAGCAGCGTGTTGCGCGCGCCGGCATCCTCCATGGCCAGGATGTCGCGGCGCAGCGCCACGCCGGTGGCCTTGAAGGCATCCACGACCAGCCCGTAGTGCCGGAACCGGCCAATGATCGCCGAGGCCGCTGCGGTCTTGCCGGCATCCATGCTGGTGCCGGCCAGCGCGACCACCGGGATGCCGTGTACCTCCAGCGGCGGATGGGCTTCAAGCTGGCCCATGCCGATACGCGCCGGGACACCAATGCGTTCGCCCAGGTAGGGGAACTGCAGCACCGTGCCCAGCACGCGACAGTCGAAGGGCTGCCCGTAGTCGGGGTTCACCGAGTCGCAGATGCCCATGACGCCGCCGAGATTGAGAATCTGCACGATGTCGCCGGGTGCCAGCGCCGTGGGCAGGTGTCCGGAATAACCGAACAGCGCCTTGCGATGACCCAGCGCGCCGACGACGATGTCGCCGCGACGCACCTTCGCCATGCGCCCACTGTCGAGTTCCAGCGTGTTGTAGGTGGATTTCGAGTTCAGCACCTCCACGGCAATCAGTACGCCCTCCTCGCAGGGGATGCGCTCGCTGACGCGCACCTCCCGGGAGAGCGTCTGGTGATGGGCCACTGAGGAGATCTTGTCGGCGATAACGGTACGCATCGGTTTGTCCTGTGATGGGCCCTTCAGGCCTGGGCCTTGCCTGCGCGGGTCTGAAGAATGCCTGGCAGACTCAGCACGCGCGAATAGCCCAACGCGTCGGCGGGCGTCCATTCTCCGGCCGCCTCACCGTAGACGCCACGCGTGGCCTTGAGCAATGAAAACGCTGAGGTGACCCCCTCGACGAACACCGCGCCCGGACGCAGCAGCAAATGGGCTTCGCCGGTCACACGACGCTGCGAGCTGATGAGCAGCGCCTCGATATCGCGGCAGGCCAGATCGAGCTGCTTGCCCTCGTGGATCAGGTCGCCATAGGTCGTGGCCACCTGGTCCTTGACGCGCATCTGCAAGGGCGACAGAACGAGCTTTTCAAGTTCGCGGTGGGCGGCGATCAGCACCTCGGCGGCGGGTGCTTCGAAGGCCACCCGGCCCTTGGTGCCCAGAATGGTGTCGCCCAGGTGAATCCCGCGACCGATGGCGTACCCGGCGCCAATACCCTCAAGGCGCTCGATCAGGGCCACCGGTGCCAGGGTTTCACCGTCCAGACTCACCGCGACGCCCTGCTCGAAGCCGATCGTGAGCCTGCGCGGTGCGGGGTTGGCCTCGAAGGCGCCGGCAGACAGCACCCAGGCGTCTTCGGGGATGCTGCCGCGCGAGTCCAGCGTCTCGGTGCCGCCGATGGTCACGCCCCACAGGCCCCGATTGATCGAGTACGCCGAACTCTTCGAGGGCACCGGCATGTTGCGGGTCTCGAGGAATTTGACCTGCTCTGCGCGCACGAAGGCCTCGTCGCGCACGGGCGCGAGGATCTCCAGCGACGGGTCCAGAGTCTTCAACGCGACTTCAAAACGGACCTGATCGTTGCCCGCGGCGGTGCAGCCGTGTGCCACGGTGGTGGAGCCGAACTGCTTGGCCGCCTGGGCGAGGCGCGAGGCCTGGATACCGCGCTCGGCGCCGACACACAGCGGATAGAGCTGCCCGCGGCGGACGTTGCCAAACACCAGGAAGCGAATGATCTCGTTGAAAAAATCCTCGCGCGCCTCGATCAGCAGGTGGCGGCTTGCGCCAAGCTGTCGCGAGCGCGTCTCAAGGCTGTGCGCGTCGGCCTCGGTCAGACCACCGGTGTTGACCGTGACCGTGACCACCGGCCGCCCGTGGCGCTCCGCGAGCCACGGCACGCACATCGAGGTGTCCAGTCCGCCGGAGAAGGCAAGCATGATCGGGGAGTTGTTGTCGTCCATGAGGCTTGAGTGTTTCCCACGTGTCAGTTGTTTGAAGGTTTGACGCCGAACACCTGGTTGAGGCGTGCCAGCAGCAGCTTCTGCCGTGCGCGATCTGCGGTGGCGACGAATATCGTGTCATCGCCCGACAGCGTGCCTGCGAGTTCCGGCCACGCGGCGCGGTCCAGCGACAATGCGACGCGTTGTGCCGCCCCTGCAGCGGTGGCGATGATGGTCAGGTTCGGTCCGGCCACGCGCAGCGCGCGCACGAAAGCTATGCTGGATTCGAAGTCAGCCTGGGCTGAACCGGGCGGCTGCTGCGGCAGGGCATAACCTGATTTAAGCTTGACCACGCCCATGTCGCGCAGATCGCGACTCACACTCGACTGCGTCGCGACGATGCCGGCCGCGCGCAGCAACTCGACCAGATGAGCCTGGCGGCTCACCGCTTGCGAGCTCAGGATGGCCGTGATGGCGTCGCGCCGTCGGGCCTGATGTTCTGCTTGTGCCGGCATGGCCATCCGCCTGGGTCAAGTTGCGCATAAGGATATCGTCATGCGCATCACTATGCAAGATCGATCCACGCTAAGATGCCCGGCCCGATTGCACGGCACCCGAAGCCCTGGTGAACGACATGGAAGTACTGCAGAGCGTGGAACTCGAAACCGGTCCGACCCCGCGAAGGGCGGTGATCTGGCTGCACGGTCTTGGCGCCGATGGCAATGATTTCGTACCGATCGTTTCAGAACTGGGTCTGAAGATGGCCGTGCGCTTCGTCTTTCCGCACGCACCCGTGCGCGCGGTGACGCTGAACCAGGGCCAGCGCATGCGCGCGTGGTACGACATTCTGGGGCTGGATCGCCGCTCGGCGCAGGACGAGGCTGGCATCCGCGCCAGCGCAGCCCTGATTGATGCGCTGATCGAGCGCGAATGCGCACGCGGCATCGCCGCCGACAAGATCGTACTGGCCGGGTTTTCCCAGGGCGGCGCGATTGCCCTGCACGCCGGTCTGCGGCGGGCGGTGCCGCTGGCTGGCATCATGGCACTGTCGACCTATCTGCCGCTCGAGGGTGCGCTGGCAGATGAACACGCGCCCGCCAGTGCGGCAGTGCCGATCTTCATGGCGCATGGCACGGCCGATGCGGTGCTGGGCTGCGCGCTCGGCGAGCATTCCCGCGATGTACTTCAGGCCATGGGTTATCCGGTGGAATGGCATGGCTACCCGATGGGCCACCAGGTCTGCATCGAAGAGATACGCGCGATTGGTGCCTGGCTGACGCGCGTGCTGGCCTAGCGCTCATGGCTGCGCCAGCCGACGATGGCCGCGCTTACCCGCGCCGCCGCCGCGCGCTGCGCCGTCAGGCAC
>JBGTIC010000254.1:0-9371 GCA_041745895.1 Gammaproteobacteria bacterium
TCGGGCTGGCGCGCATACTCGCGCTGGCGCTGGCGCTCATAGTCGCGGGCCGCGACCGCCACAATGCCGCCGTGTCCGGTGCGCAGCCAGCGGCCGATGCGCCCGGCATCACCCAACGGGGTGCGCGTGCCCAGCGAATCAAGCAGCACCATCGCGATCGGCCGGCCGTCGATGTTGGCCACCATCGCAAGACAGCGACCGGCAACCTGCAGGTAGCCGGTCTTGCTCAGCGCCACATCCCAGCTCTCCCGATGTACCAGCAGGTTCGTGTTGCCGTATTGCAACGTGTAGCGTGGGTTGCGGAACTGCGCCGTGAACCCCGTGGTGCGGGTGTAATCGCGGATGAGTTCGTAGTCCATGGCCGCCGCCACCAGGCGCAGCAGATCCGCGGCGGTGGAGCGGTTCTGCGCGGACAGTCCGCTGGCATCCACGAAACGGCTGGCGTGCATGCCAAGCTCGACCGCCTTGTCGTTCATTGCGGCAACGAAGGCCTCGCGGCCGCCGGGATGATGACGTGACAGCACGTAGGCGGCCTGATTCTCCGAGGCCATCAGCGTGATGCGCAGCAGATCCGCGCGCCGCAGTTCCGAGCCGATACGGATGCGCGAATAGGCATTCACCGGCGCGCGCTCGGCACGCGGTACGATGGCCAGCCATTCATCCAGCGGCGCGCCGGAGTCGAGCACGACCACCGCGCTCATCAGCTTGGTCACCGACGCGATCGGCACCTGGCGGTCAGCATGCTTGGTGAACAACAGTTCGCCGCTTGCCAGATCGGCCACTGCGGCCTGTGCCGAGGCCAGCTCCAGCGCTGCGGGATCCGGGCGGGCCTGCCCGGTCGCAGGCGCTGTCGCGAGCGCAGCGCCGAGCGCGAGCATTAACAGCAGGGAAAACTTCATGGGCGCGAGTATACGCAAAGCTCAGCCGCGCGCCTCCGGCGGGTCTTCGATGAGTTCGCGGTGCACACCCACGGCGGTGGCGCGTGGTCGCACCGGCAGACCGCGGGCCTCCAGGTGCGCGCGGGTGAATGCCGCCCCGAACAACAGGATCAGCGACGAGTAGTTGACCCACAGCAGCAGCAACACCAGCGAGCCCGCCGCGCCGTAGGTCGACGCAGTCGCCGTATTGGCCAGGTACATCGCGATCAGCGAGCGCCCGAGCGTGAACAACCCCGCAGTGAGCAGTGCGCCGAGCAGCACATCGTTCCAGCGCAGGATGACATCCGGCAGGATGCGGAACATGGCCGCGAACAGCAGCGTGATGACGCTCAGGGACAGCGCGATCTCGAAGCCGACCAGCACGAACCCCGGCATCGGCAGCCACTGCTCGGCGAACACCATCACCGCGCGCAGCGCTACGCTCAGAAGCAGTGAGACCAGCAGGATGAAGCCGATCGCCAGCACGATGGTCAGCGAAAGCACCCGCGAGCGGATGAACAGCATAATGCTGTTTCGCGTCGGCCGTGCGGCCACATCCCAGATCCGGTTGAGGGATTGCTGCATCTGCGCAAATACCGTCGATGCACCGATCAGGATCGCCGCGATGCCGATGATGGTCGGCAGCAGCCCGCTCTGCTCGATCTGGGAATTGAGCACGGCCGTCTCGACCACCTCGGCCGCCTCGGGGCCGATCGTATGCTGAAGCTGGGCCATGATCTGGCCCTCTGCGGCCTCGTCACCCAGTACCAGCCCGACCACCGTCACGGCGATGATCATCACGGGTGCAATCGAGAACACCGTGAAGAATGCCAGTGCGGCGGCATAAATGAAGGCCTGGCTTTCCAGCCAGTTGCGGCCTGCGCTGGCAAAAATGCCTGCCCAATAGCGCAGGAGGGCTCGAGGCCCGTTGGGTGCCAGCCTACTCATGTATCCTCAGAATACCGCATCGAATTTTCAGATACAGGCGAATCGTCGAATGTCTCGAGTCACACTGACCACGCGGCAGGGCCTCACTCTTGCGGGCACACTGGAACTGCCGCCAGGGGGGGTGTGGAAGGCAACCGCGCTGTTCGCCCATTGCTTCACCTGTGGCCGCAACATCGAGGCCGCTCGCACCATCACCGCTGCGCTGGCGCACGCGGGGTTCGCCGTGTTGCGGTTCGATTTTACCGGCCTCGGCGAAAGTGAGGGCGATTTTGTCGATACCGCGTTCTCCAGCAATCTCGATGATCTCGAGGATGCAGCCGCATGGCTGAGCACGCACCTTGCAGCCCCCCAGCTGCTGCTGGGCCACTCACTGGGCGGCACGGCAGTCCTCGCGGTAGCCGAACGACTGGCTGGCGTCAAGGCGGTCGCAACCATTGGCGCGCCAGCCAGTCCCGATCATGTTCTGTCGCAGTTCGGCGAAGGCCTGGAGAAGATCCGCGTGCACGGCAGCGCTGAAGTCAGTCTGGGCGGACGAACCTGGCGCATCCGCCAGGACTTCGTCGAGGATGCCCGCGCGCACAAGATGCATGAACGCCTGCAGGCACTGCGCCGCGCGTTGCTTGTGCTGCACGCTCCGCTCGATACCCTCGTGTCGATAGATCAGGCACAGAAGATCTTTGCAGCGGCGATGCACCCCAAGAGTTTCGTGAGCCTGGATGATGCTGATCATCTGCTATCGGACGCAGCCGATGCCCGGTATGCGGCCGGCGTAATCGCCGCCTGGGCGTCGCGCTTCGTGGATGCCGACGAGGTGAGGCAGGACGATCGGGTGCTGGTGCGCGGCCGGACGAGCGATCGATTCACCTGTAGCGTTCAGGCCGGGCCCCACCGGCTGATTGCCGATGAACCGGCCGGGAGCGGGGGCGCAGCACTCGGGCCCGATCCCTATGCGTACCTGTGCGCCGCGCTGGGCGCCTGCACGGTCATGACGCTGAACATGTACGCGCGCCACAAGCGCCTGCCGCTCGAACGGGTCTCGTGCGAAGTCCGGCATCGGCGCAGGCACGCGCAAGATTGCGAGGAGTGCCAATCGGGCGAGGGTCGCGTCGATGAGCTCTCGAGATTGATCTGCATCGAGGGCGACATAGACGAGGCGCAGGCCCGAAGACTGCTCGAGATTGCCGACCGATGTCCCGTCCATCTGACGCTGGAGGGGAGGATCCGGGTCCGCTCGAGCATCAGGCAGGGTGAACGGCCGGATCGGGTCGTACGCGACCCCGACTAGAGCATGGTCGAGAGCAACGTTGCGATGCCCAGGAAGGCCATGAAGCCGGTGACGTCAGTGACGGTGGTAAGAATGATCGAGGAGGACTGCGCCGGGTCCTGACCCAGTCGCGTCAGCGCCAGAGGCACCAGCGCGCCGGCAAATCCCGCGGCGATCATGGCGAGCACCATTGCCATCACGATCACCAGCACCAGTCCGAACGAACCGCTCCACAGATACACGCCGAAGCCGCAGGTGATCGCAACGGCTACGCCGTTGATCATCCCCACCTGGACCTCCTTGAAAGTGACCGCGAACGAATGGCGCAGAGTGATTTCGCGTAAGGCCAGGCCGCGCATGGTGACGGCGAGCGCCTGTGCGCCGGCGTTTCCGGCCTGCCCGGCCACGACCGGCAAAAGCACCGCCAGCGCCGTGAAGCTTGCGATAGTGGATTCGAACAGGCCGACCACGGAGGCGGCCAGGAAGGCGGTCAACAGATTGATCTGCAACCACGGCAGCCGCTTCGCGACGGCGAACATCGGTTTCGACAGAGCGCGCTCATCCGCACTGGCGCCGACCATGGTCTGGATGTCGACGCTGGCATCGGCCTGGATCGCCTGGATCAGCCTTGCGTGATGAATGACACCGAGCAATCTGCCCTCGGTATCGACCACGGGAAGATCGGTCAGTTTGAATTTCTCGAGGATCTCGACGACCTCCTCGCGCGGCGTGACCTGACTGACACGCGCGTCGACGGCTTGCGCGAGTTCATGCAGGTGGGTGCCAGAGGGCGCGACGGCGATCTCCTGAATGCCTACACGTCCGACGAGCCGGTTGTCCCCGTCGACGAGAAACAGGCTGCGTGTCGCCGGTGCGCGGGAGTGCCTCAGTCGCTCCACCGCCTCCTCTACACTCAGGTCTCCTCGAAAATAGCTGATGCGCGCATCCATCAGCCAGCCGGCGCTGTCGAGCGGGAAGCTCATGACCCGGCTTATCTCAGCGCTGACGCTCGGCTGCAGGCCTGCAAGCATGTCGGCGCGGCGTTTGGCGTCAAACTGGCCCAGCACCCGCGCCGCATCGTTGGGCATCAGCTCCTCGAGAAGACTGCTGCGCATCGCTTCCGACAGACGCTCGAGGATTGTTGCTGCCACATCGGGTGCCAGCCTGCTGAGGACCGGCGCGATCGCCGAGGGCGGGTGGCCGACGAGTGCGTCGGCCGCATCGTCGGCCGACAATATCTCGAGACGCTGCGCCGCGCTGCCGGGATAGTCGAGCAGGTAGCGCCGATCCAGCGCTCTGGTCACCTCCGACAGATCCACACTCATTACTGCGGCTCTGCCGATCGGGGGCGATTGACGGCACTGTCGGGCTGGAAGATCAGACGCACCAGGCCCGACATCGTGAGCAGCAGTGCAAACACGAGCTGGCCGACGATATTGCCTGGATCGACCGAGGCTGCCGTGCGCTCGTCGCGCGCACCACGACGCAATGTTGCCCGGGAGATGCCGCCCAGTACGTTGTTGCGCCGCCCCACCACCGGCAGAACCAGGTAGTCGTCCCACGCCGCATGAAATGCCACGCTGCCAAGGGCTGCGCGGTTGGATACCGGCTTGACCGCATCTATGCGCAACTGGCCCAGGGTGGCGGCCGGGTCACTGTGAAGAAGCTCAGCAAGGCTCACCGCGCCCACGAACTGACCGCTCCCCGTCGATTCGAGGAAGACATGACTGGCATTTCGGGTCTGACGCAGATACTGCAGGGCATCGCCGACGCGGTGCTCGGGAGACAGCACCGGTACGTCCGGATCGATCCACGCTCCCACGACATTGAGCGGATATCTCAGCGACCGGGTCAGTCGGCGCGAGACAGTCGATGGCAGCTCTGCGAGGATCTGATCGCGCCACTGAGCCCGCACCAGCCGCAGCAGTCCCGCCGCATCCTGGTAGGACAGGCTGCGCAACACAGAAGCGCTGCGCGCAGCACTCATGTGCTCCAGGCACCGCGCACTGATCGCGGGGATCATATGATTGATCACCGGTGCAGAGAGTCTTGCCGGAACCGAGTCCAGAAACGCCGCCGCCTCGACGATGCCGATATCCTGCAACACCTTCGCCGCAGCTGCCGGCGCCTGCTCCAGGTAGGCGAACGTCAGTGCATCACTCATTTTCGTGATCCGAGATGATCTGTGTGACCTGCTCCTGGAACAGCTTGGCAGGCAGAATCAGCCTGCCGGCGTCGGTCACGAGCACCACGCTGGTCGCGGTGATCTCCAGCACCTGCCCCTGCTGCTCGCCGACCCGAAGCATGGTCCCCGGCTCGATCAGTTGATGGACCTGTTGGGCGGCGATGAGATTGCCGACGAACTCGCGAGCACCGAAGCCGAACGCGAACACGATGGCCAGCAGCGCACCGCCTATGCTGATGGCCAGCAGCGTGGTCAGGAAGGTGACGTTGATGCCGATCTGGTCCAGACCGATCACGACTGCGCTCAGGAACACCGCGCTCTGGGCAATCAGACCGAACAGTTCGCTGTGCTGTGACCCCGCCGAGGCGGCCGTGGTGGCCACCACGTCGCGGATCAGGGTACTGACGAGGAACCCCACCAGTGCAATCAGCCCGCCTGCCATCAGCGTTGGCAGGAAGGCGACGATGCGATCGAGCCAGACGCTGAAAGCATCCAGTCGAGCGAGGCGGGCAGCCATCGCGGCGAAGATCAGGATCACGATCCAGAAGACCAGATTGCCGATCAGCGCCATCACCGGTGGCGACAGGCGCATTCGGCGCGTGCCGGCAGGCTGATGGATGTGTTCGAGCAGCCTGTTCAGGCCGCCGCCGAGTCGCACGAACAGTGCACGCAGCAGGCGGGCGACAATCCAGCCGACCATGAGCAGCACCAGGGCCCCAAGCAGATAGGGCAGGTACTGCGCGAAGCCGCGCAGCGCCTCCACCAGCGTCATCCGGAAGGTTTCAAGCCAGGTCAAGACTCCGTCCACTGACTGCATGCTCCATCAAAGTCGCCGCGGCGGCTCACGGCAGTGTAGCGTGACGGCAGCACCCCTGATAGCGTGCTGGCGATGGATGTGGTGTGGCTTTGGTACCTGCTGGCTGTGGTGCTCGTCGTGGCGGGCACCCTGGGAACGATCCTGCCGATCCTGCCGGGAGTGCCGTTGGTGTTCCTGGGCCTCTGGCTTGCTGCATGGGCGGAAGGGTTTGACCGCGTCGGCCCGGCGGTGCTGTGGGTGCTGGGCCTGCTGGCCGTATTTTCGATTGTCGTGGATCTGCTGGCCAGCGTGCTCGGCGCTCGCCGTGCGGGTGCCACGCGCGGCGGTCTGACGGGTGCCGCGCTGGGTACGGTGATCGGATTGTTTTTCGGGTTGCCCGGCGTGATTCTTGGCCCCCTCATCGGAGCGGTAGCCGGCGAGTTGCTCTATCGCCGGGGCGTCATGGCGGCCTCCCAGGTGGGCCTGGCCACCTGGATCGCACTCATCGTCGCGGCCGTCGTCAAGGTGGCCGTGGTGTTCGTGATGCTCGGCATCTTCGGCTTCGCGTGGGTGCTGTAAGGCCGGCAGAGAAACACTTGGCGCGCGCGCTCAATCCCACTGTGCGAGGCGTTCCTCGCGGCCCAGTGCCATGATGCGTTCGCGCAGCGTGTCGACGAAATCATCCGCGTGGTCTGCACCATACAGCGGCTCACCGACGAAGACGTCGAGGACCAGGGGCACCAGCAGGGCCTCGTTGCGCGGCAGGGCCTTGCCCAGGCCATGCGTGAACAGCGGATGGACCGGCACATGGGGGTGCCGCGCCGCGAGGATACCGATGCCCTTCCTGAACGGCGCGAGCTGCTCGGGTTCGCCGCGCGTGCCCTCCGGAAAGAAGATCAGGATTTCGCCGCGTGCAAGCGCCGCATCGCAACCGGCCAGCGGATCATCTTCGGGCGATTCCCGCCGCCTGGCGATCGGCAGAATGCCGACGATGCGCGTCGCGAACCACGCCCGAAGACCGCTCGAGAGAAAATAGTCGGCCGCGGCCACCGGTCGCACGCGACCGAGCAGGCGCAGCGGCAGCAGACTGATCAACACCATCGCATCGAGATGACTGTTGTGGTTGGCCGTCAGGATGGCCGGTCCCCGCGTGGGCAGGCGTTGCCGGTGACGCACATTGAGGCCGAGCACGAACAGCACGACGAAGCGGACGATCACCGCGTAGAACACCCATCGAAGCAGCCGGCTCATGGGCTTTCAGTAGTGCAGGTAATGCAGATAGTGGAAGAACAGCGGCGCGGTGTAAGTCAGGCTGTCGACGCGATCGAGGATGCCGCCGTGTCCCGGGATCAGCTGACCTGAATCCTTGACACCGAGATCACGCTTCAACGCGGAGATGTTCACATCGCCGATGAAGCCGGCAAAGCCGATCAGCAGGCCGGCGGCTGCGGCCTGGTAGCCCGACAGCGGCGTCAGCCATGGCCCGGCGAGCCACGCCAGCAAGGTGGTCGTGAGCACCCCGCCGATCAGACCTTCCATGGTCTTGTTCGGACTCACCGTGGGCACGACCTTGTGACGCCCCAGCAGCTTGCCCCAGACATACTGGGCGACATCATTGAACTGGGTCAGAAACACCAGGTAGAGCACGAGCCCCGCGCCGCCCGCGCCGGGGTTATTCGCCTCAGGCAACGCCAGCAGGAAGGCAAGGTGGCTCAAGCCGAACACCAGCAGCATCAGGCCCCACTGCAGCGAACCTGTGGCGCGCAGGAAATGCGTGGTCTCACCGATGAGCAGCATGCGCATGGGCAGCAGCAGGAATACGTAGATCGGAATGAATACCAGGAACATGCCATACCAGCCGATGCCCACCCAGTAGTACTGCACTGCGATTGCAAGATAGGCCCAGAACAGCACACTGCGATCGGCGCGCCGGGTGGGAATCAGCGAGAAGTACTCCTTGAGCGCCAGGTACGAGATCAGCGCAAAGAACACGATCGACACGGTCGGGTTGAGCGCGATGGCCAGCGTGAACACCGCGAACATCACCCACCAGGAGCGGATACGCAGCACCAGCTCGGCCGGGGCGCCCTGCGCACGCGAAAAATGCATCACGGCGATGATCAGCGTGGCTGTGACCAGGATGGCAAGAATAGCCGCCAGCGCGTTCACTACCGCTGGGGGAATGCCAAGCAGGCTCACCGCGCAGGCTCCGCAAGCCCTGCCCGGGCGCGGTTGAAGATCGTCACGATGCTGGCTGCAATGGCCAGCCACAGGACGATATCCAGCCACAGCCCGCCCGCCAACCCCACCCCGATCAGCAGTGCCAGCGCGCCGAACATCAGCGCGCGGTCACTCTTGCCCATGGGCCCGTCATAGCGGCGGCTGGCGCCCAGCGCCTGGCAGAGAACGCCGGTCATCTCGCCGATGATTGCCAGCACGACGATCAGCACGATGGCGCGTCCATCGAAGGCTGGCAGCAGCGCCAGCGGCAGGTACATCACGGTGTCGGAGATCACGTCGCCGAGTTCGTTGAGCACTGCGCCCAACCGGCTGGTCATGGCGTGCTCGCGGGCGAGCATGCCGTCGATGGCATTGAGCGCCATGCGCGCAAACAGCACGACCGGCAGCAGCAGCAGCGGCCATCGCGACTGCGGATACTGAAGCACGGCGATACCGGCAAGCAGCGACAGCAGCATGGCCGCAACGGTCACCTGGTTGGCAGTCACACCGGCCCTCGCCAGGCGTGCCACCAGCGGGCGAAGCAGCCCCTGAAAGCGTGACTTCAGCTGGTAGACGCTGGGCATGCGGCATTCTAGCGTCGCACGACGCGCGCGAACACTGGCAACCAGCGCTTACGGATTCGCCGTCCCCAAAAACTCGCGCGTGAGTTCATGCATCATCGCCGGTGCGACCTCGAACAGGCCGTGGCCGTAGTCCGGCAGGTCCACCCACGGCACTTCCGGCAGGAGCGCCTGCACCCGCGCCGTCGCCTCCCACAGGTCATCGCGCGGACGCATGACCATCACAGGATGGGCAAGACCGCGCAGGTCAGTTGCCATGTCATGGGCAAGAATTGCCTGCGGGCCGCGCTCGCGGGCACCCGGGCGCATCTTCGCGTGAAAACTCCGGCCGATGCTGTGGAAATCCTGACCGGGACCGGCCCAACGCACCGAGCGTTGCCACTCCTCGAGCACATGGGCGCCGTGCGCGTCGAATGCGATGGGCGGCAACGCCGCCGACGCCTCGCGCTCCTCGTCGGTG
>JBGTIC010000255.1:0-4292 GCA_041745895.1 Gammaproteobacteria bacterium
CGTGGCCACGCCGCGCGAGGCGGCGCGGGACGCGCAGTTCGTATTCTGCTGCGTCGGCGATGATCCGGACGTCGAAGCCGTCACCCGGGGCGAGGAGGGTGCGTTCGCCGGCATGTCCGCAGGTGCTGTGCTTATCGACCACACGACCGGGTCGGCGGCGCTTGCGCGTCGGCTTGCTGCCGCCGGGCATGCCCTTGGCATCGAGACGCTGGATGCGCCCGTCTCAGGCGGACAGGCAGGCGCGCAGAGCGGCCAACTGAGCATCATGGTCGGCGGGCAGGCCGCGACATTCGAGCGGGCCGAGCCGGTCATGCGAGCGTATGGACGCGTCATTCGCCGCCTGGGCGATCACGGCGCGGGCCAGTTGACCAAGATGGTCAACCAGGTGTGCATCGCTGGTCTGTTGCAGGGCCTCGCCGAGGGGCTGCATTTCGGCCAGCGCGCCGGGCTGGATATCGAGGCCGTCGTCGAGGTGATTTCCCAGGGTGCGGCGCAATCCTGGCAGATGGAAAATCGCCATGCGGCGATGGTGGCCGGGGAGTTTGATTTCGGCTTTGCCGTGGAATGGATGCGCAAGGATCTGCGCATCTGCCTTGAGGAGGCACGCCGCAACGGCAGCACCCTGCCCGTGACGGCACTGGTCGAGCAGTTCTATGCTGATATCGTGGCGATGGGAGGGCGACGCTGGGATACCTCGAGCCTGATCGCGCGACTGGGGCGCTATGGCGCGCACGGTGATACCGAGGAAAAGGGAAACAATCAGCGATGAATCCGATTCTGACAGACCTTCTGCATGTGCTGGAACTCGAACGCATCGAGCAGGATATTTTCCGCGGCGAAAGCCGCGACATCGGGGCACCGCAGGTCTTTGGTGGCCAGGTGCTGGGCCAGGCGCTTTCCGCTGCAAGCCAGACGGTTGACGGGCGCATCGTGCACTCGCTGCATTCCTACTTCCTGCGACGGGGTGATTTCAACGCCTCGATCGTCTATCACGTCGATCGTTCGCGCGATGGCGGCAGCTTCAGTGCCAGACGTGTGGTGGCCATTCAGCACGGTCGGCCGATCTTCACGCTGTCGTGCTCCTTCCAGGCGCCGGAGGAGGGCATTGAACACCAGGTCGACATGCCGCCCGACGTGCCCGGGCCGGAAAGTCTTGTCGACGTGACCGATCTGCTTGCCGACAAAGTCGAGGGCATTCCGGAGAAGATGCGTCGCTTTCTCACGCGCAAGCGCCCCTTTGCGTTTCGTCCGGTGGATCCCGGCAACTTCCTGCAGCCAGGCAAGCGCAAGCCGTCCAAGGCAGTATGGCTGCGCGCGGTGGATGCGCTGCCCGATAACGACGAGTTGCATCGCGTGCTGTTGGCCTACGTGTCCGATTACGAGCTGTTGGGCACCGCGACGCTGCCGCACGACATCCGCTTCGAGCGTGAGAATGTGCAGATGGCCAGTCTCGATCATGCGATGTGGTTTCATCGGCCGCCGCGTGTCGATGAGTGGTTTCTCTATACTTCCGACAGCCCCTCTGCCCAGGGGGGGCGCGGGCTGGCGCGTGGCATGTTCTTCAACCAGCAGGGCATACTGATTGCGAGCACCGCTCAGGAAGGCCTGATCCGTGTGCTTGATCATCCGAAACCTCAGGTAGAGACGAATCCATGACCGACATGGCCGCGCTTGAATCGCGTATCCGTCAGCTCGAAGATCGTGAGGAGATACGTGAATTGATCGCGCGCTATGGCATTGTCATCGACGATCGCGTCATCGATGCGATCGGCGAGTGCTTTACCGTTGACGGCGCGTTCCGATCACGCGACGGTGTGCTCAACGCGCGCGGTCGCGACGCTGTCGTCGAGCAGTTTCGCGGGCGCTTCGAGGTACTGGGGCCGAGCAACCACTTTACCCACGATCACATCATCAGCTTCGATGAAGCCGATGCCGACCACGCATTCGGGCTGGTGACCTCGCATGCAGAGGTCGTGCGCAATGGCCAGGCGATGTGGGCCGCGTTGCGCTATGAAGACGAGTATCGGCGCGAGGATGGTCGCTGGCGCTTTTCAGATCGGCTGCTGTCTTTCATGTACTACGTGAAAGTGGAGGACTATGCCCAGGCCATGGCCTCGACCCAGCGTATGCGTGCCTATGCCAGCCCTGCGCCCGCCGACTATCCTGAACAGCTCGACAGCTGGCGGGCCTACTACGCCAAGCCCTCCTAAGGCCGCGCAGCGGTTTCCCCTGGCACCGGGAACGTGTTAGTTAGAGCGCATGCAGCACACGCTCACACCCTCGGCTGAAGCCGGGGCGCCTGCGCCTGACCGGCACGCGGCCGGGCAGCGCGTCGTGGCGCGCCTGAAGCACGTCATCCGCAAAGACCGGATGATGACCGACCCGCTGATGACCTATGCCTGGTCCGGGGATGCCAGTTCCTATCGGCTGGTGCCGGCGGCGGTCGTGTTCATCAACAGTGAAGACGAAGTGCGCGCCGTTCTGGCGGCCGCGCGCGCTGAATCGCTGCCGCTGACGTTTCGCGCCGCCGGCACATCGCTGTCCGGGCAGGCGGTCACCGACGGCGTGCTGGCCGTGCTCGGGGACGGATGGCGAGCGCTGCGGGTGCACTCGGGTGCGCAGCAGATCACGCTGGGTCCGGCGGTCATCGTCGCCGAGGCCAATGCAGCGCTGAAAGCCTACAACCGCAAGATCGGCCCCGATCCTGCCAGCCAGGCGACCTGCAAGATCGGTGGCGTGGTCAGCAACAATTCGTCCGGTATGTGCTGTGGTGTGGCACACAATACCTATCACACGATGGCGCGGCTGCGCATCCTGCTCACCGATGGCACGGTGCTGGATTCCGGGGATGCGGCCAGTCGGGATGCATTCCGTGACAGTCATGCCTGGCTGCTGGAGGCACTGACCGTGCTGCACGCCGAGGTCATGAGCGATGCCGAACTCGTCGAACTGATCCGGCGCAAGTACCGGATCAAGAATACGGTGGGCTACTCGCTCAACGCACTGGTCGATTATCACGATCCGCTGGAAATCCTCATGCACCTGATGGTGGGCTCGGAGGGTACGCTGGCATTTGTCTCGGAGGTCACCTACAACACCGTGCCCGAGCACCCGTTCCGCTCGACGGCGCTGGTGCCCTTTGCCGATCCGCATTCGGCGGCGCGCGCCATCATTCGCCTGTCCAACAACGGCGTGCAGGTGACCACAGGCGTCACGGCGGCCGAGTACATCGAGCGGCGCGCTCTGGCCACCGTGGAGCATCTTGCGCCGATGGCGCCATTGTTGCCGTGGCTGACCGCCGACTCCCCGGCGGTACTGATCGATGTCACCGCGCCGAGTGTGGAGGTACTGGAGCGCGAGGTTGCCGCCACAGTCTCGCACCTGCGCGCGGAAGGGGCGATGCACATCGACTTTTCCACCGACGCGGTCCGCTCGGCGGCGCTGTGGGATATTCGCAAGGGGTTTTTCGCCTCCAGCGGGGCGATGCGTCCGCCCGGCACCTCACTGCTGACCGAGGACGTGGCCGCACCCATCGACCGGCTGGCCGATTTCGTCATCGACATGCGCAAACTTCTGGATGATCACGGCTACGAAGACGCGGTGATATTCGGTCATGCGCTGGCCGGCAATCTGCACTTCCAGATGAGCGATGATTTCGGCAATGCCGATGCGGCGCAGCGCTTTGATCGCTTCTCACAGGCGCTCTCCGAGCTTGTTTCCGTGCGTTACGGCGGCAGCCTGAAAGCCGAACATGGCACGGGCCGTGCGATCGCCGCGTTTGTCGAGGCCGAATGGGGGGCGAAGGCCTATGCGCTGATGCATCGGATCAAGGCGCTGTTCGACCCGGAAGGGTTGCTCAATCCAGGCGTGCTGCTCAATGCCGATAGCCAGGCCCATGTAAAGCACATGAAGGTGATGCCACTGGTCGATGAGCACGTCGATCTGTGCATCGAGTGCGGCTTCTGCGAACCGGCCTGTCCAAGTCACCATTTGACGCTGACGCCGCGCCAGCGCATTGCCGTGACACGAGAACGCGGGCGCCTGCGCGCCTCAGGCGAGGCCCCGGCGCTGCTCGCACGCCTGGACCGCGACTTTCAGTACGCCGGTCTGGATACCTGTGCGGCCTGCAACCTCTGTGCGCTGCGCTGCCCGGTAGGTATAGAGACGGGCACCATGGTCATTGGTGAGCGGACCCGACGGCGCGGTGGCACCGCGCGCGCGCTGGCAGCAACAGCGGCTCGCAATACCGGCGCCATTGAACGGGCCATGCGTCTGGGACTGGGTGTGGCCGA
>JBGTIC010000256.1:0-2438 GCA_041745895.1 Gammaproteobacteria bacterium
GTCCTGCGCGTGGACGCGATGGATGCGGCGCTCGAGGCCTTCCGCGCGCGGGGTGACATGCTGCTGCACCCGGAGCAGGTGTTGCACACCCAGGACGGACGCCTCGGCCGTGAGATCGGTGTCGTCGATCCTGACGGCCACCTGCTGGTGCTCTACACGATCACGCGCGCCGGCAGCTGAGCGGCTGCGCCGGTGGCCGCGGCGGATAGATACGACGCATTGATCATCGGCGGGGGCCATAACGGTCTGGTATGTGCGTTCTACCTGGCGCGCGCCGGTCGCCGCGTGTGCGTGCTTGAAGCGCACGATACGCCAGGGGGAGCGGCGGTCACCGAAGAATTCCATCCGGGTTATCGCAACTCGGTGGCAAGCTATACCGTCGGTCTGCTGGCACCCGAAGTCATCGAAGACATGGCCCTGTACGCGCAGGGCCTGGAGATCCGACTGCGGCCGGCGGCAAACTTTCTGCCAGCCATCGACGGACCTTCGCTGTTGCTGCTCAACGATCTGGATGCGACCTGCGAGGAAATCGCGCTTCACAGCCAGGCGGACGCGCAGCACTATCCGGTGTATCTGCGCGAGCTTGGCGAGATCGCAGTCGCGCTCGGCGAGCTTGCGCGGCGCGCACCACCCGATCCGCTGGGCGGGCTCGGTGGCGGACTCGCTATGTTGCGCGATGCCTTGCGGCTGCGCCGGCTGGGACGAGGTGCCATGGAGCTGCTTGGCACGCTGCTGGGCGGCAGTGCGGCACAACTGCTGGAGAGCCGCTTCGAAAGCCCGCTGCTCAAGGCTGCCCTGGGCTTCGATGCGGTCGTCGGCAGCAATGCCAGTCCGATGGCTGCGGGCAGCGGCTACGTGCTGTTGCATCATGTTTTCGGTGAAACGCTTGGTGTACGCGGGGCCTGGGGACATGCTGTGGGCGGCATGGGATCCATCACGGGCGCGATGGCACGCGCGTGCGAAGCCCAGGGAGTGAGCATGCGGTGCGATGCGCCGGTGGCGAAGCTGCTGATCGAGCAGGGACGTTGCACCGGTGTGCGCCTGCGCGATGGCCAGACGCTGCAGGCCACGCAGGTCGGTGCGGCGATCAACCCGCGTGCACTGTTCACGCAGCTCGTGCCCGATGATGCGTTGCCCGCGGATTTTGCACGCCGGATGGCGAACTGGCGCTGCGATTCAGCCAGCCTGCGTATCAACCTCGCCCTGGATTCTCTGCCGAGTTTCACCGCGCGACCGGACCCCGGCGCACAGCTGGGCGCGGGCATCGTGCTGGCCCCGACTCTCGAACACATGGATCGGGCGTGGCTGATGTCGCGCGTGCATGGATGGTCACGTCAACCCGTGGTGGAGATGTTGCTGCCCTCGGTAATCGATGACACCCTGGCACCGGCAGGCCGACATGTGGCAAGTCTCTTCTGCCAGTTCTTTCCCTACGAGCTGCCCGGTGACCGGCAGTGGGATGACGCGCGCGATGAAGTTCTGCAAGACATTCTTGATTGGGTCGAGGTGTTCACGCCCGGACTGCGCGGGCGTATCGTGGGGCAGCAGATGTTCACGCCACGGGACCTGGAGCGTCGCTTCGGGTTGACGCGCGGTGACATCTTCCATGGCGCGATGAGTCTTGATCAGCTTTGGTCCTTGCGACCCGCGTTGGGGTATGGCGCGTATCGAATGCCAGTGGCCGGTCTTTATCTGTGTGCGTCGGGTGCGCATCCCGGGGGCGGTGTCACCGGACTTCCGGGACGAAACGCGGCGCGGGCGATGCTCGCATCGCGCACGCACTGACGAGTTCCTGTAAAGCCCGTCGCGACAGGTCCGCAGAGGTGCACCGCTCACCGCGCGCCGCACGGTGAGGTCAACCCGCATAAATCCCGGAAAATCCCGATAACGACATAAGCAATTGATTTTATTATGTTAGACCGGAGGCGCCTGCACTTCCGGCATGGTCATCAGGACCCGCCTGAGCTATACTCGCCGGGAACCAATTCGCGCCGCCCCGTGCCTAACCTGACGAGATTTTGGCTTTCAACTTCTCTTGGGTATAGGCTGCTTCGACACACGTCTGAAGAGGTGGTAGCGCACATGATCAGGCAATGCAACTTGGCTTGGCTCGCCATAGGCAGTCTCCTGCTGGCGGGGTGTATGACCACCGACAGTAGCCGTCAGCAGACGCCGCCGTCGAGCCAGCCGGTGCCGCAGACTTCCGGCGGTACGTCGTCCTCGGATCCCCAGGGTAGTCCATCCGTGTCCCAGGGTCCTGGCTCTTCGAGTGGCGGCGTACCGGCCGGTTCTTCTTCCCCGCAGCCGGGCAGCCCTTCTCCCGGCGGCTCCCCGTCCTCCCCCGGTACCTCACCGTCGTCCTCCGGCGGCGCCCCCTCGTCATCCGGCGGCTCACCTTCGCCAGGCGCCGGCGGTCAGACCTCGGGCCAGGCGCCCTC
>JBGTIC010000257.1:0-3383 GCA_041745895.1 Gammaproteobacteria bacterium
GCGGTGAGCGCATGATCGGCGGCGTCGTGCGCGGCATGGCGGTGCTGCTGATTGCGCTGCAGCTCGGTGCCTGCGTGAGCACAGGTGCGGATCGTCGGACCGATGGCGCCGGCTCAGCCCAGGAGGCGGCGCGCATCAACACCGATCTGGGAATTGGTTACTTTCGGCAGGGACGCACCGAGATGGCACTGGAGCGCCTCGAGCGCGCCATCGAACAGGACAGCCGCTATCCGCGCGCGTATGCAGCCCTGGCGGTGATTTACCAGCAGATAGGGGAGACCGCACAGGCAGAACGGGCGTTTCGCAGCGCGCTGCGACTCTCCGGGCGCGATCCTGACCTGCAGAACAGCTATGGTGTGTTCCTGTGCAACGAGGGCCGTTATCGCGAAGCAGATGACTACTTCAATCAGGCCGCGCGCGACAGACTCTATGCAACGCCGGAAGTGGCGTTGAGCAATGCCGGCGTATGCATGCGCGAGCAAGGCAAAGTCGCAGAGGCCGAAGCCTATTTCCGAGCGGCACTTGAGCGCAATCCGCGTTTTCCCGATGCGCTGATGCAGATGACCAGTCTTTCGCTGCAGGCGGAAAACCTGATGGGCGCACGGGCGTTCCTGCAAAGGTATTTTGCCGGCGCCCCGGTCAGTGCGGAGGCGCTGTGGATGGGTGTACAGGTGGAGCGAGCGCTGGGTGACCTGCGCACGGCCGGTGAGTATGCGCAGCGCCTGCGCCAAGACTTTGCCGACTCCGCGCAGACACGCGAGCTGCTCGAATCCGAACGTGATGAGCAATGAGGGCGGACTCACGCCGGCTGCGACGCCCGGCGAGCAACCGGTGCCCGAAGGTCAGGCCGGCATCGGTCGGCGCCTGCGCGAGACTCGCGAGGCATTTGAACTGACCGCGGAGGCGGCGGCGGCCTCGCTGCACATGGATGTCTCGACACTGCGTGCGCTGGAGGACGAAGAGTTTTCACACCTCGGAGCGCCGGTATTCGTGCGTGGACATCTGCGCCGCTATGCCGCGATGCTCGACCTGAACGTCGACGAATTGCTCGCGCGCTACGAACGCAGTTCGCCCCCTGAGCCGATGCCCACGCGTCCGGCGCAGACGCGTGAGCGCTTTGCCGTGGATGACGGGCTCAACTGGCCCGTCGTAATCAGCGTCATGGTGGTGTTGCTGCTCGTGGTGCTGGCCGTATGGCGGCTTTGGGGCCAGCCCGGCGAACCGGCGCCGGTTACCACGGACGCCCTGGAGAACGCGACAGGCGGCCCCGCCGCGCACGAGAATGCGTTCGTGCTGCCTGATACCGTGCTGCCAGGCATCGGGGCTAGCGATTCGGACGCGCGGGAGGGCAGCGCAGCGTCTGTTTCAGCGCCCGGAGTCACTGCGAGTGGACCGGACGCGATTGCACAGCCTGCCGCAGAAGTGCCCGCGTCGGTGCTGCCTGCGACGGCGGAAGGTGCGCTGGAAATCGTCGTGCGTCTGGACGACGAGTGCTGGACCGAGATCACCGATGCCACAGGTCGGCGTCTTTACTTCGGCATGGGCCAGCCCGGGCAGCGAATCGCGGTGCGCGGCGCCGCCCCGATTTCGGTGCTGCTCGGCAATGCCAGGGCGGCAAGCATGGAAGTCGACGGGCGCGCCTGGTCGGTGCCTGCAGGCGATGTTACCGGCAATGTCGCGCGACTGCGTATCGAGGCTCTGCGGTGAAGGCCCTCACACCCCTGCGGGGTATGAACGATGTGCTTCCCGACGAAAGCCCTTGGTGGCAGCTCGTCGAGGACGCTGCGCGCGAGGTCTTCGATGCCTACGGTTTCCGGCAGATCCGCATCCCTGTGCTTGAGCGTACCGAGCTGTTCCGGCGATCGATCGGCGAGGTGACCGACATTGTCGAAAAGGAGATGTACAGCTTCGAAGACAAGGGCGGCGACAATGTCACCATGCGCCCTGAGGCCACCGCCGGTATCGTGAGGGCCGGAATCTCCAACGCTTTGCTGCACAATCAGCAGCAGCGACTGTGGTGCATGGGACCGATGTTCCGGTATGAGCGCCCGCAGAAGGGTCGTTATCGACAGTTTCACCAGATCGATGTGGAGGCGCTGGGCTACCCCGGCCCGGACATCGATGCCGAGATGATCATGATGACGGCGCGCATCTGGCGCAGGCTGGGATTGACGATGCCGCGCCTGGAGCTCAATTCGCTTGGCACACCGCAGGCGCGGGCGGCCTACCGGGAAGTGCTGGTCGCATACTTCGAGGCGCGCCGCGCGGCACTCGACGAAGATTCGCTCAGGCGTCTGGGCAGTAACCCCATGCGGATTCTAGACAGCAAACACCCGGACATGCAGGCCGTCATCAGCGAAGCACCGCTGCTCAGCGAGCATCTGGATGCCGAGTCTCAGACGCATTTTTACGCCTTGCGAAAGATGCTGGACGCCGCCGGCATCGAGCATCATCTCAACCCCCGCCTCGTGCGCGGGCTGGACTATTATTCACGCACGGTGTTTGAGTGGTTGACGGATCGCCTGGGCGCGCAGGGTGCGGTGTGTTCCGGCGGAAGATACGACGGTCTGGTCGAGCAGCTCGGCGGTCGGCCGACCCCTGCGATCGGCTGGGCGATCGGTGTCGAGCGACTGGTCGAGTTACTGAAGCTTGATCGCAGTGATGTGTCCACGGCCGCGGCCGACGTTTATGTGCTGGTGGGTGACGAGGCGCTGCTGCCTGAGGCGTTGCGGCTTGCCGAGCACCTGCGCGATGGCGTGAAGCAGTTGCGCGTGCAGTTGCATTGCGGCGGAGGCAGCCTGAAGTCGCAATTCAGGCGGGCGGATCGAAGTGGTGCCCGGTATGCAGTGGTGGTCGCCGAGGCAGAGCAGGCGCGCGGCGAGATCGGCATCAAGCCTTTGCGCGAGGATTCCGATCAGCTGGCGTTGCCACAGGCACAGCTCATGGACTGGCTGGCGGCACGTTTTTCAATCGAACCGAAATGAGTACGCGGCGCATGTTGCTGCAGGAGTAGTGGACAGTGAGTGACACCGACGAGGAAACCCTTGAGAACCTGCGGCAATGGTGGGATGACAACGGACGCTTCGTGATCGGCGGACTGGTGATCGGTGTGGCCGGCCTGGTCGGGTGGCAGCAATGGGGTGCCTGGCAGACACGTACCGCGGAGGAGGCCAGCCGCATCTACATCGCCATGAGCAGTGCAGCGCAGGCAGGACGGCGCAACGAGGCGGGCGAGTTGGCCGAAACCCTTGTCAGCGAGTTTGGCCGCACGCCCTACGCCGATCAGGCCGGGCTGGTGATGGCGCGACTGCACATGGATGCCAATGATCCGCGGGCTGCCGCCGGCGTGTTGCGTGAACTCATCGAGCGCACGCGCGATGCCG
>JBGTIC010000258.1:0-1980 GCA_041745895.1 Gammaproteobacteria bacterium
CGCGGGCCGGTCCCGTCGCAAACGCCGGCGCAAACGCGGCAGCGGCTGATGCACCTGCCGCGGAGACTGTGGCAGCATGCGCGCGTGAGCGACAATACCCCTGCGCCAACCTATCTGCCAACGCCTCTGCCGGACGATCCGCTGCGCATCCTCGCCAGCTGGCTCGACGAGGCGGTGCGCGCTGCCGTGCAACCCAACCCGAATGCGATGAGCATCGCAACGGTGGATGCCGACGGTACGCCGTCGGTGCGCATCGTGCTGCTGAAATCCCTGGTCGCCGATCCGGGCTATGGCGTCTTCTATACCAACTACGAATCCAGAAAGGGCTGCGCCATCGATGCGCACCCGCAGGTGGCCTGCTGCCTTCACTGGGATGCGCTTGCCCGCCAGGTGCGCCTGGAGGGTATGGCCGTACGCTCGCCGGCGTCTGAAAGCGACCGCTATTTCGCCAGTCGCGACCCGGCCAGTCAGCTGGGTGCGTGGGGCAGTGACCAGAGCCGGCCTCTGGCCTCACGTCAGGCGCTGGTCGACCAGACGCTGGCGCGCGCGCGCACGCTCGGTCTGCCCGAAAACACGACACTGCAGAAGGTCGAGCCGCCCGGGGGCGCGTTGCCCCGGCCGCCGCACTGGGGCGGGTATCGTATCTGGCCACGTGCGATCGAATTGTGGGTCGAAGGTGCGGCGCGAGTACACGATCGGGCGCGCTGGGAACGACCGCTGAGGTCGACGCTCGACGGTGAGTTCAGCGTCGGCCCGTGGCATGGCCAACGCCTGCAGCCATGAGCGGCGTGCTCGAGGAAGCCACTATCACCTGCCCGTGGTGCTGGCAGCAGATCCTGGTGCTCGTCGACACCTCTTCGGGAAGTCAGCAGTACATCGAGGACTGTCAGGTTTGCTGCAACCCGATCGAGCTTTCGATCAATTGCGATGAGGGCGCGCTGCATGGCGTGGAGGCCGGCCGCAGCGAATGAGCGCGAGCGTACGGTCATGGCTGCAGGGCTGTCTCGCCGCGGGGGTGCTGCTGATGCTGGCCGTCGAGGCCGGCACCCTGGTCGAGTTCAGCCAGGGGACACACCTTGCGCTGGACCTTTCGCCCGACGGTCAGGAACTGGCGATGGACCTGCAGGGTATCGCCTGGACGCTGCCGGCCAGCGGTGGGTCGGCCACGCCGCGCACCGACCCCCTGTGGCAAGTGCGCCAGCCACGCTATACCCGCGACGGGCGCTCGCTGGTATTCGCTGCCCTGCACCCGGATGCCTGGAATCTCTGGCAGCTGCCACTTGATGGCGGGCCTGCCCGCCAGCTGACCCAGGGCCCGCACGCCGACCGTAACCCGGTGGTTCACCCCGACGGGGAACATATCGTGTTTGTCTCGGATCGCAGCGGCGCCGATGACCTCTGGCGCCTCCGCCTGGCCGACGGAGGCCTCGAGCAGCTGAGTTTTCACGCCAGCCGGGAGTCCGAGCCTGCGGTCTCGCCTGACGGCCAGCGCATCGCCTACATCTCTCACGATGCCGAGGGCTATCACCTGCGTCTGCGCTCGGTCACAGGGGCACAGGCCACGGTGCTGAGCAGCGCCGATGCGCTGAGCGCTCCGTCATGGCGCGCGGATGGGTCGCTGCTGCTGGTGGTTCGGGAGCGTGCGGGCCGTGCCGAGATGATGATGCTCCTGGTGGGCCAGGAGACGGTGCTCAAGCCGGCCAGCTGGGGCGAGATGGTCACGCCGACAGCCGCGGTATGGCCGGATCGCGAGCGCTTCGTGTACTCGGCCGACGGCCTGATCAAGCGTCGCAGCCTGGGCTCGCGGCGGGCCGAAATCATACCGTTCTTCGCCGTCACATCGCTCCCGGCGCGTACCCATCAACCGCCGACGACGCGCTTCGAACTCCAACAGCGGATGCCTGTGCGCGGTCTGCGCGGCCCAACCGTGTCGCCCGACGGTCGCCAAGTGGCGCTCACAGTGCAGGGTTCGCTGTGGCT
>JBGTIC010000259.1:0-8146 GCA_041745895.1 Gammaproteobacteria bacterium
CTCGGCCGGACGCACGCCGTGCAGGGCCTCGGCCATCGACAGCAGCAGCGCCGCGCGCGCCTGCGCATGCGGCGGGGTACCGATCACGTGCAGACCGAACGGGATGAGCGTGTATTCCAGCTCCAGCAGGCGCTCGCCGAGCTGCGCCATTTCCCCTCCGCAGTGCGTCCAGGCCGGTGTCATGGTGGCCAGGTCCAGCTCCACCGCCTGGGCCTGGGCCAGTTCGACCAGGCGTGCGCCCTCTTCCGGGCTTTCCGGGGGCAGCCCGCGCCAGCGCTCCAGCGTGGACTTCAGCTCCGCGAGCCCGCGATACAGACCGGCATTGGCGATCGGCGGTGTCAGATGACTGATCAGTGTGGCCGCAGCGCGGCGCTTGGCGATGGTCCCTTCCGAGGGATTGTTGCAACTGTAGAGGTAGAAATTCGGCAGATCACCGATCAGCCGGTCTGGCCAGCAGTCTCCCGACATTGCCGTCTGCTTGCCGGGCATGAACTCAAGCGCCCCATGGGTACCGAAATGCACCACCGCGTGCGCATTGAAGTCCTCGCGCAGGTATCTGTAGAAGGCCGAGAACGCATGCGTGGGCGAAAAGCCCTGCTCGAAGAGCAGCCGCATGGGATCACCCTCGTAGCCGAAGGCCGGCTGGACGCCTACCAGCACGTTGCCGAACTGCCGACCGAGCACGAACAGGTTCGCGCCATCGGTGAGCGCGCGCCCGGGTGCCGACCCCCACTGGGCTTCGATCTGCTCAAGCCAGGGCTCGCGGCGCACATGATCATCGACACTGATGGGCGCGTGCACGTTGGCCTGCATGCCGTGACGCTCGGCGTTGCCGTGCAGGATGCTTTCTCGCAAAGCCTCGACGCTGTCAGGCAACTCGACCGTGTAGCCGGCATCGCGCAGCGCACGCAGACTGTTGAACAGCGAGGCAAACACCTCGAGATAGGCCGCGGTACCGACACTCCCGGCATTGGGTGGAAAATTGAAGATCACCACCGCGATGCGCCGTTGCGCCACGGGCGTGCGCCGCAGGTCGACTTGCCGGGCGACACGCGAGGCAAGCATCTCGATGCGCTCCAGGTGCGGGTGCATGTCATCGGCCGCGCCGCCATCAGCCGCGTCCGATCGGCCACCGAAAAGCATCGAGCCGCTGCCGCCGTCGAGTTCCGGAATGGCCACCATCATGGTCGCCTCGACAGGGGTGAGGCCGCGCTCGGAGGCCTGCCACTGCTCCATGGTCTGGAACTCGACCGGATGCGCGCTGATGCACGGCACATCGAGCTTTGCCAGCATTTCCTCAGCGGCGCTGGCGTCGTTGTATGCAGGCCCGCCAACCAGCGAGAATCCCGTCAGCGACACGACGGCGTCCACGACGGGTTTGCCATCGACCATGAAGCACTGCTCGACCGCAGGCCTGGCGTCCAGTCCGCTGGAGAACGCTGGAATCACGCGCAGACCACGCGCCTCAAGTGCGCCGATCACACCGTCGTAGTGCGCCGCGTTGCCGGCCAGCACGTAAGCGCGCATCACCAGCAGACCCACGGTGCCGCGGGGGTTCGCCGTGCCCGGCAGGCGCGAGGCATCGGCGGAGAACAGTCCGCGCATGCGCGGGTGGTAGACGCCAACATCCGGGTATTCGATCGGCAGCTTAGGTCGCAGGCGTCCGCGCAGACTGCGACGCGGTCCGTCAGCATAGCGATCGACGAGGTAACGCACCATATTGGAGACGTTGGCCTCGGAGCCGGCCAGCCAGTACTGCAGACTCAGGAAATACGCGCGCACGTCCTGTGCCGTGCCGGGAATCAGGCGCAGCAGTTTTGGCAGTCGGCGCAGTGTGGCCATCTGACGCGCACCGGAGCTTCCCGACTCCTTGCCGCGTCCGCCGCGCAGGCGCTTGAGCATCGCCATCGGCCCGCTCTGTTTCCCATCCATCGTAAAGCGCCCCATGCGGGTCAGGCGCATGACCTCGCCTGCCGACATGCAGCAGACCATCGCATCGCAATGGTCGCGGCGGGCCTTTAGCGCCGGCAACACCGCCTGGATGTGGTCTTCCAGAAACATCATCGTCGTGATGATGATGTCGCCGCGTTCGATGTCCTCGACGCAGCGTTGCAGGGCCGCGGGATTCTCGCCCCACTCGGTCGCACCGTGTACCGACAGACTCAGTCCAGGCATGTCCCGGCGCAGCTCCGGCAGCGTGCGCGCGACGGCACCCGACAGATGACTGTCCAGCGTGACGATGGTCACGCGAACAGGCGTCGGATCAGCGACCGAAGTGTGCTTTGGCATCGTAGAGGGTCTCCAGCGAAATGCGGTCCAGTCCCTGTTCGCGCGCGTAGCGCTCGGTGTTGCGCCGTGCCTTGCCGCGCACGAAGAATGGAATTTTCTTCAGCTCGGCTTCCGCATCCTCAGACCAGCGTGCCGGCCCGGCGCCAGCCCGAAACTCTGCGCTCGGAGCTGCCAGTGTTTCGGCGGGACGCTCCACGGCCTGGCCGCCCAGATGCGAAGGCGCCACGGCGTCATTGAATTCAAAGTCCTCGCGGAACATGCCCAGCAGGTGTTCTTCCAGCCCCATCATCAACGGGTGCACCCAGCTGTCGAACAGCACATTGGCGCCCTCAAAGCCCATCTGGGGTGAATAGCGCGCCGGAAAATCCTGCACATGCACGGGCGCGGAGATGACGGCACAGCCGATCCCCAGGCGCTTGGCGATGTGACGTTCCATCTGTGTGCCCAGCAGCATCTCCGGGCGCAGCTCGGCGACACGGGCCTCGACTTCCAGATAGTCGTCCGTGATCAGCGCGTCCACGCCATGCTTTGCTGCCGCCTCGCGCACCTCGCGGGCGTACTCGCGCGTGTAGGTGCCCAGACCCACCACCTCGAAGCCGAATTCCTCGGCCGCCACACGCGCTGCAGCAACCACATGCGTGGCATCGCCGAAAATGAACACACGCTTGCCGGTCAGATAGGTCGAATCCACCGAGCGCGAATACCAGGGCAGACGGCTGTGAACACCGGCAAGCAGCGGCTCTGGATCCAGATCGGCAAGGCCTGCCACCTCACGGATGAAATCGCGTGTCGCACCCACGCCGATCGGCACCACCTTCGTCCACGGCTGGCGAAAACTGCGTTCCAGCCAGCGCGCGGCCAGTCCCGCGGTTTCCGGATACAGCACGACGTTGAAATCCGCCTCTCCCAGGCGTGCCAGGTCGGCCGGGCGCGCACCCATCGGTGCGACCACCGCCACATCCACACCCAGCTGCTGCAGCAGACCGGTGATCTCCTGCACATCATCGCGATGACGAAAGCCCAGCGCCGTGGGTCCGAGCAGGTTGCAGCTCGGCCGCGTACCGGGTGCGCGCGCTGCTCGCGGGGTGCCCGGTGCCGGCACCTGGGGGCCTGCGAGTACCCGCACGAGCTGGTAGAAAGTCTCCGCCGCGCCCCAGTTTTCCTTGCGCTGGTACGAGGGCAGTTCGAGCGGGATCGTCGGCACAGGCAGATTCAGGGCCGCTGCAAGCCCGCCCGGGTCATCCTGGATCAACTCGGCGGTGCATGAGGCACCGACGATCATCGCCTCGGGAAGGAATCGCTCATAAGCCTCGCGCGCGGCTGTCTTGAACAACTCGGCGGTGTCAGCGCCAAGGTCGCGCGCCTGGAAGGTCGTGTAGGTCACCGGCGGGCGCCGGTCGCGGCGCTCGATCATCGTGAACAGCAGATCGGCGTAGGTGTCGCCCTGCGGGGCGTGCAGCACGTAGTGGACACCCTGCATGCCGGTGGCCACGCGCATCGCGCCCACGTGAGGCGGACCTTCATATGTCCAGACGGTCAGCTGCATCGTCTAGACCCTCAGTCGGTCACGCCGCCACAGCGGACGCGAGAACAGCTCGGCCAGTTCCCCGGCCTGCTCGTAACCCTGGATCGGCGTAAACACCAGCTCGATGGACCACTTCGTCGTCAGCCCGCGCGCTTCCAGCGGATTGGCAAGACCAAGGCCTGCCACGACGAGATCCGGTGCCGCGGCGTAGCAGCGATCGAGCTGACGGTCGACATGCTGGCCTTCGGTCAGCGTGACCGCTTCGGGCAGCATCGCAAGCTCCTCGGCGAGGTGCTCGCGATGCAGGTAGGGCGTGCCGACCTCGGTCAGCGTCATGCCGAGTTCGCGCGCCAGGAAACGCGCAAGCGGCACCTCCAGCTGGGAGTCGGGAAAGAAGAAGATCCGCTTGCCGGCAAGTGATGCCCGGTAGCGCGCGACGCCCTGGGTCGCACGCGCCCGGCCTGCTGCGGTCACCTGATCGAAAGTCGCTTCATCGATACCCCAGGCATCGGCCGCCGCGCGCAGCCATGCGGTCGTGCCCTCGGCACCGAGTGGAAACGGCGCCGGCAGACGCGATGCCCCGCGTTGTTCGAGCACTCTGGCCGTGTCGGCCAGAAACGGCTGGGCGAGCAGATAGCGCGTGGCCGGACCAACAGCCGGCATCTCGGCAGCACGCCGCGCCGGCAGGAAGCTCAACTCGCCGATTCCCAACGCAACGAACAGTCGCCGGAACTGATCTTCGACCACATCGGCCAGCGCCCCCACGACCAGCAACGACGGCTTCGCGTCGGCGGCCTGCGCCGGACAGTCCTGCGCAAGCGCAGCCAGGCAGGCGTCCTCACCCTCGGTGAATGTGGTCTCGATACCGCTGCCCGAATAGTTCAGCACGCGAACATCGGGCAGGTACTGCCCACTCAGACGGGCAGCCGCACGCGAAAGGTCAAGCTTGATCACCTCGGAGGGACACGATCCCACCAGAAACAGCAGCCGGATGTCGGGTCGACGCGCCAGCAGCTGGCTGACGATGCGGTCCAGCTCCTCGTTAGCATCTGCCAACCCTGCGAGGTCGCGCTCCTCGATGATTGCAGTTGCGAAGCGCGGTTCGGCAAAGATCATCACCCCGGCCGCCGACTGGATCAGGTGCGCGCAAGTCCGTGACCCGACCACCAGGAAAAACGCATCCTGGATCTTGCGATGCAGCCAGATGATGCCGGTCAGACCACAGAACACTTCGCGCTGACCGCGTTCCTGACGGGCCGGCACCTCGGCGCAGCCCGTGGGAGCGCGTCGAACGAGCGCCGCCTCGTTCACAGGTACAGCGACCGGCAGAAGCAACGGGTTGGCTGGCGAGTCGACATGTGGTCAGGAAAGGTCCTGCCATGGGCCAGTTTTGAGTCTCGCGAATGTCCGGACTAATGTCAACCAATATTGACGGTTGCAGGTGTCACGGATTATTGGCAGACGCGTCTGGCGTCCGCGCAGCGCCAGGCTCCGAGAATCAGCCGGCAGGGGGCGGGCGCCAGGCCGCGGGCAGTTCGGCAGGTGCCGGCAAGCCGCGCGATGCCAGGCGGAAAAGCCAGTCAATCGACTGGTCGTGACGCGCGGTCATCCTGCCGATGATCGCCACCGCGGCGACCGTTCGCCGGCTGACCTTGACCTCTCGAGCATCGCGAAACAGGGGCCGATGGTGAATGTTTTTCAGCGTCAGCACGGCCAGACCCAGCGCCCAGAGACAGAAGCGGCGAATCCCCACTTCGTCTCGAGGCAGCAGCAGCGTGTAGCTGCGTGCGTTGCGCAGGTGTGCGTGGGCGACACTGAGCAACGACGCCATCCCGGCTTCGAATGCCCGGGGGGAGACCTGCGTGACGAGATCATGCAACGGCGCCGGCGGTTGCTCGAAGGCGCTGCGAGGCAACCAGCACACGCCACGCTGATGGTCCTCGTGAATATCCTTGAGAATGTTGGTCATCTGCAGCCCCTGCCCGAACGAGGGTGCCAGAGCCATCAGCTGCTCGCGGTCGCGCGCGATGCGCTCCGAGTAGGCGCAGAAAAGCTCGGTGAGCATCTCGCCAACGACGCCAGCCACGTAGTAGCAGTACCGATCGAGCTCGGCGTGATCGACGAGACCGCCGCGATCGGCGCGACGCTGGAATCTCGACATGCCGACGCTCATGACTTCGACGCAGCGGCGCAAGGCGAGTTGCTGCGCCTCGTTCAGGCTGTGAGTCACTGCGAGCACTTTATGCACGTGGGCAATGAGCTCGCGTTCAGCCGGCAACGTATGCGTTGACAGCAAGGGCACCAGCGCTTCGGCGAATGCGCGAGCTGCATCCTCGCCTGCCAGCAAGGCGACAAGCCGGCGGCTGAACATTTCCTTCTGCGTCTGACTGAGCTGCGGTTCGTCCTCGATCGTATCGGCGATCCGGCACAGCAGATAGGCGTTGGTGACCACCGTGCACAGTGGCGGCGGCAGTTGCGGAATGGTGATGGCAAAGGTGCGCGAGACACGCTCCAGAATCGCCGTCTGAAAGCCAAGCGCCTCGGCCACTGGCGCTGACTCAGCCCTCACAGCACTGGCGTGAAGGGACAATAGTCTTCCTTCTCGACCAGATCGAAGGCGAAGATGAACTTGGCCATGCCACACAGCACGGCCATGATCATGCCGAGTTCGAAGAGTTCACCGTCGCTGAAGTGCGCACGGCAGCGCGCATGCAAAGCGGCATCGACATGACCCGTGGGGTTGGTTAGCACCATGACATCCGCCAGCGCCAGGGCGGCCTTCTGAGCATCTGAAAATGGACCCTGTTCATAGTCGGCGAGTGCGTCTATCTGGTTGTCGGACACACCGGCCGCACGGGCTGCCGCGGTATCTGCGCGATTACAGAACGCGCAGCCGTGCACGTTGGCCAGCCGCAGCCGGATCAGCTCGACGAGCTGCCGATCAAGCCGCCCCGAATAGAACACCTTCTGGTAGAAGTCCTGGAGATACCACTGCCACATCGCCGGGTTGTGCCCGGCCACCTCTACGAAGGTGGCGTCGCCATGCATCGCCATCGACGCATCCCAGGCAGCCTGCATCGCTGGCGGCAGGTCCTCGCGAGGCACGCGCGACAGACAGGTCGCCGGTTTCACCTGACGGCATCTCGCGTCAACACCACCGTGCGCCTAGCGACGGGCGCCGAACAGGGTCAGCGCCAGTCCCACGACCACCGCGACCGCACCGCCGATGTAGTAGTTGCGGGTGTCGTCGGTAAACCGGCCGGTGAGGGTTTCGTGGATTTCCTCGGTGAGGCTCTCCGAGGCGTTCCAGCCCATGAACAGCATCACCAGCCCGGCGGCCAGCAATGCCAGCCCAAGTATCCGTGACCAATGCATGACGATGTCTCCCCGGTCGATTTCGATGCGTTACGGTAGCGGGATCTGCGCAGCACGTCCACGGTATCGGGAGCTGCGCACGAGCCGAGTTGCCGCCCGATTGACGGGATTTGAAACCTGCTCGCCCGGCAATTGACCGGTCGACCAGTTAATTATAGACTCTCCCCATGTCCCAGCCTGCTGCCCGTGATCCCGATCTGACCCGCGCGCGCATTCTCGAAGCGGCCTTGGATCTGTTCGTCGAACAGGGACCTGCGGCGGTGACCATGCGCGAGATTGCCGCCGCCTCCGGGGTGACCAAGAGCCTCATCCACCACCATTTCGGCAGCAAGGAGGCGTTGTGGAGTGCGGTGAAGGAAGATGGATTTCTGCGCTACGCACAGGGCCAGCGAGCCGACCTGGAGGCCGCCTCGGCACCCGGCTCCGAGCTTCTGGAGAACTCTGTGCTGCGCTATTTCCGCTTTCTGCAGCAACACCCGGGTGTGGTGCGCATGTTCGCGTGGGCACATCTGGAAAAAGATGACAGTTGCGGTGAAGCAGATGCGGCACTGGTGGGCTTGGGTGCACAGCGTATACGCGAAGCCCAGCAGGCGGGCGTGCTGCGTGACGACATCAACCCGACCCATGTCGTGACGATCTTCGTCAACGCGTGCACCTACTGGTTCGAGGCACGCGCTCACCATGCGCAGTGGCCGGGTATCGGCTCGGACGAAGAGTTTCTCGAGGATTTCCTGAAAGTTTTCATGGCAGGGCTGGCGCCTAGGCCCTGAACCCCGCGCGTTGTGCCTGGAGCACCTTCGATGTACCTGTTCAGCACTCACCAGTTTTCCTGGCCCATAACTGATCGGTCGACCAGTTTAGTCCGGTCAGCGCCAGCGTTGCTGCTGCTGGCCGTCGTGACGGCCAGTCTGAGCGGGTGTCTGGGCGCCGCCGAGGAGCCAGGTCTTCCGGCGGCGA
>JBGTIC010000260.1:0-4359 GCA_041745895.1 Gammaproteobacteria bacterium
GGACGCGGTGATTCCGTGGGCCCGGCTGATGGTGTTGGTGGACCCGGTACAACCCAAGCGCAGTGGCAAGGGTGGTCGTAAGGCCTTCTCTGCCGAGACCATGTTGCGGATTCACTTCATGCAGCAGTGGTTTGCCCTGTCTGTCAATGATCACGCTAACCAGAGCAGGTGTGATCACGGAAAACTGAGCAGGGGTATTGAAGCTTTTCAGCTTCGTTTCTTGAATCGATAGGACTCGTTTCCGGTCTCGATGATGTCGCATCGGTGAGTCAGTCGGTCGAGCAGTGCGGTGGTCATCTTGGCGTCGCCGAAGATGGCCGCCCATTCACCGAATGACAGGTTCGTGGTGAGGATCAGGCTGGTCTTCTCGTAAAGCTTGCTGATCAGGTGGAATAGCAGCGCGCCACCGGAGGCTGAGAACGGCAGGTAACCCATTTCGTCGAGCACGATGGCGTCGAGATTGGAGAGCCGATGGGCGATTCGGCCCTGCTTGCCCTGCGACTTCTCGATTTCGAGCTGATTGACCAGATCGACGACGCTGTAGAAGCGACTGCGTCTGCGTTGCTTGATCGCATGGCCGGCGATGGCGATCGCCAGGTGCGTCTTGCCGGTACCCGGCCCGCCGACCAGCACGACGTTGCGAGCCTCGGCCATGAAGCTGCCTTCGTAGAGATGACGGACCTGCTGCTCGTTGACCGGCGACTCGGTGAATTCGTAGCTGTCCAGATCCCGGTAGACCGGAAACTTCGCGGCGCTCATCTGGTAGCGAATGGATCGCGCCTGACGCTCTGCGGTCTCTGCCTGTAGCAATCGGCCGACGACTTCCAGCGGCGTGCGGCTGCGCTTGACGCCCTCGTCCATCACCTCGTCGAAGGCAGCGGCAATGCCATGCAGCCGTAGCGCTTTGAGCCCTTCCATGATCTCAGCGCGTTGCATGGAGTGCTCCTGCGGTGGTGAGGGGCATGCCGACGACCAGGGTCACGCAGAGCTTCTTCAGCAGTGCGTCGTAGCGGGTGACATCGGCCTTGGGCTCGTGCTGTAGGCGCAGGCCATCAGGCGTCGGCACCGTCTGCTGACTCGGCTGCGGCTTGAAGCGATGCAGGATATTGAGCACCACTTCGGCGCTGGGCGTGCCGGCGTCGAGCGCCAGCTCGCAGGCCACGGTGACCGGCTCCAGTCCTTCAATACCGACGGCCTACAGGATCGAAACGAATTGGCGATCGCCTCCTGGCTTTCGCAGCAGCCGGTCTTTTACATCGAGCAGGGGCTTGGGCAGTTTCCAATCCTTGAAGGGCGCGCCGTTGCGTAGCGCGCCGGGCTTCTTGTCGAGCGCCGACACGTAGTGCCAGGGATCAAAGTACGTCCGGTCGCGCTCGAAGCTTCGGTCATGGCGGCCGACAACAGCGCCATCGGCGACCGCGACGATCTGATCGGCATAGGCGCGCACCGATACCGTCTTGCTCGCGTAGCGCGAGTCGACGCTGTAGCGGTTACGGTCGTAGTGGATCAGTGCGGTCGAGCTGACGCGCACTTCGCGCTCGGCGAATCCGTCGTACATCGACGGCAGTGTCAGCAGCGCCGGGCGCTCGGTCTCGAAAACTTCCCATCGGGTGCGGTCGGTCTGCTCCGGGTGTCCGATCTTGCGCACGATCTCAAGGCAGCGGCGCTCGACGATGGCATTGATCTCCGCCAGGCTGGCTGCCTTCAATCGCGGTGTGAAGATCTGCTCGCGGACGTGGCCAACCTGATTCTCGACCTGGCCCTTCTCCCAGCCTGAAGCCGGGGTGCAGGCCACCGGCTCGAACAGATAGTGGCTGGCCATCTGCTGGAAGCGGGCGTTATACCGCCGCTCCTTGCCAGCGAAGATCAGATCGACCGCCGTTTTGAGATTGTCGTAGATCCCACGGCGCGGCACGCCGCCCCAGAGCCGGAAGGCGCGCCAGTGCGCATCGAACACCATCTCCTGAGACTCACGCAGATACACCGCCGCGAGGAATGCCCGGCTATGGCTGAGTCGCAGGTGGGCGACCTTGACCTGTGTGATGGCCCCCGCGATCTCGACCGTCTCGTAACTCCAGTCGAATTGAAACGCCTCGCCGGCCGCAAACGTCAGCGGGATGAACACGCGACCCCCATCACGGCGATGATCTTCCTTCCAGCCACGAACGGCGCGCTGCACCGTGGGATAGGAGCCGGCGAAGCCTTCATCGACCAGCGTGTCGTACAGCCGCTGGCCATTGCGCCGCTGCTTGAGAGGCTTGCCGGCATCTTCGTCTAGGAGATCGAAAAGTCGGGAAGCCCACGGACCCATGATCGGGAACCGCTTCTCGCGGGGCTTGTAACGGGGCTTGGTGACCTCGCTACTCAGGTACTTGGCGACGGTGTTTCTCGACGCCCCGAGGCGCTTGGCAATCTCGCTGATCGACAGCTTGTCGACCCGATGCCAACGGCGAATCTTTCCAATGGTTTCCACGCATAGCACTCCAGGTTTCTCCCCCATCGATGAACTCGAAAGGGAGTCTGGCGCCTGCTCCGTTTTACGTGATCAGGACGCCGAAAACCTGCGCAGTTTTGCGTGAGAATTCACAGTCTGTCGTCGAATATGACTCCTTCCGCCTCTGCCGCCGTCATCAATAACGCAGGTGGCGGGTCAATCATTGATTCCGCAGCCGCATCCAACAGCGGATTCGCTAAAGATCTCCAGAACGAGATGCAGTGACCTGCCCCCTACAGCCGTACCAAGGATTGGTAGCGGAGTCCGGGGTTGCAGGTTACTGCATGGGTTGTGGTGTTGGAGCCTCGACTGGGTGAATCGGTAGCCGGTGCTACGCGGCGTACCTTGCCGGCGGCATCCGCTTGCAGCTGCTGTGGGGCCTGACCTCGTTGTAGTCGCGGCGCCATTCAGCGATGACGGCCTTTGCCTCGGTCAGGGTGCTGAACCACTGCTCGTTCAGGCATTCATCCCGAAACTTGCCGTTGAAGCTCTCGATGTAGCCGTTCTGCATGGGCTTTCCTGGTTCGATGAGTAGATGCTCGATGTGGTGTGACTGAGCCCAAGCCATGAATGCCCGGCTGGTGAATTCAGGGCCATTGTCGGTGCGAATGGCCCGGGGATAACCTCGAAAGAGGGCCGCCTGATCCAGCACCCGGATCACGTAGTGACCCCCCATGCCGTGATCGACGGCGATGTCGACACACTCCCGGCTGAAGTCGTCGGTGATGGTCAGGCATTTCAGCCTGCGGCCAGAGGCGAGACTGTCAGAGACAAAGTCCATGCTCCAGACCTCATTCACGGCATGGGCAGCGACCAGTCGGTGCCGTTCCGATGCAGGACGCTTGACCTTCTTGCGCCTGCGGACTGCAAGGTCAGCTTCTCGGTACAGGCGATACACCTTCTTGTGGTTCACGTCAGGAAACTCCGGGCGCAGCAGGTCATGGATCCGTCGATAGCCGAACCGGCGCCTTATGCGCGCCAGGTCGACGATCTTCTCGGACAGCGCCACCGTCTCAGCCGACGGTAGCGGCGGATGACGGAAAGCATCGCGTGAGAGCCCCGCAAGGCGACAGGCCCGCCGTTCGCTGACCAGGGTCAGCATCCGCAGGACCGCCTCGCGTTTGCGCTGCGGGGCTAGCGCTTTACCCCGAAGCCAACCTTCAGGGCCTCGATGTCCAGATGCGCCTCGGCTAGCAGCTTCTTCAAGCGGGTGTTCTCGGTTTCCAGGTCCCGCAGGCGCTTAGCCTCATCAGCCTGCATACCCCCGTACTTGGCCCGCCACTTGTAAAACGTCGCGTCGCTGAAGGCGTGCCGCCGACACAACTCGGAAACCGGCATCCCGGCCTCCGCTTCCTTCAGAAATCCAATGATCTGCTCAGCGGTAAATCGACTCTTGCGCATGTCCGTCCTCGTCTAGGTGACGGACTCTACTAACCATCAGGTGGTACGGCTCAGTGGGGGCAGGTCAGCAGAACAATCCCATCTACAAGATGGGCGGTCCGAGCGGCTTGTTCCAGGGAGACCAGAGGGCTATGCAGGTTGTCGCTGCAATGCGTGTCACCCAGAACTGGCTCGCCTCGGACGACACCGATAAAGCCAAGTTCGCATCGTCCGTATTGGGTGATCTCTCATCAGTTATCGGGGGCAGCTCTCCCACAGGTAACCGTGGAACGCCAGGCACCGGGGCCTTTGATAACGCCCAAGCGGGCAACGGAGCGCCCTCCCCGACTCAGGTTGCAGATCTAAACGATAGGGCGGCCAAACTCCAGCCCGTGACAACCGATGCACGTGACTCCACTGTTGGCCTCCAATCAAGAGTCGTCAACCAAGAGGACCTCGTTGCGGGCCGCGGGGTTGACACTACG
>JBGTIC010000261.1:0-17931 GCA_041745895.1 Gammaproteobacteria bacterium
GAGCACGATGCGCTCGAGCGCGGCACGCAGTGTGGCCAGCCACTCCACCACGGCACGGCCCAGCCGGAACAGCAGCACGCGCCATACCCAGTCGGTATCCACCGGATTGCGCAGGGAGATCGCCGACGTCTCGCCGCGCAACACCTGATCCGACGACGCACTCGCCGCCGCGGCGAACAGCATGGCGAACAGCGGCAGCTGCACGATCGCCAGCACCACGCTGATGCTGGTGGTGGCAGGCAGCGCCGCCAATGCAATCACCAACCCAGCATAGGCAACAAGCAGATGGCAGAGCTGGCGGCGCCGACTGTCCTGCAGCAGCGCATACACCACGCCGTAGAGGCCCATCAGCGCGCCCACCGCCAGCAGCACGGCGCTGCCGCCGAACACCACAAGCACCATGTAGGTCGCGGTGGCCGGCAACAGCAGCGAAAGCCACGCCGGTGCCGTCGGACTGGCGTTGCAGTACGCATCCGGCAGCCAGACGGACACCGGCCACGCTGCGGCCTTGACCAGGATTCCCACCAGCAGCGCCCATACGAAGGGCGCGTCCAGCGGCAGCGCGCCGAGCACGTAGCTGCCGTTGAACGCGTAGGCGCCATCCATGCCCAGCTTGAAGACGATGCCGCCCATCAGCTGCATGACCAGAAAGCGAATGCCCGCAGCTCGGGCCGCCTCTGTGCCGGCGCTCCAGATCAACGCAGTGGCGGCCAGCGCGAGCAGGTCCCAGTTGAGGAACACGGCGATCAGATCACCGGCGAGCACCACGCCCAGCGCGAAGCCTGCCGCCGCGTAGGCGGCCACCAGCTCCGTGACGGCGACCGACTTTCGCAGGTACAGCGCCAGTGCCAGCACAGCCAGAAGCAATGTGCCCGCCAGCGCGCGCGCAAGGCCGCTGCCATACAGCACCGCGACCTGGTACTGCAAAAACCCCACGCTCAGCGCCGCACCGTCGGGGATCGACAGCGTCGCCAGTAACGCCAGCACGGGGGCGCCGATCAACACCGCAAGCTGCGCGGTGCCGCGCGTGCATAGCAGCAGTGCCGCACCCAGCAGCATCACCAGCCCCGGCGGGACGGCACCGATCATCGCGTGATCTCCGGACACCCGTGCATCTTCAGTCCCCCGCCAGCATCTGCGCTTCGAGCTCGAGCGCAGGGCCGTTGAAGAAGAAGAACCCAAGCGTCAGCAGCGCCGTGGTGGTCAGCGCAAGAACGGCCGGCCAAGGCGCCTCCCCATGGTCTTTTTTCGGTGCGACGTCTTCGTCGCGCAGCCAGGCCCGATACACCACCGGCAGGAAATACGCGCAGTTCAGAATCGTGCTGGCCACCAGCGTGAATACCACCAGCATGTTCTGCGTGCCCAGCGCGCCACCGAGGATGTACCACTTCGACACCGCACCGGCGGTCGGCGGCACACCGATCATGCTCAGCGCGCCGATCGTGAACGCGGCCATCGTCCAGGGCATGCGCCGGGCGATGCCGTAGAGCTGATTGAGTTCGGTCTTCTTGGATGCCGTGTAGATCGCGCCGGCCGCGAAGAACAGCGTGATCTTGCCAAAACCGTGGGCGAGGATGTGCAGCGCCGTGCCGATCTGGGAGATCGGGGTGAGCAGCACCGCAGCCATGACGACATAGGACAACTGGCTGACCGTCGAATACGCCAGCATACGCTTGAGATTGGTCTGGCGCAGCGCGATGACGCTGGCAGCGATGATCGTGAAGCAGGCCGCATACAGCAGCCACTGCGTGCCCGTCTGGCTGAACAGGAACTCCGGGCCGAACAGATAGACGATCAGCTTGGTGATGGTGAACACACCGGCCTTGACCACGGCCACCGCATGCAGCAGGGCGCTGACCGGCGTGGGCGCGACCATCGCGGCAGGCAACCAGCGGTGCACCGGCATCACCGCGGCCTTGCCGACGCCGAACACGAACAACAGCAGCAGCAGACCCAGCAACGGGCCCTCGATATGGCCCTCCAGGATGCCCCCCGGGGTGAACTCCAGCGTGCCTGCCAGCGCGTAGGTCCAGATCATCGCCGGCAGCATCAGACCGATGGAGGTGGCCAGCAGGATGCCCATGTACACACGCGCCTGGCGCACCGAGTGGGCATCACCCTTGTGCGCGACCAGCGGATAGGTGGAGATCGTGAGCACTTCGTAGCAGATGAACAGCGTCAAAAGGTTCTGCGCGAACGCCACGCCGATGGCCGCCGAGAGTGCAATGCCGAAGCACACGTAGAAGCGCGTCTGGTGTTTTTCGTTGTTGCCGCGCATGTAGCCGATCGAGTAGACCGAGTTGACGATCCACAGCAGCGATGCGAGGCAGGCGAAGATCATGCCCAGCGGTTCGATACGAAACGCGATCGACAGCCCCGGCAGCATTTCAGCGAGCACCAGTTGCGGTCGCTCGCCTGCCAGCACTTGCGGCAGAAAGCTCCATACCAGCAGCATCAGGCCCACGGCCGTAACCAGCGTGACGCTCTCGCGCAGGTTCGGCCAGCGCCCGGCCAGCGCGATGCCCACGGCACCGAGCAGCGGCAGGAACACGGCCAGCAGCAGCTGCATCTGCGGACTCATGGCCGACCACCGAGCAGTGCCGGCACTTCCATGCCGGCCAGCGAGAGCGGCAGAGATGGGTCGATGCCAAACCAGAAGTTGCCGAGCACAACCAGCCACAGCAGCGACAGCATCCACACTGGCGCCTCGGCGGGTACGGTGGCACCTTCAACGGCCTCCCGGAAGTACGCCACCTCGATGACCTTCCAGATGTAGATCACCGCGAGCAACGAGCTCAGCAGGATGAGGCCGACCAGCACCGCACCGCCGACTCCGTGTTCAAGCGCGGCAAGAATCAGGTACCACTTGCTGATGAAGCCCACGGTGAGCGGCACGCCGATCAGCGACAGACCGGCAAGCGCGAAGCCTGCCATGGTCCAGGGCATCGCCCGCCCGGCGCCTGCCAGGTCACTCAGACGCATCGAGCCGTAGCGAAGGAACAGCGCGCCGGCCGCCATGAACAGGGCGGCCTTGATCAGCGCATGGTTGAACATGTGCAGCATTGCCGCCGTCGTGCCCGCCGCGCTGAGCAGGCTTGCACCGAGAAGGATGTAGCCGATCTGGGCTACCGAGGAGTAACCAAGCAGGCGCTTGAGATCGCTTTCGAACACCGCAATGACCGAGCCGACAAGGAAGGCGGCCACGCACAGCGGCAGCAGGAACGAGGTGAACATCAGCCCGTGACCGGCCAGGTTCGGCTGGAACACCACGAAATCGAAGCGGATCAGCACGAACAACGCGACCTTGGTCGAGCAGGCGGCCAGGAACACCGCCACCGCGCTGGGCGCGAAGGTATAGGCGTTGGGCATCCAGGCGTGCATCGGGAACAGCGCCGCCTTGAGTCCGAGGCCCACAAGGATGAAGCCTGTAGCAATGAGAACGGGCGCAAGCTCACTGACCTCGCCCAGGCGCGCGGCCATGTCGGCAAGATTCAGCGTGCCGGTCATCATGTAGATGTAGCCCACGCCGATCAGATAAAACGTCGCGCCCACGGTACCGGTGATCAGGTACTTGAATGTGGCGGTCAGCGCACGACGATCCGGGCCAGCGGCCACCAGTACGTAAGAGGCCAACGAGGAGATTTCCATGAACACGAAGATGTTGAAGGCATCCCCACTGACGACGATGCCCAGCAATCCCGCCAGCGCCATCAGCCAGGAGCTGTAGAGCAGCGGCAGGTGCGAACGTCCCACCTCGTGATCCATGCTCGCCCCGCCCCACAACAGCGCAAGCGTGGAGGCGCCGGTGACCACCAGCAGCATCAGTGTGGCAAACGGCCCGATCGCAAGGCCAATGCCAAATGGCACCGACCAGCCGCCCATCTCGTAGAACAGCGGACCATCGGCCAGAACCTGCTGCGTGAGCAGCACCGCGATGACGAACGATGCGGCACTGGTCAGCGTCGTCAACAGCCACGGCAGCGCGCCACGACCGCTGAGCATGGCCACCAGCGGGGCCATCAGCAGCGGGACAACTACCTGCAGTGCGGGCAGCTGCTCGAGGAGATTCACGGCTCGCGGTCCATGCGCTGGGTTTCGTGCTCTTCCACGCAGCCGTACTCTTCCTTGATGCGGATCGCGATGGCCAGCCCCAGTGCAGTGACCGAGATGCCCACGACGATCGCCGTCAGGATCAGCACCTGGGGCAGCGGGTTTGCGTAAAGCTGTCCGGGCACCATGTACTTCGTGAAGATCGGTGCCGTACCGCCTTCGACCTTGTCCATCGTGATGAACAGCAGAAACACCGCGGCCTGGAAGATGGCAAGCCCGATCATGCGCTTGATGTAGTTGCTCTTGACGATCACGGCGTACAGCCCGATTGCCAGCAACAGGATGAAGATCCAGTAGTTGTACAGGCCAAGGATCTGCATCAGTAGGTCTCGCGATTGGCCATGGCGTTGAACACCGCAATGAGCACCGCAGCCACGGTCACGCCGACGCCGAACTCGACCAGAATGATGCCCAGCTGCTGCGCGGCGGTATTACTCGCCAGCAGCACGTCGTATTCGAGAAAATTCCCGCCCAGCAGCATGCACACGACACCGACCGTGGAGAACAGCGTCGCCCCGAGCGCGGCCAGTATCAGCATCACGCGCTGCGGCATCACGCGCGCCGAGCGATCGGCGCCCTCGAGGATCGCGTAGAGCATGATCGCGGCGGTGAACAGCGCGCCGGCCGGAAAACCGCCGCCGGGCGTGTATTCCCCGTGGAACTGCACGAACAGGCCGAACAGCAGCAGAAACGGAATGATCAGTTTGCCGACCACGCGCAGAATGGCGTGGTGCTGGATACCGCGCACCACGCGCGCCACCTGGGCGCCACTCACCGCCCGCTTGCGCCGCGGCTTGAAGCCCAGCACCGAGAGCACGCCCACACCGGCGGCGAACACGACGATCACCTCGCCGAGCGTGTCGTAGGCGCGAAATGACGCCAGCACGGCGGCCACCACGTTGGGAATGTCGATCAGATTCGGCGTCTCCGCCAGATACCAGGGCGCCACGTGCTGGTGGACCGGCGCCTGGGGATCTCCCAGCACCGGCTGCTGGAAGCTTGCATAGAACAGCACCGCAGAGGCAAGCGCGAGCACGACGATCGGCAACCAGCGGGCGCCGGGCAGAGCACCCTTCTCATGCTCGGCGGTCAGCGCCAGTGCGCTTAAAAACAGCACGGTCGAGACCCCTGCGCCCACCGCGGCTTCCGTGAGGGCGACGTCGGCGGCATCCAGGATGAAGAAGTTGGACGCCATCAGCAGGCTGAAGATGCCGAACCACATGCTGGAGACGAACAGGTTGCGGCTCTGGATGGTGGCGAACGCGGAGACCGCCAGCAGCGTCAGCGTGATGATGCCAAACAGCGTCATCATGGCACTGGATCCTCACTGTCGGCGGCCAGTCCCTCGGGCTTGGTGCCGCTCATAAGCGCCGTGTTGACCAGCGCGTAGGCCGCCGTAGGACTGGTAAAGAGCAGGAACACGAGGATGGCGAAGAGCTTGAAAGTGGCCAGGGTGAACCCCGAATGCAGCATCAGCCCACCCAGGATAAGCAGCGCGCCCATGCCCTCGGTGACGCTGGCGGCATGCATGCGCGTGTACAGATCAGGCATCCGCAGCACACCGATGCCGCCGATCAGCACGAAAATCCCACCCGCGGTCATCAGCAGCCCGGCCAGTGCGTCAAACACGGTCATGACGACTCACCCGAACGATTTGTTTCCTCGCGCCGCCGCGCCTCGCGCGTCTGCACGAACTGCAGGACCGCCAGTACGCCGATGAAGTTGATCAGCGCGTAGGCCAGCGCCAGGTCCAGGAAGTCGGGCCGTCCGTAGGCGAACGCGACCACGGAGAGAAACAGCACCGTCTTGGTGCCGAACATGTTCACAGCGAGCAGGCGATCGTAGACACCCGGTCCCATCAGGCCGCGCAGAATAGCCATTGCCATGGTCACGAGGATTGCCAGACCTGCAGCAATGAACATGCTCAGGCCTCCGGCTTATCAAGCGCAGCCACGCGCCGGTTCATCTCCCCGCCCGCCACACCCTCAGCGGTCTGCGCGGTCAGCGCGTGCACGGTGATCATGCCGTGATCATCGATGTCGGTGGTCAGCGTACCGGGTGTGAGCGTGATGGAGTTGCCCAGAATCACGCGGGTGACCTGTCCGCGCGGCAGGGCCTGAACACGCAGCATGCGCGGACTGATCGCAAGCTTCGGCGACAGGATGATGCGCGAGAGATGCAGGCTGGAGATCACGATTTCCTTCAGCAGCCAGCCCCAGTACGTGACGATGCTCCAGCCCAGGTGCAGCGGCACCGATTCCTTGTCGATGGTTTCCATGCGCCGGGCCAGAAATACGACCAGCACGCAGGAAACCAGTCCAAGCCCGATCAGCAATGGCTTGAACATGCCCGACCACAGCAGCCAGATGGCAAACAGGATGCAGAACAGCGCGATGCTTCTGAACATGTGTCGCGAAACCTTATCTCAGCAGCGCGCGCTGCGAGTTTGGGAGCGCGGATTCTATAACGAACAATCCCGCCCTGCCGAGCAAGGGGGTAATTAGTTTTGCACAAATCTATTTGGTTGCTTATAATAGATGGTTGACATGAGCAAGGAAGCGAAATCAGCAAACAAAACCAGACCAAAGCGCCAGGGTCGCAATCCGCGTCGCCCGCTCGACGATGCGCAGTCGTCGCTTGCCCGTGAGGCGCGCGTGATGTCGGCAGTCAGGCAGTTTCGTATCGTCGTTCGCGCCATCCAGGCGCACTCCAGCTGGGTCGAACGCCAGTGCGGCGTCAGTGCTGCGCAACTGTGGGCCCTGTGGGAGGTGTTTCGCGAGCCCGGATTGAAAGTGTCCGATATCTCGCGACGTCTTTCGATCAAGCCGGCCACCGCCAGCAACCTGCTCGACAAGATCGAGAGCAAGGGTCTGTTGCGCAGGGAGCGCCGCGGACCAGACGCGCGGGTCGTTCAGCTGTTCCCCACCGACGACGGGGCTCGCCTTCTGGCCAGCGCACCACGCCCGGCTGAAGGCGCATTGCTCGATGCCCTGACCCGGCTGGAGGATCGTCAGCTCGAGGATCTCAACCGCAGCCTCGAAGCACTGGTAGACATCCTGCGCATCAAGGATGAGGGCTCGGCGCTGACGCCGATGCCACCTGCCGACCCCTGATCCAACAATCACTCTCGGTAAATCACAGACAGGCTTGATCAGATATGGACATCATTGTTCAGAAATACGGCGGCTCATCACTGGCCGAAGACGACATGCTGCGCGCAGTCGCAAAGCGCATCGCGAGCGCACACCAGGCGGGGCACGGGATTGTTGCTGTGGTCTCCGCCATGGGCGACACCACCAGCCGGCTGCTGGCCCACGCAGGACGGCTCAACGCCAACCCCGAGCACCGCGAACTCGACATGCTGCTGGCCGCCGGCGAACAGAAATCCGCGTCGCTGCTGTCGCTGGCATTGCAGGATCTCGGGCTGGACGCAATCGCGCTGACCGGCGCACAGGCCGGTGTAAAGACCTGCTCGGCCCACCTCAATGCGCGTATCCGCAGCGTCGAGCCTGCGCGCATGCGCGAAGCCTTGACCAACGGGCAGATTGTTGTCGTCGCAGGCTTCCAGGGCACCAGCCCGAGTGGCGACATCACCACGCTGGGTCGCGGAGGCTCGGACACCACAGCCGTGGCGATCGCCGCCGCGCTGTCGGCCTCGCGCTGCGAGATCTACTCCGACGTGGATGGCGTCTACACCGCCGACCCACGAGTCGTGCCGGACGCCGCGCGGCTGCGCATGCTCAGTCTCGTAGAAATGAAAGCGCTCGCCCACCATGGCGCCGGCGTACTCAACGAACGCGCCATCGATTATGCGCTCGAGCATGGTGTGACGATCTTCGCCCGCAAGACCCACGGCAAGGGTGGCGAGACCGTGGTCCGTGACGAACCCGGCGCGGGACGCTCGCGCATTGTCGGTGTCGCCTGCCACAAGGCACTGCTGCGCATAGACTTCACCGAACATGCCGACCACGAACGCCTGCGCGCGATGCTCGGCGAGTTCGACCTGTTCGCACCGGCACTGGCCGAAGGCGGGCGTGGAAGCTACCTGGTCACCACCGAACAGGTCGCAGACATTCCGGGCCTGTCCACGGCCATCATGAAGCACTGCGGCGAAGGCGTGGCCGTCCACGGACCACTGGGCGCAGTGTCGGCAGTCGGCCGACGCGCCGGCCGCGACCCCTCCACGCTCGAGTTCGCCCGAAGCACGCTCGCGGCGGCGAACATCGAAGTTCGCCAGGCCTTCGCTACCGAACACGCGGTCACCTGCCTGGTCGATCCGGATGCCGTGGTCGATGCCGCGCGCCATTTTCATGGCACCTTCCGCATTACCGATACGGGGGTGGCCCATGTCGCCTGAAGCGGCCCGCGTGCAGGCCGATCCGGTAGTGAAGTTTCGTCTCGCGGTACCCTCCGATGGCGCGCCCATGTGGGCGCTGGTCAAGGAGATGGGCGGTCTGGAACTCAACAGCGCCTATTTCTACGTGCTGTTCTGCACCGATTTCGCCGACAGCTGCGTGGTGGCCGAAGTCGACGGTGTGCTGGCGGGTTTTGTCGTCGGCTATCGTCCGCCCGCACGCTCCGAGAGCATTTTCGTCTGGCAGATCGGTGTCGCGCCCTGGATGCGCCGCCAGGGACTCGCCGGGCGTCTGCTCGAAGCCCTGCTCGACCAGCAGCATCCGCCCGTGCGCTGGCTGGAAGCCACCGTCACCCCCGACAACGAAGCGTCCCGCAGCCTGTTCCGCGCGCTTGCGCGCAAGCGCCAGACAGGCTGCGAAGAGCGCGCCTTCATGGACGCATCGCTTTTCCCCGTCAGCCACGAGGCCGAAGACCTGTTTTATATCGGCCCGCTGACACCGCATTCATCACCTGAGGTTGAACCATCATGAGCATGCAGACGATCGAACGACTCGAATCCGCCGTGCGCGGCTACGTGCGCACCTTCCCCTGTGTGTTCACACATGCACGCGGCGCACGCCTCACCGACGAAGACGGTCGCGAGTACATCGACTTCTTCGCCGGCGCGGGCGTCATGAACTATGGCCATAATCATCCGGCGCTGAAGACCGCATTGCTGGAGTATCTGGCCGAGGATCGCATCGTCCACAGCCTGGACATGGCCACCGCTGCGAAGATTCGCTTCCTCGAGCGTTTCGAAGAGGTGATCCTGAAACCCCGCAATATGGACTATCGCGTGCAGTTTCCGGGCCCCACGGGCACCAACGCAGTGGAGGCAGCACTGAAGCTTGCACGCAAGGTGACAGGCCGTGAGCGCGTGATCTCTTTCACCAATGCCTTCCACGGCATGACGCTGGGTTCGCTGGCGGTCACCGGCAACTCGTTCAAGCGCGCTGGCGCCGGCGTGCCGCTGTCGCACACCACGTTGATGCCGTTCGACAGCTACCTGGACGTGGCCGACGAGCAGAGTCTGCAGCTGCTGGAAGCCGTACTGGGCGACGAGGGCTCGGGCATGGACAAGCCGGCAGCCGCGATCATCGAGACCGTGCAGGCCGAAGGCGGCGTCAATGTTGCCCGCATGGCGTGGCTGCGCGAGCTGGCAACAATCCTCAGACGCCACGACGTGCTGCTGATCGTCGACGACATTCAGGTGGGCTGCGGGCGCACCGGTCCGTTCTTCAGCTTCGAGGCTGCCGGTATCCAGCCTGACATCATCTGCCTGTCGAAGTCCCTGAGCGGCTTCGGTCTGCCGCTGGCCGTCACGTTGATGCGCCCCGAACTCGATGTCTGGGAGCCCGGCGAGCACAACGGCACGTTCCGCGGCCACAATCCGGCGTTCGTGACCGCCACCGCCGCGCTGGGGTTCTGGGCCGACGACCAGCTCGAGCGCGAAGTTGCACGCAAGGCCGCGCTCGTCGAGACACGCCTGGCGAGGCTGGTCGATGGCATCCCGGTGGAGGCCAGCGCCCGCGGCCGCGGGCTGATCCAGGGCATCGAGTTCGCAGACCGCACGCTGGCGGCCCAGGCTTCAAGCGAAGCGTTTGCGAACGGACTGATCATCGAGACCGCCGGGGTGGATGACCAGGTGCTCAAACTGCTGCCGCCCCTGACGATCGCCGATGCCGACCTCGAGGCGGGCCTTCGCATCATGGAGGCGGCCGTCAAGAAGGTCGCGGGCCAGGCCGCCCCCGGACGCAAGGTCGCCTGAACATCGACGACGAAGCGACGATTTCAGCTGCACAAGCTCGCAAGGAGCACAGACACATGATCGTAAGAACACTCAAAGGCACGCTCGGCAGCAAACGCGAGGTGGTGAGCACCGGCTGGACCAGTCGGCGCCTGCTGCTGAAAAGCGAAGGAATGGGATTTTCGCTGCATGACACGCTCATCGAGGCGGGCGCGGAGCTTCCCATGTGCTATCGCAATCACCTTGAAGCGGTCTACTGCATCGAGGGTGAGGGCGAGGTCGAAACCACGGCAGACGGCAAGCGTCACCAGATCAAGCCAGGCACCGTGTACGCGCTCGATCAGCATGACGAGCACATTCTGCGAGCGCGTACGCAGATGCGGATGATCTGCGTGTTCAATCCGCCCGTCAGCGGCCAGGAGGTCCACGATGCCGATGGTGCCTACCCCGCCAGCGACGAGGCGCCTGTAGTGGCAGCCGCCGCGTCATGATGACAGCGCCGCCCCCCTGACAGTCACCCCATCAGCCGAATCGAGGCCATGAAAAGCAACACCGCAACACCGCTATATTCTCCGGACCGCTATCCCTCGAGGGTGGCACCGCGACCCGCGCGCCTGGACAGACTCGATCCCGTGGTATGGGGCGCTGCCGGTGACGGACCCCTCGATGAACAGGCGCTGTCCAGCTATGAACGCCAGGGCTACCTGATCATGCCGGCGTTGCTCGATGCAGATGAGGTCGCAGGCTTCTGCGCAGAGCTTTCGCGACTGCGCAACGAATACTCGGCTTCGAGCGATGCGCACGTAATCGCCGAACCTGGCAGCGGCGCGGTGCGCTCTATCTTCGCGGTGCACGAGTTCAGTGAGCGGCTGCTGGCACTGTTCCGCGACCCGCGGCTGCTCGGCGTGGCCAGACAAGTCCTCGGCGGTGATGTCTATCTGCACCAGAGCCGGATCAACTACAAGCCCGGGTTCCGCGGCAAGGAGTTTTACTGGCATTCGGACTTCGAAACCTGGCATGTCGAGGACGGCATGCCGCGCATGCGGGCGGTGTCGTGTTCCGTCAGTCTGACCGACAACACCGCGCACAACGGCCCGCTGCTGCTGATCCCCGGATCGCACCAGAACTTCATCGCCTGCGTCGGCGAGACGCCGGAAGATCATTACCAGCAGTCATTGCGGCGCCAGGAGTACGGCGTACCCGACGACGGGCAGCTGACCCGCCTGGTGGATCAGGGCGGTATCGAAGCCTTTACCGGTGTCGCAGGCAGCGTGGCGTTCTTCGACTGCAATACCATGCACGGCTCGAGTTCAAACATCTCGCCACAGCCGCGCTCGAATATTTTCGCGGTCTACAACAGCGTGGAGAACACGCTTGGCGAGCCGACCTGCGGACTGCGCCCCAGACCACAGTTCATCGCCGATCGCCGCCCGGTCACACCGCTGCGCCTGCCGCAGGAGTGAACACAACCACGGCGCTCCAACGGCTGCGTGAGATCGGCTTCTGGGTAGTGCTGGTGCTGCTGGCCGTCTGGCTGGCGCCACGCAGCTGGCTTGGCAACGGCGCCGGCTCGACTGACCTGCCAACCCTCGAGCGCATTCGCGAGCGCGGCGTGGTGCGCGTGGGCTATGCCAACGAAGCGCCGTTCGCGTATCACGATTCGACCGCTGACCGGCTGACCGGCGAGGCACCGGAAATCGCCCGCGTGGTCTTCGGCCTGCTGGGCGTGTCACGCATCGAAGGCGTGCTCACCGAATTCGGCTCGCTGATTCCCGGCCTGCAGGCCGGGCGATTCGATGTCATCGCCGCGGGCATGTACATCACGCCGGCGCGCTGCCTGGAGGTCGCCTTTTCCAACCCCACCTATGGCATTGGTGAGGCCTTCCTCGTGCGCGAGGGCAATCCGCTGGCGCTGCACAGCTACGCGGATGTTGTCGAGCATCCCGATGCACGGCTGGGTGTGGTCAGCGGCGCGATCCAGCTTCGCTATGCACGCGCGCTGGATCTCGATGAAGCCCGCCTGGTGATCGTACCGGATCCGCCAAGCGCCCTGGCCGCAGTCGAGGCCGGACGCATCGACGCCTATGCCGGCACCGCGCTGACGGTCCAGGACCTGCTGGGCCGCACGAGCAACACCCGCACCGAACGTGCCGAGCCGTTCACCGACCCGGTGATCGATGGCCAGACCGTGCGGGGCTACGGTGCTTTTGCTCTGCGCCATGAGGACGTTGCGCTCACCGAGCTGCTCAACGAACAGCTCACCGGCTTCGTAGGCTCACGTCAACACCTCGAGTTGGTGGCCTCCTTCGGCTTCACCGCCGCCGAGCTTCCGGGCGAGGCCACGGCAAGCGCGCTGTGTGCGGCGCCGATGGACGAGTGAGCCGATGAGCAACCTGCTCGCCCTGCTGCCCGCACTGCTGGAAGGTCTGCGCCTGACATTGCAGATCACTGTGGTCGCCGCGGCGCTGGGGCTGACCTGTGCGGTGATCGCGGGCCTGGCGCGCGAGTTCGCGCCACGCCCGTTGAACTGGCTGGCCGCTACCTACGTGGAAGTGTTTCGCGGCACCTCCGCACTGGTGCAGCTGTTCTGGTTTTTCTTCGCCCTGCCGCTGATGGGCATCAATCTGGGTGCGTTCCTCACCGCCGTGCTGGTGCTGGGATTGAACACCGGCGCTTACGGTGCCGAAGTCGTGCGCGGGGCAATCGGTGCCGTGCCGCGCGGACAGTGGGAGGCTGCAGCCTCGCTGGGGTATGGCCGTGTCGGCACCCTGCGACGCGTGATCTTCCCGCAGGCCGCGCTGGCGATGGTGCCGCCCACCGGCAACCTGCTCATCGAGTTGTTGAAGAACACCGCACTGGTGTCGATGATCACGCTGAGCGACCTGACGTTCCGTGCGCAGATGTTGCGTGCCGAGACGCTGCGCACGGTCGAGATTTTCCTGCTCGTACTGCTGCTTTACTACCTGGCTGCGCGGTTGATCTCGCACGGCATGGGCCGACTCGAGCGGCGCCTGGCGCGCGGTCGCGACCACGGCGGCAGTCTGTCGTGAACTTCGACTGGAGCTATGCGCTGGAGACGCTGCCGGGCCTGCTATGGGGTCTTGTGGTCACCCTGCAGGCGACCGTGCTGGGCATGCTGCTGGCGCTGAGCCTGGGCCTTGTGCTGGCGGTGCTGCGCCACGCCGGGGGGCGATGGATCGGCGGTGCGGCGCGGCATTTCATCGAGTTCGTGCGCAGCACACCGCTACTGATCCAGTTGTATTTCCTGTTCTATGTGATGCCCGGCCTGGGTGTGACGCTCTCGCCGCTGGTGACCGGCGTGCTTGCGCTGGGTGTGCACTACGCCGCCTACTGCGCCGAGGTGTATCGTGCCGGCATCAATGCCGTGCCGCGTGGACAATGGGAGGCGGCCGCCTCGCTGGGCTATCCGGCCGGCGCACGCTGGCGGCGCATCATCCTGCCGCAGGCGATTCCACCGGTCATTCCGGCGCTGGGCAATTACCTGATCGCGATGTTCAAGGACACCCCCCTGCTTTCGGCGATCACGGTCATGGAGGTGCTGCAGGTGGCCAAGATCGCCGGTGCCGAATCGTTTCGCTACCTCGAGCCACTGACGCTGGTCGGGGTGATGTTTCTTGTTTTGAGCCTCACCGCCTCGCGGCTGGTGCGGCGTCTGGAAGCCCGCTACGGCCGGCAAGCGAGGCCCGCATGACATCAGCACTGGAATTCACCGGCGTTGCGAAGCGCTACGCAGACCTGAAAGTCCTCGAGGGCTTCGACCTGTCGGTGCCGCGCGGCGAGAAGCTCGCCATCATCGGCCCCTCGGGTTCCGGCAAGTCCACGGTGCTGCGCATCGCCATGGCGCTCGAGGGCATCCAGCGGGGTCAGGTACGACTGCTCGGCGAGACATTGTGGGACGGTGCAGGTCGTCCGCCTGAGAAAACGCTGCGGCGGCTGCGTCTGCATGCCGGTATGGTGTTCCAGCATTTCAATCTGTTTCCGCACATGAGCGCGCTGGAGAATGTCTGCTGCGCGCCGGTCGATGTACTGGGCGTGCCGCGCGCACAGGCCGAAGCCCAGGGCCGGGCGCTGCTCGAGCAGGTCGGCCTGGCCGACAAGGCAAACAGCGCACCCGAGCAACTCTCCGGCGGACAGAAGCAGCGCGTGGCCATCGCGCGCGCACTGGCCATGGAGCCCGCCGTGATGCTGTTCGATGAGGTGACCTCGGCGCTGGATCCTGAAATGGTCGGTGAAGTCCTGAGCGTACTGCGCGACCTTGCCGAGCGTTCCGAGATGACCATGCTGCTGGTCACCCACGAGATGCAGTTCGCCGCCGAGATCGCCGATCGCATCGTATTCATGGATGGCGGTCGCGTGGTCGAACAGGGGCCGCCCGAGCAGCTGCTGGGCCGACCCGGCGAAGCGCGCACGCGGGCCTTTCTGAGCTCGGTGCTGCAGCCTGGACGCGATGCTGCTGCGGCAGATTGACGCACGCCGTACGCTGCGAACGCAAAACGCCGTGGTCGGGCGGTCGGTCGGTGTCGGGATGTTAGACTCGGACTGCGACCATCAGCCCACGGACTGACATGAGCTCACAGCCTCGGTTCTCCCCGCAAGTTCACCTGAACCTCAATGTCCGCGGCCTGCAGCACTCCGCGACCCTCGCGATCAACGAACGCAGCAATGCGTTGCGCCGACGGGGCGTGGAGGTGGTGCGGCTGGGTCTTGGCCAGTCGCCCTTTCCCGTGCCCGAACTGATGGTGCAGTCGCTGCGCGAGCATGCGGGAGAGAAGGATTATCTCCCGGTGAAGGGACTTCCGGCGCTGCGCCAGGCGATCGTCGACTACTACCGGCGCACCGAGGGGCTCGAGTTTCACCCCGAACATGTGCTCGTTGGCCCGGGCACCAAGGAGCTGATGTTCCTGGTTCAGCTGGTGTACTACGGCGATCTCGTCATCCCCGCGCCGAGCTGGGTGTCCTATGCGCCACAGGCGCAGATCATCGGCCGGCACCTGCGCTGGCTGCCCACACAGATCGAGTCGGGCCTGGGCGTCACTCCCCAGGCACTGGAGCGGCTGTGTGCGGCGGACCCCGAGCGGCCGCGCCTGCTGATCCTCAACTATCCCGGCAACCCGACCGGCACCACCTACCCCGCCGAGCAGCTCGAGGCCATCGCTGAGGTCGCACGTCGCTATCGCGTGCTGCTGCTCTCCGATGAGATATACAGCGGACTGAATTTTGCAGGCAACCATGTGTCGATCGCGCGCTTCTATCCGGAGGGCACGATCATCAGCAACGGCCTTTCGAAATGGGCCGGTGCGGGGGGCTGGCGGCTGGGGGCGTTTACCTTCCCTGACACGCTGAAGTGGCTGGTCGATACCATGGCCGCCGTGGCCAGCGAGACCTTCACGTCCACCGCAGCACCGATACAGTACGCCGCAATCCGCGGCTTCGAGGAAAGCGCCGAGATGGACGCGTATCTCGACAGCGCCCGGCGCATTCTCGCATCCCTGATGCACTATGCGTACAAGCGCCTCGTGGCGGTGGGCGCGGAACTCACCGAGCCGCGCGGCGGCTTCTACGTGTTTCCGAACTTCACTCGTTTGCGCGAGCAGCTTGCCAGGAAGGGCGTGTCAACCAGCACCGAGTTCTGCGAACTGGCCCTGGAGCAGGCTGGTGTGGCGCTTCTGCCCGGCACCGCATTCGGACGACCCGAGCACGAGCTGTCGGTGCGCATCGCCTGCGTTGACTTCGACGGCGCCAGGGCGATGGCAGCGTTGCCCCCCGGCACGCTGCCCGACGATGACTTTCTCGCGCGACACTGCAATCCGACATGCGCTGGCATCGATCGGCTGTGCGACTGGGTGGCCGGGGGCTGACAACCCTGGTCGCCCGGGCCCCGCTCTCGGGTGCGCGCAGCAACACGCACGCGTTTAGTTCACCGCGAGCACCTTCACAGCGAAGTTCAGTGTCTGACCTGCCAGCGGATGGTTGAAATCCACCACCACGACGTCCTCGCGAACCTCGGCTACGCGCACCTGGAACGGCTGACCACTGGGATCGGCGCCGACGAGCTCCTCGCCGACCTGCCGGCCCTCCTCCGGGATCGCCTCCAGCGGCACCTCCTGGAACATCTCCGGGTCGATCAGCCCGTAGCCGTCTTCGGCGCTGACCCGCACTTCGCGCGTATCGCCTGCAACCAGGCCCACCAGTGCTGCTTCCAGCGCGGGGAGAATCTGCTGCTGGCCCTGCACGTAGACGTAGGGGGCTTCGCCGACATTGCTGTCGGCCAATGTGCCATCGTCGAGCGTGAGCGTGTATTCGATCGATACCTCGCGGCCCTCAGCCACCGCGCGGGCATCATCCGCGTTCGCCGGAAACAGCGTCATGGCCAGCAGCATCGCCGTGGTGGCCGCCAGCATTGTCTTGATATTCACGCGAAAACTCCTGAGGATGAACGTGGCTGTGCGCCCCGAAAAGCGCCACCCTACACGCCGCCGAGGTCGAATCACAAGTATGGACTTCCAGCTCGATCCCGTGCTCGCGCACGACACCCTGCCTGTGGCCGCGCTGGACGACTGCCGGCTGCTGCTGATGGACGACAGCCGGTTCCCATGGTGCATCCTGGTACCTGCTTTGCCAGGTCTGCGCGAGCTCCATGAGCTGCCGGCCGGGCGGCGCGTCGAGGTGCTCGAGCTGGCGTGCGAAGTGGCGCGACGCATGGCCGAAACCTTCACCGCTGATAAGATGAACGTAGCCGCGCTGGGCAACGTGGTGGCACAGCTGCATATCCACGTCATCGTACGTCATGTCGGCGACGACGCCTGGCCCGCCCCGGTGTGGGGTCGCGGTCAGGCCGTGCCTTACCCGCAAGATCTGCGCCGGGAGCGTCTGGCCCAGCTGTGGACCTGCCTCGAAGGCCTGCCGGCGACACCGTTTTCTTCCACAGGGCCATGAGCCCATGACGCCGCGCCGAGTGCTCGGCGGCTTCTCGTTGGCACCGTTGCTGCCCAGTGCGATCTGGGCCATCTCGGCACAGGGCTTCAACATCATCGCCTTCGTGCAGACGCTGCCGTGGGCGTATGCGCTGACCGCAGCAGCGGGCGTGCCGGCATGGCTGCTGCTGCGAAGGCTGGGGCGACATACGGCGTTGCTCAGCGTGGTTATCGGTGCCGGTGGCGCCGCGCTGGTCGGGACGCTCTACCACGCGTGGGATCTTCGCCGAGCTTCGTGGGTACGCCAGCGACAGGTCGATCTGGTGGTCGATGGGCAATTCACCAGCGAGGGCCTGACAGCGGTGGCGCTGCATGGCGCAAGCCTGTTGGTGCTGGGTGCAATCGGTGCGCTGGTGTGGTGGTGGGTGGCGCGACCGCGAGGATGACTGGCCATCTCACGGCGCGGCTTCTGCCATCATCCGGGAGCGAAGTTCCCCCTCGTCAGAAGCGATAACGCATTCCCAGCCCCACCGAATCCAGATCCCTGCCGGCCACCCGGTTGCGCTCGAGATTGAAGCTGGCTGACCAGTTCGACTGCCCGAGCGCAAGCTCCGCACCCAGCCCCAGCGCCAAGCCCGTCCCGCGGCGCTTTTCGAACACGCTGGCACCGCCTTGAATAGTGGCGCGGCGCTCGGCCTCCCAGCGCAGGATCGACGCGCGAGCCGTCAGCGCCAGCCCCGACGC
>JBGTIC010000262.1:0-1553 GCA_041745895.1 Gammaproteobacteria bacterium
GCCTCGGGCAGCTCACCGCCGGCCAGCGCGCGCATCAGCGCACCGGCCTGTGCCTCGCTCAATTCCTCTCCGGCTAGCAATTGTTCGAGCACGCCACGCCACGGACCCGCCATCACAATGTCTCCCGCGTGATACCCAGAAAATTCGCCATCAGGTTATTACCCTGCGGGGTGAGTACACTCTCTGGATGGAACTGCACGCCTTCCATGGCAAAGCTGCAATGGCGCACGCCCATGATCTCCTCCTCTGCCGTGCGCGCGGTGACTTCCAGCACCGGCGGAATGCTGTCCTGCTCGGCCATCAGTGAGTGATAGCGGCCGGCCTCGAACGGGTCGGGCAGGCCCGAATACACGCCCTGACCATCATGAAACACCTGCGAGGTCTTGCCATGCATCAGTCGGCGTGCGCGCACGATCTGCCCGCCCATCAGTGCCACGATGCACTGGTGACCCAGGCAGACGCCAAGGCTTGGAATGTGCTCGGCGAAGGCCTCGAGCATCGCGATCGACACACCGGCGTCCTCAGGCCTGCCCGGTCCGGGTGAGATCACCAGGTGGGTGGGCGCAAGCCGCTCGGCCGCCGCGACGGTGATCTGGTCATTGCGGTGTACCAGCACCTCGGCGCCCAGCACCATGAAGGCCTGCACCAGGTTGTAGGTGAACGAGTCGTAATTGTCGATCAGCAGCAGTCGCGGCGTCATAGTCCCTTCTCCGCCATGGCCAGCGCGCGACGCAGAATCGCACTCTTGGCCAGCACTTCGGCGTACTCCGTGGCCGGCACGCTGTCGGCGACGATGCCGGCGCCTGCCTGGAAGCTGTACTCATCGCCGTGAAAAACCATGGTCCGGATCGCAATCGCCTGATCCATATCCCCGCCGTGACCGAAATAGCCCACGGTGCCGGCGTAGAGTCCCCGTGAGACCGGCTCGAGCTCATCGATGAGCTGCATGGCGCGCACCTTCGGCGCGCCGACCAGCGTGCCCGCCGGAAAGGCCGCGGCGAAAAGGTCGAAGGCATCGCGATCGGCCGCAAGTTCGCCCTGCACGCCACTGACGATGTGCATGACATGACTGTAGCGCTCGATCGAGCGGTACGGGTCGACATGCACACTGCCCGCGCGGGCAACGCGCCCGAGATCGTTGCGCGCCAGATCCACCAGCATCACGTGCTCGGCATTCTCCTTCGGATCCGCCAGCAGCTCGTGCTCGTGCGCAAGATCGGCGGCGTCCGTCTCACCGCGAGGACGCGTGCCTGCGATCGGCCGCAGCGAGGCCTGCCGTCCGTGCAGACGCACCAGCGCCTCGGGCGATGAGCCGACCAGCTGCAGGTCGCCGAGGTCACAAAAGAACATGTATGGCGAGGGATTGATCAGCCGCATCGCCCGGTAGGCCTCGAAGGGATCGACACTGTGCTGACCTGCGAAGCGCACCGACAGCACGATCTGATAGATGTCACCGGAGGCGATGAACTGCTTGGCGCGCGCCACCGCGGCGATGTAGCCCGCCTCGTCCATACTGCCGCGCGGCAGCGCGAAAGCACCGCGACTGGCACGCC
>JBGTIC010000263.1:0-2218 GCA_041745895.1 Gammaproteobacteria bacterium
CGCGCAGCGGCCTGAAACCCGCGATGGACGTGGCTTTCCGCGGCGGCGCGATCACCGGCCTGCTGGTCGTCGGTCTTGGCCTGCTCAGCGTCGCAGGCTATTTCGCACTCATCGCCGGCGGCGCTGGTGACACCGAGCCGCGCACGGCCATCAAGGCACTGCTGGGCGTGGCCTTCGGCGGCTCGCTGATCTCTATTTTCGCGCGACTCGGCGGCGGCATCTTTACCAAGGGCGCGGACGTGGGCGCCGACCTCGTCGGCAAGGTCGAGGCCGGCATCCCGGAAGACGATCCGCGTAATCCTGCGGTGATCGCCGATAACGTCGGGGACAACGTCGGTGACTGCGCCGGCATGGCTGCAGATCTGTTCGAAACCTACGCGGTCACGGTCATTGCGACCATGCTGCTGGGCTTTCTGCTGCTGGGCGAGACCTACGGCTTCGCGGCCTGGATGTTCCCGCTGGTGCTGGGTGCTGCGTCCATCGTCGCATCGATCGTCGGGACCTTTTTCGTGCGCGTCGGCGAAGGCGGCTCGATCATGGGCGCGCTTTACAAGGGCATGATCGCCTCGGGCATCCTGGCGGCCGTGTTCTTCTACCCGATCACGCATCTGATGATGGGCCAGACGCTCGATGGCAGCGCCGCCAACCCCAACGGGCTGTATGGTGCCGCCCTCATCGGGCTGGCGCTCACCGCCTTCATGGTGTGGATCACCGAACTGTATACCGGCACGCAGTACAGCGCGGTCCGTCATGTGGCGGCAGCCTCCACGACCGGCCATGCCACCAACATCATCGCCGGACTTGGCGTGTCGATGAAGGCCACGACCTGGCCGGTGCTGGCCGTGTGCGCAAGCATCTGGGGCGCCTATGAGCTGGCCGGGCTCTATGGCCTGGGCATCGCCGCGACAACCATGCTGTCGATGACCGGCATGGTGGTGGCACTCGATGCCTTCGGTCCGATCACCGACAACGCAGGCGGCATCGCAGAGATGTCCGACCTGCCTGCCGAGGTGCGCGTGGTCACCGACCAGCTCGACGCGGTCGGCAATACCACCAAGGCGGTCACCAAGGGCTATGCCATCGGCTCGGCGGGCCTTGCAGCGCTGGTGCTGTTTGCCGACTACAACTATGCGCTGGAGGCAGACGGGCTGGCCGTGACGTTTCTGCTCTCGGACTACCGCGTCATCGTCGGCCTGTTCATCGGCGGTCTGATCCCGTATCTGTTTGGCGCCATGGCGATGGAGGCGGTGGGTCGCGCCGCAGCTTCGGTGGTCAACGAGGTGCGCCGCCAGTTCCGCGAGATCCCGGGCATCATGGAAGGCACGACGAAACCGGATTACTCGCGCGCCGTCGACATGCTGACCAAGGCGGCGATCAAGGAAATGGTGCTGCCGGCGATGCTGCCGGTGCTCGCGCCTGTGCTGGTCGGCGTATTCCTCGGCCCGGCCGCGCTGGGCGGCATGCTCATGGGCACGATCATCACGGGCCTGTTCGTGGCCATCTCCATGACCGCAGGTGGCGGTGCCTGGGACAATGCCAAGAAGTTCATCGAAGACGGCAACCACGGCGGCAAGGGCTCGGAGGCCCACAAGGCCGCCGTGACCGGTGACACCGTAGGCGACCCCTACAAGGACACTGCCGGGCCTGCAATCAACCCGCTGATCAAGGTGATCAATATCGTGGCACTGCTGATCGTGCCGCTGATCGTGGCTGTGCACGGCTGAGAAAAGCTGCGCGGGGCACCCGGTCCTCCATACCGGGTGCCCTGCTGCGCCAAGATGCGCCGGAGACCTCCGGCCGCTGTGCGATCCGGCGACAGGGGCGAATCCATCGGGTGCGCGTTCGCGTATCATTGCTCAGGTCTTGTGCGCCGGTGGCGCACAGAGTCTGCAGGCCTTCCAGTCCGGACATTTCATGCCATCCACTAAGCTTTCAAACCGCAGCACGGCTGAGCCCCGCGTTGCCAGACCGGTTGTCGCCACACTCACACTGTTATTGGGTGCCCTCGCACTGACCGCGTGTTCGGACGAACCGACCAGCGAGCAGCGCGCGGCGCCGGCGGTCGTCGTAGAGGTCACCACCGTGGCCCGGCAGCAGATGATCGATGCCGTACGCGGTGTCGGTACGCTGCGCGCCAGCAGCGAAGTCGACATCAGCCCGGAGGTTGCAGGGCGCATTACGGCGCTGGAGTTTCGTGAGGGCGGCCGCGTCGAGCGCG
>JBGTIC010000264.1:0-5596 GCA_041745895.1 Gammaproteobacteria bacterium
CCGGCGCAACACCCAGCAACAGCGCCGCGGGCACCGCGACCGCCAGCGCAATGCCCAGCGCGGGGGCGGCGGTCGACCACCACTCACCAGGAAACGATTGCCTCACATTCATGGTCACAACCCTATGCTATCTTTCGACGATGTTTGGCATTTTTTCCGCTACGACAGGTGACGCTTGATGATTGGACATCCGGGCAGGCCGCAAGCCCTGAGCCTGCAACGAGGCTTTACGCTGATTGAAATCATGGTGGTGGTCGTGATCATCGGCATCCTGGCCGCGCTGATCGCACCGACCGTGATCAGCCGTGTCGATGATGCGCAGATCTCCCGGGTCCAGAATGACATCAGGGCCATCGAAAGCGCTTTGCAGCTGTTTCGCATGGACAACTATCGCTACCCCACCAGCGATGAGGGGCTTCGCGCACTCGTGGAGCGGCCCAACGATCCCAATGTGCGCAACTGGCGCCCTTATCTGTCCGCCTTGCCGCGTGACCCCTGGGACAACCCTTATCAGTATGTCTCACCCGGGGTGCGCAATCCCGACTACGATGTCTTCTCTTATGGTGCCGACGCCCGACCTGGTGGCGAGGGCATGAATGCCGACATTGGCAATTGGGACGTCGACTGACGCCCTGCGCCCGCACGCGGTGATGCAGCGCAGGATTGGGCGAGCGCGTGGCTTCACACTGATCGAGATCCTCGTTGTCGCGATGATCATCGGTGTCATCTCGGTGGCCGCCGTACTGGCGCTGAGTGCGGGCGGGCGCGACCGCGAAGTCGAACAGCAGGGACGACGGCTGGTTGCGCTGCTGGAGCTTGCCTCCGAAGAGGCGGTCATGCAGGGTCGGGAGCTGGCGCTGGAGGCCTTCCGCGACAGCTATCGCTTCCACGCCTTCGAGCCCGACGCCGACGACTGGCTGGCGCTCGAGGACGACATTCACCTTGGTCACCGGACACTGCCTGAGGGGCTGACTCTGGTGCTGGAACTGGAGGGCAGACCTGCGAATCTGCTCGCCGCGCCCGCGGAATTGCCAAGGCCGCAGGTCATGCTGCTCTCAAGCGGAGAATTCACGCCCTTTCGTCTGGAAATTCACCGTGACAGGCGTGTCGGCCTTGTGCTCGAGGCAGACGCCCTGGGCCGCGTCAGCCTGTCGCTGCCGGAGTCCGCCCTGTGAATGTCCGCGGCTTCACGCTGCTGGAAGTGCTGGTGGCCCTGGCGATCGTCGCACTTGGCATGATGGCGGTGTTCACCCAGGCTGGGCAGTCTACGTTTGCCACCATCTGGGTCCAGGAACGCACTCTGGCCAGCTGGATTGCCAGCAATCGGATCACCGAGCTTGCGCTGTCGCCGAACTGGCCGGAGACCGGCGAGAGCGGTGGTGAAGTCGAGTTCGCCGGCCGACGCTGGCGCTGGCAGGAGCAGATCACCGCGACGCCATCGGCGGCACTCAGGCGTGTAGATGTCACAGTGGCACTGGCGAGTCGCCCCGACGAGACCCTGCACAGCGCGGCCGCGTTTCTGGGTCAACCGCCGCCGCCGCAGCTGGTGTCACCCTGGTCGCGGGGCACGCCGCTCGACGAGGGGGCAGTGCAGTGAGGCGCCGGGGCTTCACGCTGCTGGAGGTGCTGGTGGCCATGGCGATCTTTGCGGTGGTCAGCGCGCTGGCCTACGGCGGATTGATGGTCGTGCTCAACCAGCGAGAGCTTGGCGAGGTTCAGGCGCGAGACTGGCGGGACATGCAGTTCGCGATGCAGCTGATCAGTCGGGATCTGCAACAGCTGCAGCCACGACCGGTGCGCGACGAAATCGGCGATCGTCACGATCCGCCGATTGTTGCGCGTCCCGGCGCCAGCTACGCCATTGAACTGACCCGCGGCGGTTGGACGAATCCTGCCGCGCAGCCCAGGGCCACGCTTCAGCGGGTCGCTTACCGTATCGAAGACACCGAGCTGCAGCGCATCTACTGGCCGGTGCTCGACAGGACCCTGAACACCGCACCTGTAGTCACTGTCCTGCTCGAGGATATCGATCGCGTCGAGATCCGGCTCATGGACCGCCAGGGTGTCTGGCATACGCAATGGCCGCCGCCGGGGCTGGCCGGTGAAAGCGCCTTGTTCACGCTGCCTCGCGCGGTGGAGTTTGCGATCGAGTCGCCACGCTTCGGGCGCGTCTGGCGGCTGCTGGAGACAAGCCCTTGATCGCGGCGCGTCGACAGCGCGGCGTGGCGGTCATCACCGCCATTCTGCTGGTCGCGATCGCAACAATGATCGCCGTGGAGATGCTCTGGCGCTCACAGCTTGACCAGCGGCGTACCGCGGCACTGATCCAGTCGGAACAGGCCTGGTTGTATCTGCGCGGCGCCGAGGCGCTTGCCGGGGATATCCTGCGCCAGGACCTGCTTGAATTCGGTCCCGACTCCGACCATCTCGGTGAGATCTGGGCACAACGCATGGACCCGCTGCCCGTCGAAGGCGGTTATGTGGGCGGTGCACTCGAAGATCTGCAGGGCCGCTTCAACCTCAACAACCTGATCAACATGTCCGGCCAGGCCGATCCGGTGGCTGTTGAGTGGTTTCAGCGCCTGCTGCGGGTGCTCGAGCTCGACCCGGAACTGGCAGGCTATATTGTCGACTGGCTCGATATCGATACCCAGCCGAGTTTTCCCACCGGCGCCGAGGATGGCGTCTACATGTCCAGGGAACCGGCCTATCGGCCGCCCAACCTGCCGATCACCAGCGTCAGCGAACTGCTGGCCATCGAGGGTATCGACCCGGACATCTATGCCGTATTGCGGCCGTTCGTGGCCGCCCTGCCCCAGGGCACTGTGGTCAACGTGAACACCGCCTCCGCGGAGCTGCTGGGTTCGCTGGATGACGCGCTGGGTCTGAGCAGTGCCCTGCAGCTCATCGAGCAACGCGGCGATGCGGATTTTCCGGACTTTACCGCGACTTTCGCCACCCTGGTCGACGAAAACATCCTGCCGCGCCTCGACGAACGCAGCAGCTACTTTCGGCTGAGCGCGCGGGCCGCTATTGGCTCGACCCAACTCACCATGTACTCTGTGCTCTACAGGGAACCCAATGGTGTCGTGCGGCCGCTGCTGCGCAGCCTGGGAACCGAGTAATGCCCGTGCCGTTTTTTTCATCCGCAGCGCCGGTGACCACCTTTCTCCCTGTGAAGCATGATGTCTGAGCAACTCGTCATCCGTCTGCGCGCCGCGCACGACGACCTGGTCAGCTGGGTCGTACTCACGCCTCAGGGCCGTCGCGTGGGCGAGATCCAGCGCGGCACGCTGGTCGATGCGGCAGCGCTCGCGCCGGGGCGGCGCGTCAGCGTCCTGGTGCCGGGTACAGAGGTCATGCTCTGTGAGGCCCGCGTGCCGATTCGCAACCACGCCAAGCTGCTGCGTGCGCTGCCCTACTCGCTCGAAGAACAACTCGCTGAAGACGTCGATCGACTGCATTTTGCCGCTGCCAGGCCGGATGCCGACGGCCTGGTGCGCGTCGTCGTCGTGTCACGCGAACTCATGGCGCAGTGGCAGGACGCCTTAACCCGCGCCGGGCTGCGGGCGGATGCGCTGCATGCAGACAGTGAGGCCGTCCCGGTCAACCCGGGCAGCCTGACCGCGGTCCTCGACGGCGCCCGGGTGTATCTGGCGCCGCCCCAGGGCCTGCCACAGGTATTCGACGGTCTGACTCTGGCGCAGGCACTGGCCGTGGTTGGCGGGGATTCGCCGCCGGGGCACCTGCTGGTTTACTGCGAAGCCCACCACGACCGCCATCTGGCCGAATACTGGGACGAGCTTCGCGAACGCGGCATCGCCGTGGATGTTCACCTTCAGCCCGAGGGCGGACTGGCGCGCATGGGCGTCAGCATGATCACCCAACCCGCCATTAATCTGTTGCAAGGCGAATACACGGTACGTCGGTCGCACTCTGCGATGTGGCAGCACTGGCGGGTCGCTGCATTGATGCTCGCAGGCTTCGCGACCGTGGCGGTGCTGGCCAAGGCGATCGAATTCCAGCGGCAGGCCAGTGAGCTGCGCGCGCTGGACACGGAAATCGAGAACACCTTCCGGCGTAATTTCGGCGATGTCCCTGTCTCCGACTACCGGCTGCAGACGCGCCAGCAGCTTGCCCGGTTGCGCGCTGGCGGGGCGAATGCCGACCTGATGCTCGGCCTCGATGCGCTGAGTCGCTCACTTGCACAGGCGGGCGGAAATACCCGGGTGCTGTCGCTGAGCTATCGGCGCGGGGTGCTCGATCTGCGTGTGCGCGCACCGGATGTGGCCACGCTGGACCAGCTGCAGCGCGGGATGACCGAAGCCGGCGTCGGGCGCGCGGAAATCCAGGCGGCCAACCCGGTGGAGGGTGGCGTCGAGGGACGGTTGCAGGTCAGGGCCGGAGGCGGCGCATGAAGCAGTGGTTCTTCGGGTTGAACGAACGCGAGCGGCTGATGGTGCTCATCGCCGCGGTTCTGGTCGCCTACGCTGTGGTGCATCTCGCGGTGATAGCGCCGCTGTGGGGCGGCAGCGCACGCCTGGCGGCCGACATCCCGGAACGACAGACGCTGCTGGCCGAACTCAAGGCCGCGGAAGCTGAATTGAGCGCGCAGCGGCGTGGCGGTGATGGCGCACAACCGATCGAGGGCGCAGGTCAGTCGCTGGTGGTCATCATCGACCGGACCAGCCGCGAAGCGGGCTTGGGTGCCTCGCTGCGGCGTAATCAGCCCACCGCGGATCAGGGTCTGCGTGTCGGGTTCGAAGGCGCGCCATTCGAATCGCTCGTGCCCTGGCTCGCGGAGCTGCAGACGCGCTTCGGCATTGGCGTGGAATCCGCCTCCTTCGATACTGCGGGCGCGTCCGGTCTGGTCAACGCGACACTGGTCCTGGAACGTCGACCGTGAACCGCCAGCGCGCATGGCAGGTGGCCGGTCTCGGCCTGGCCATTTATCTTGTCATCCTACTAGCAAACCTGCCGGCCGCCTTCGTATGGCGTCTGGCAGCACCCGCCGATGCCATTGCCGCAGGCATTGAAGGCACTGCCTGGCGCGGTGGCGCATCCACCGCGATCATCGCCGGGACGCGGCTCACGGGCCTGCGCTGGACCCTGCAACCGCTCGAGTTGTTTCGCGCGCGACTGGGCCTTCGCTTCGATACCCGCCTGGATGACGGGTTCGCGCGCGGACACCTCGCGGTATCCCCGGGCGGTCAACGCATCTGGATGCGTGACGTCCAGGCGGCGCTGGCGCTGCAGCCCTTGGCCACTGCCGCAGGCTACCGCGGCGTGGCCGGGCAGCTGAGCATCGAACTCGACGAGCTGGTCCTCGTGGACGAGTGGCCTGATCGCCTGCGGGCTCGCATTGGCATCGGCCAGCTCATCATCAGCGACCTGGGCCGCGAGTCGCTGGGTGATTTTTCACTTGATCTCGACGCAAGCAACGGCCGCGTTCAAGGCGAGCTCAGCGACCGCGGCGGCCCGGTACAGGTGCGTGCCAACCTGCGTCTCGACCCTGACCGCAGCTATGAACTCGAGGGATTGGCGCAGCCGCGCGCGCAAGCCCCGCAGGGGTTGCGCGAGATCATCGAGATGCTCG
>JBGTIC010000265.1:0-43810 GCA_041745895.1 Gammaproteobacteria bacterium
GCCGCTCGGGCCCCGCCTGGGCGGCGGCCTCAAGGCCCTCTAGCAGCAGCACATCCGCCCGGCCTGCAGCGGACATGGCCAGCCCGGCGCACAGGGCTGCGATCAGCAGGGGCTTGTGTGAAATCCGCATCACAAACGCTCTCTCAGGTCTCCGACACGCGAACTATAGCACCGCCTCGGGCGGGCAAAGCGCGAACTGCGTCAACATCCGCTGTGGTGTAATGCGGCGATGTTTCGTCCGCTGGAGTGCTACATCGGCCTGCGTTACCTGCGTGCCAGGGGGCGCAACGGGTTCATTTCCTTCATCAGCCTGGCCTCGATGCTCGGTGTGGCGATCGGGGTGGCTGCGCTGATCGTGATTCTGTCGGTGATGAACGGCTTCGAGGGGGAGTTGCGCGACCGACTGCTGAGCATGACTGCGCATGCCGCTGTCCGGGACGAGGGTGGGCCGCTTGCGTCCTGGGCGTCCCTGCGCGACGAAGCCCTGGCCACGCCCGGCATCGTGGCGGCGGCACCGTTCGTGCGTGTCGAGGCGATGCTCGGGCGCGGCAACCAGCTGCATGGTGCGGAAATCCGCGGCGTCCTGCCGGAGCTGGAGTCCGGCGTCTCTCAGATCAGCGGCTTCATGCGCGAGGGCAGGCTCGCCGACCTGCGCTCCGGCGGCGGGCAGATCATTCTCGGGCGGGTCCTTGCGCTGTCGATCGGTGCCGAGACGGGCAGTCTGGTGACGGTGCTGGTGCCCGAGATCATTGCCGATGGCACGGGTATCCGACCCAAGCTTCGCGGCTTCACGGTAAGCGGCATCTTCGAGGCCGGACTGCAGGATCATGACGGTACGCTGGCGCTGGTGCACCTCGACGATGCCGCCGCGCTCGCGGGACACGATGGCCTGGCCGGCGGCCTGCGGCTGCAGATGGACGATGTGTTCGCCGCGCCGCGACTGGCAGAAGCCCTGGCAGGTCGCCTTGGCGCAGGCTACGCACATACCGACTGGACACGCGAGAACGCAACGTACTTTCGCGCGATCCGTCTGGAGAAGACCATGATGACCACGATCATGCTGCTGATCGTGACCGTGGCGGCGTTCAACATTGTCGCCTCACTCGTGATGGTGGTGACCGAGAAGCATACCGACGTGGCGATCCTGCGCACGCTCGGGCTGTCGGCGAAATCGGTCAATCGGGTGTTCATCGTGCAGGGCGCCGTCATCGGGGTGACCGGCACACTGCTCGGACTCGCACTGGGTATTGTCCTGGCAGCCAACGTTGACATCATCGTGCCGTGGCTGGAGCAGACCTTTCGCTTCCAGATCATGCCCGGCGATGTCTATTACGTGACCGACATTCCCGCCGAGATCCGCTGGCCCGACGTGACACTCATCGCGGCCGCCTCGCTGCTGCTGACCCTGCTGGCCACGCTGTATCCGGCTCGGCGTGCCGCCGGTATCGCCCCTGCCGAAGCCCTGCGTTACGACTGAGCGGCGCATGCGCACGAGCCAGCTTCCCTTCGAGTTGTTCATTGGTCTGCGTTATCTGCGCGCCCGCGGGCGTAACCGATTTATCTCGTTCATTTCGCTGATTTCCATGCTGGGTATCGCACTCGGGGTTGCGGTATTGATCGTGGTGTTGTCGGTCATGAACGGCTTTGAACGTGAACTTCGCGAGCGCATTCTCAACATGACCGCCCATGCCACCATCACCGGCTTCGGGGAGGCATTGCCGGACTGGCGTGCCGTGGCGGAGTTCGCTGCCGGTTACCCACAGGTCGAGGCAGCCGCGCCCTATATCGAAGGTCAGGGCCTGCTGCTGGCCGGGCAAGTGCTCTCCGGTGTGGCCCTGCGAGGCATCGAGCCGTCTCTGGAGGCCACCGTCGCCGGTATCGATACGCTGATGATCGAAGGCTCGCTGGACGCGCTGCAGGCGGGGCAATGGCGTGTCGTGCTGGGCGAGGAACTGGCGCGTGCGCTTAGTGTGGGTCTTGGCGAACGGGTCATTCTTGTCATCCCCGAGGGCTCGGTCACGCCGATGGGGCTCATGCCGCGGATGCGCAGTTTCACGGTCAGCGGCATTTTCCGCGCCGGCATGTTCGAATTCGATCGCTCGATTGCATTGCTGCACATGGCTGATGCCCAGCGGCTCTACCGGCTCGGGGAGCGGGCCAGCGGTGTACGCCTTGCCGTGACGGACATCTATCGCGCAGGACCGCTGGTGCGTGAGATTGCCCTGGACTACGGTGGTGGCGTGTACATCGATGACTGGACGCGCAGGCATGCGAATTTTTTCCGCTCCATCCAGCTCACCAAGACGATCATGTTCGTCATTCTGCTGCTGGTCGTGGCGGTGGCCGCATTCAATATCGTCTCGACGCTGGTGATGGTCGTGCGCGACAAGCAGACCGACATTTCGATCCTGCGGACTCTGGGTGCGTCGCCGCGACATATCACCAGTATTTTCATTGTCCAGGGTACCGTCATCGGGGTACTGGGTACGCTGTTGGGCGTATTGCTGGGCGCACTGCTGGCTCTGAATCTGGAGCGCCTGATTGCCGGCGTGGAAAGGCTGCTGGACACCAAGTTCCTGGCCGCCGATGTGTACTTCATCAGCGATCTGCCGGCGCAGCTGCAATGGCAGGATCTCCTGGCGATCGCAGTGACGGCGCTCGTGCTGTCGCTGCTCTCGACCCTCTATCCGGCATGGCGAGCCGCCCGAACGCAGCCTGCGGAGGCATTGCGACATGACTGAACCTGCATCATCCACGCTGGTGCTGGAGGCCCTGGGGGTCAGCCGAAGCTTCACCGAAGTGCGCGGCGAGCTCACGGTATTGCGCGGCGTCGACCTGCAAGTCGGCAGCGGTGACCGTGTGGCAATCATCGGGGCCTCGGGATCCGGCAAGACCACGCTGCTGCAGATTCTCGGGGGGCTGGATAAGCCCACCGGCGGTGACGTGCGCGTGCGCGGCCAGTCGCTGTTCGGGCTCACCGAAGGCGATCGGGATCAGCTGCGCAATCGAACCCTGGGCTTCGTCTACCAGTTCCACCACCTGTTGCCCGAGTTTACGGCCATCGAGAACGTGGCCATGCCCCTGTTGATTCGCAGGCTCTCGCCCGACGATGCGCGCATTCAGGCCGCTGAAGTGCTTGGCCGCGTGGGGCTGGGTGAACGGCTGGATCACAAGCCCTCGGAGCTTTCGGGGGGAGAGCGGCAGCGTGCCGCCGTGGCGCGCGCGCTGGTCACACGGCCGGCCGTCGTGCTCGCCGACGAGCCCACCGGAAACCTCGATGGTGCCACTGGCGAGCGTGTCTTCGAGTTGATGCTCGAGCTCAACCGCGAGCTTGCCACCAGCCTGATCGTCGTGACTCACGATCTGCGCATTGCACGGCGCATGGATCGGGTGATGGAACTGATAGACGGCAAGTTGCGCGAAGTGCCTGGCGAGCAGCTCTAGAGATTTTTCACTCGCTCGCGCTGACGGCCACTGCGGCGGCGAAACCGCCAGACCAGTGAGAGCCGCCAAAGGCCGTCAATCAGCAGGTGGCCGAGCAGCCCTGCCATGATGCCGACGACCAGCGAGCCCAGCAGCAGCGGTGTTCCGATCCTGGTCATCTGCTCGACCAGCAACTGCAGCGACAGCGTGCTGGGAAAGCCCACCGGGTCGCGACCCAGCAGCCACGTGCCAACGCGATAGTCGAGGTAGTACATCTGCACCATGGTCAGGGGGTTGTTGACGAACACCACCACCACCGCGACGGGCAGGTTCACGCGCAGCCAGATCGCCAGCAATCCGACCAGCAGCAACTGAAACGGCATGATGGGCAGGAAGGCCACAAACAGCCCAATGGCTGCGGCGCGTGCCACCCCCTTGCGGTGCACGGCCCATAGCGCAGGGTCGTGCAGCAGCGCATGAAAGGGACGCAGGTACCAGCGCTGATGGAGATGCTCGCGCCGGGGCAGGTATTTTCGCAGGAAACGTCGAAACATTTGATAAATCAGCTGCCGCGAGGAATGCTGCTCCGACGCAGAATCATGCTGCAGACGCGCGGGACTCCAAAGATCGGCTGACATTATCCCTGATCTCTTGGGGGAACGGACATGATTCGCCTGGCCGCATGGATGCTGGCCGGCAACCTGCTGCTGCTGCAGCTGCCGTGGTTGCCCGCAAAGGCCGCGTTGGCGCTCGCTGCCCTTGCAGGCGTAGTCGTAGCTGGACTACAACGGTGGGGGCTGGCGATGGGACTGTTCATGTTCGCCTGGACGGGGCTGGTTGCAGACCGCGTCCTGCAGCTGCGGCTGGACAGCGCAAGCTCGGGCGGTGATTTCGTCGTGGTCGGGCGCGTTGCCGAGTTTCCGCGTCACGGACGCATCCGCAGCAGCTTCGAGTTCGTGGTCAGTGAGGCGCCTGCCGAGGTGCCGCCACGACTGCGCCTGTCCTGGTATCGGCCGCCGCGTCTGGTGACGCCCGGTGAGGCGCTGCAGTTGACCGTGCGCCTGCGCTCGCCACGTGGGCTTGCCAACCCCGGGGGCAGCGACTTCGAGGGCTGGCTGTACCGCGCACGCATCGGTGCGACCGGGTATGTACGCGACGAACATCTGCTTGAGGCGGTACCTCGCCGGCTGCGGGTGCTGGAGCTTCGCCACAGGCTTGCCGAGCGCGTCACCTGGAAGCTTGGCGAAGGCCGCGGCGCGGCTATTGTCGTGGCGCTGGGTCTGGGGACTCGACATCTGTTGAATGCCGAGGATCGCGAGGTGCTGGCGCGCACCGGCACGAGTCACTTGATGGCGATCTCGGGTCTGCACATCGGTCTGGTGGCAGGTCTCGCGTTGTTGGGGTGTCGCCGGCTGTGGGCCTGGTTGCCAGGTCCATGCCGGCGCGTTCCACCTGTGGTCGCAGGGGCGTGGCTGGCACTGGTGCTGGCAGGGGTGTACGCGGCGCTTGCAGGGTTTTCCATCCCGACGCGTCGTGCGCTGCTGATGCTCGCCATCGTGCTGGCGGCACTTTGCCTGCGCAGGCCGCTGCGCCCAGGTCGCGGCCTCGCCCTTGCGATGGTGGTGGTGCTGGCGGTGGATCCACTGGCGACGCTGGATATCAGTTTCTGGCTCTCGTTCATCGCGGTGGCGGTCATCGCGCTGAGCCTGCACGGTCGCCTCGGGGCCCCCACCCATGACACAGCCTCCGGGCAACCATGGCTGCGTTGGCGCCGGGCGATCGGCATGTTCGTGCTTCTGCAGGGCATGATCGTCGTCGGCATGGCACCGGCCACCGGCGTGTTCTTCGGGCAGGTGCCACTGGTCTCACCGCTGGCCAACGCGCTGCTGGTGCCGCTGTTCAGCCTACTCATCGTGCCCGGGACACTGCTCGGCATCCTGCTCATACCGCTTGCCCCATCCCTCGGCCTGCGGTGGCTTGAGTGTCTCTCGCGCCTGCTCGATGCGCTGTGGCCGTCGCTCTCAGTGCTGGCTGAGCTTCCCTGGTCGGTCTACCCGCTGCCAGCGCTGCCCTGGGTCTGGTGGCTTGTACTGAGTCTCGCCGCCGCGCTTGCGCTGGCACCTCGCGGCCTGCCGGGTCGCTGGCTCGTGCTGCCTCTGCTGGCAGCGACGCTGGCATGGCGACCCGAACTACCTGCTCACGGCGACTTCCAGCTATGGATGCTCGATGTCGGCCAGGGACTCGCGCTGCTGGTGCGCACGCATCGCCATGTGCTGCTCTACGACACGGGGCCCGCCAGCCCCGAGGGTTTCGATGCCGGCCGCTCGGTGATCCTGCCGATGCTCGCACATCAGCGTATCGAGCGACTCGATATCGTCATGCTCAGTCATGGCGACAATGATCACGCAGGCGGCTGGCCGTCGATTCACGCACAGCTTCCGGTCGCGCGCGTGCTGGTCGGTGGCGCAGATGCGGCACGGTTCAATGCCGAGCCGTGTCTCGCGGGACAGCGATGGCACTGGGATGGTGTGAGCTTCGAGGTGCTGCATCCTGGCAGTCCGCGGCTGCGCGGCAACGAGGGCTCCTGTGTGCTGAGCATCCGCGCCGGCGGCGGATCGTTACTTGTGAGCGGCGACATCGAGCGTTGGGGCGAATCCAGCCTTCTCGCGCAGGGTGAGGATCTTCAGCATGCGCTGGTGGTCGTGCCCCATCATGGCAGTACGACGTCCTCGAGCATGGGCCTGGTCACGGCTGTCAGCCCCGATATCGCGCTGGTCAGTGCTGCTCACGGCAATCGATGGAACCTGCCCCGAGAGGAGGTGGTGGCGCGCTGGCGCAGCGTGGGTGCCGATGTGTTAAACACCGCCGAGACCGGGGCGCTTGAGATACGTGTGAGCGCGGAAGGGGGCATCGAGATCGCCGAGGGCTGGCGCGAACAGCGACGTCGCTTCTGGCACATGCCCTGAGCGCCGCGCTATAGTCCGCGTTTGACGTAACGGCTTTCAAAGGCACCCATGCTCGAGATCGTTCAGGCTGGCGGCTGGCTCATGCTGCCAATCATCATCTGCTCCATATGTGCTGCGGCCATTATCCTCGAGCGCCTGTGGACGCTGAAACAGACGCGTGTACTGCCTCGCGACCTGACGGCACGCGTCTGGCAACTCGTCAAGTCCGAACAGCTCACCCGCCAGCACATCGAGACCATCCAGCGCGACTCGCCGCTGGGACGCATCCTTGCGGCGGGGCTGATCAACCGCGACCGCGATCGAGATGAACTCAAGGAAAGCATCGAGGACACCGGGCGTCATGTCGTCCACGAACTCGAACGTTACCTCAATCCCCTGGGCACGATCGCGGCGATCACGCCGCTGCTGGGCCTGCTGGGAACGGTGATCGGCATGGTCAAGGTGTTTGCGGCCATCACGACGCATGGCGTTGGCAATCCTGGCGTACTCGCCGGCGGCATCTCCGAGGCGCTGATCACTACGGCTGCCGGTCTGTCGGTGGCAATTCCGGCGCTGATGGGCTATCGCTACCTGCGCGGGCGGATAGATGGCCTGGTGGTGGAGATGGAAAAAGAAGCCATGAAGCTTGTCGAGGCGCTGCAGTATCGCAAGAGCATCGAGCAGGCCGGCGCGTGAAGCTGAGGGCGCGCCAGCGTGAAGAGCCCGACATCAACCTTACATCGCTGATCGATGTCGTGTTGCTGTTGCTGGTGTTCTTCATGGTCTCGACGAGCTTCGTGCGCGAATCCGAGATCCGGCTGAATCTGCCCGAAGCCACCGATGCCGCGGTGGCGGACATCGAACGCGAGATCATCGAGATCACGGTCACGGCCACGGGCAGCTACCTTGTGGACGGACGCCTTTTGGTCAACAACCAGGCGGCGACCCTTCGCCGTGCGATTATGGAAATCAGCCAGGGACGCGACCGCCTTCCCGTGATCATCCGTGCCGATGCGCAGGCCCGTCACCAGGATGTCGTGACCGCCATGGATGTGGCAGGTCGTCTGGGACACAGTGATATCAGCATCGCCACCGTCAGCAACCCGGATGCACGCTAGGATTCGCGCGTGAGGGTGCCTGGCGTCGACCCTGGCGTGATGCGTGTTTACGGACGCCTGTTGGGCTATGCCCGACCACACCTTCGGGTGCTGTCTCTGGCGATGGTTGCGATGGTGATTTACGCCGCCACTGACTCGGGTTTCGCGCTGCTGATGCAGCCGCTGCTGCGCTCACTGGAGGCAGGCGAGGCGGCAGTCTCGTGGCTGCTGCCGCTGCTGGTGCTTGGCCTGTTTGTCACTCGTGCGCTGGCCGGCTTTGGTGCCGACTTCGCGCTGGGCTGGGTCGGTCGTCAGGTGATCAAGCAGATGCGTACGCAGGTGTTTTCGCATCTGGTCAATCTGCCCACCCGGTACTACGACCAGAGCTCCTCGGGCATGCTGCTCTCCAAGCTCACCTACAACATCGAGCAGGTCGCGGAGTCCACCAGCAATGTCTTGACCATTCTGATCCGCGACACGCTGACGATATTGGGTCTGGTGGCTGTAATGGTCTATTTGAGCCCGACGCTATCGTTGTTCATCGCCCTCGTCGCGCCGACGATTGCCGTGCTCATCCGCTATCTGAGCAAGCTGTTCAGACGCTACAGCAGCCGTATCCAGAGTTCCATGGGCGATGTCACACGTGTGGCCGAGCAGGCGATTTCCGGTCATCGTGTCATAAAGGTTTTCAATGGCCAGGGCTTCGAGGAAGGACAGTTCGAGGTCGTCAACGAGCGCAATCGCAGCCAGCACATGAAGCTGGTGCTGTCGAAGTCGCTGGGAGATTCGGCCACCCAGTTCCTGGCGGCGCTCGGCGTGGCGGGGGTGATATTCGTCGCCACGCTGCAAAGCGCGGTGGACGCGATTGATCCGGCCCGATTCGTCGCCTTTTTGTCGGCCATGCTGCTGTTGATGGCGCCGCTGAAGCGTCTGACCAATGTAAATGTCGCGCTGCAGCGCGGTATTGCCGCCGGCGAGACCATCTTCGAACTGCTTGACGAACACACCGAGCGCGATAGCGGTACGCGAACGATCGAGCGCGCGCGGGGCGATATCGCCTTCGAGCACGTGGACTTCACCTATGACCAGGCCAAGGGGGCCGTACTTCGCGACATCGACCTGGCCGTGCCTGCCGGGCAGACGATGGCGATCGTCGGGCGCTCGGGCAGTGGCAAGTCGACACTGGTCGGCCTGCTGCCGCGCTTCTACGATATCGCCAGAGGCCGCATCCTGCTCGACGGAATTGACGTGCAAGAGTATCGCCTGACCGATCTGCGTCGTCAGATCGCGCTGGTCAGCCAGGACGTGACCCTGTTCAACGATACCATTGCGCACAATATCGCCTATGGGCTGGGCGAGCAGATCGGCCGCGAGGACATCGAGCGCGCCGCCGAGGTGGCCCATGTCAGCGAATTCATCGACGCACTGCCCAACGGGCTGGATACGGTCGTTGGCGATCGAGGGGTGCTGCTCTCCGGCGGCCAGCGTCAGCGTATCGCGATCGCCCGTGCGGTCCTGAAGAACGCGCCGATCCTGATCCTCGATGAGGCCACCTCAGCGCTGGACACCGAGTCCGAGCGACACATCCACCTGGCGCTGGAGGCGCTGATGCGTGATCGCACCACGCTGGTCATCGCGCACCGGCTCTCAACGGTCGAGAAGGCGCACCGGATCATCGTCATGGAGGCCGGTGGGATCGTGGAAAGCGGCAGCCATGCGCAACTGCTCGAAGCCGGCGGTCAGTACGCGGCCTTGCATCGCTTGCAGTTCGCGGAGGTCTGAACACCGATGCCGGGCTGGCTGGCGCAGCTGTGGTACGGACGCAGTGCCTGGCGCTGGGCGCTGTGGCCGGTGTCCTTGCTGTTCGTCCTGGGGGTCAGGATTCGGCGCAGCCGGTACCGACGCCGTGGCAGCGTCCATGGCGGTTCGGCGCTCCCGGTGGTCGTGGTGGGCAACATCAGTGTCGGCGGTACAGGCAAGACGCCCCTGGTCATCTGGCTTGTCGAGCAGCTTCGAGCGCGCCAGGTGCGCGTGGGTGTTGTGAGCCGTGGATACGGCGGCCTTGGATTCCGCCAGCCGAAACTGATCGCAAGCGGCGACTCCGCCGCTGAGGTCGGCGATGAGCCACTGCTGATCTCAAGACGTACTGGTGTGCCTGTGGTCGTATGTACCGATCGCCGCGCCGCAGTCATGCGCCTTGCGCAGGAGGATGTCGCGCTCGCCATCAGTGACGATGGTCTGCAGCATTACGCGATGGCACGTGCGATGGAGATCGTCGTGGTGGATGGTGAGCGTGGCCTGGGCAATGGCCTGTGTCTGCCGGCCGGGCCGCTGCGTGAACCCGTGACGCGCCTGTCCGAGGTCGATGCTGTCGTTGTGAATGGTTCACAACACGGGGCGCGTATACCGGCCGACAGCCTCCACATGCAGCTTGTTCCCGGAGACCTGGTGTCCCTGTCGGATGCTCCGAGTTTGCCACTTGCCGGCCTGCAGGGGCACATCGTGCACGCCGTGGCAGGCATTGGTCACCCGCAGCGCTTCTTTACGACGCTCGAGCAGGCCGGGCTGACGGTGCTGGCCCATCCGCTCGACGACCACGCCCGGCTGCGCTACGACGACCTGATGTTTGCAGATGACTATCCTGTCGTCATGACCGAGAAGGATGCTGTGAAATGTGGCGGATTGAGACTGCCCAGACACTGGTATCTGCCAGTGCAGGCCGAGTTGTCGGTGGCTGACGGGCAAGCGCTGCTCGACGCAGTGCTTGCCCGCACAGGATGTGCCGTGGAGCCGTGCCGTGGATGAGGCGCAGATGGGTTTCCGGATCGTTATCCCGGCCCGCTATGCCTCCGAGCGCCTGCCCGGGAAGCCGTTGCTCGATCTGGCCGGCCGCCCCATGATCGAGCATGTCTGGCGGCGCGCCTGCGACAGCGGTGCGCTCGAGGTCTGGATCGCAACCGACGACGAGCGCATAGAGAGTGCGGCGCGCAGCTTCGGGGCCAGCGTCATGCGCACGGATGCCGGTCATGCCTCGGGCACTGACCGCGTTGCGGAGGTGGCCAGCCGGCTCGGCTGGCCGGGTGACAGCGTGGTTGTCAATGTGCAGGGCGATGAGCCAATGATCCCCTCCGCCGTCATCGCGCAGGTAGCCGATCTCGCGCGCGCAGCCGACGATGTCGCGATCGCCACGCTGGCCACCGCACTGGTCGGCGGCGAGGAACTCGCCGACCCGAACGTCGTTAAGGTGGTCACGGCCGCTGATGGGCGAGCCTTGTATTTCAGTCGGGCCGCCATCCCGTATCCGCGCGATCCTGGCGGTGCGAAGTTGGCGGCGGTTTATCGCAGGCATGTCGGCATCTATGCCTACCGCGTCGCCGGACTGCAACGGCTGGCTGCCACGCCGCCCTGCCAGCTTGAGCAGATCGAGAAACTCGAGCAGCTTCGCGCTCTGTGGATGGGTCTGCGTATCCAGGTGGCCGATGCCTGCGTCGTGCCGCCTGGCGGAATCGATACGCCGGAGGATCTTGCCCGGGTGCGGACACTGGTCTGAACCCAACGCCCGGCGTCCGGACCTTGAGTCTCAAGTTCGTCGCCTGAGGGTCGATACAGCGCAAGGTGGGGAGCTGCCCGGTTGCGCCGATTCGCCGTTATCCAGCAGCTCTGCCCCGCAAGTTGAATCGACAGGTGCCGCCTTGCGGTGCTCGGTACCCATGTTGCGCGGGAAGCTCGGCAAGTATGAATTTGATCATCGGCAGTATTGTTGTCATCGTGTGCGTACTCGGTGGGTTCATGGCCCATGGCGGACAGCTACTGGCGATCTGGCAGCCGTACGAGCTGGTGATCATCGGCGGGGCGGCAATCGGCGCCTTCGTGATCGCCAATCCCAAGGCCACCGTGTTCAAGGTTGGCAAAGCCATTCCTGCGATGATGAAAGGCTCTCGTTATCAGCGTGCGGACTATGTCGAACTGCTGCGTTTCATGTTTGCGTTGTTCAGCAAAGCGCGCAAGGACGGCATGCTGGCCATCGAGTCGGATATAGACGATCCCGACAGCAGCGAGCTCTTCCAGGCCTATCCCGGCCTGCTCAAGGACCATCATGCGGTGACCTTCATCCGTGATTACATGCGCCTGATCATCAGCGGCGATATGGATGCCTTCCAGCTCGAAAATCTCATGGATATAGAGCTCGACAGCCATCATCATGAAGCCGCCGAGCCTGGCCATGCCGTTAACCGCATCGCCGATGCGCTGCCAGGCTTTGGCATCGTCGCCGCCGTGCTGGGTATCGTAAATACCATGGGCGCGCTGGGTGGGCCTATCGAAGAGATCGGCAAGCTGGTGGCTGCGGCACTGGTCGGCAGCTTCCTGGGCATCCTCCTGGCCTACGGTTTCGTGGGTCCGCTGGCCACGGCACTCAGCCGCCAAGGCGAGGAGGAAACTCAGTACTACGCCACCATCAAGACCTGCATCCTGGCAAGCCTGCGCGGCTACGCGCCCAAGGTCGCGGTGGAGTTCGGGCGCAAAGCCATCCCCCCGGAGATCCGCCCGAATTTTGAAGAACTCGAGCAGGAACTCAAAGGCCTCCCGGCGGCGGCTGCGGCCTGACCACGGAGTCCTGTAAACATGAGCGCGCAACCCATCGTCATCAAGCGGATCTATAAGATCGAAGGCCACCATGGCGGCTCGTGGAAGGTCGCTTTCGCCGATTTCGCGACAGCGATGATGGCGTTTTTCCTGCTGCTGTGGCTGATGGGTTCTACTGATGAGGCGCAGAAGGGGGCGATCTCGGAGTTCTTCAACAATCCCTCGGCGATCATCGGTACCAGCACGATACCCCCGGCAGCGGCCTCTCTGGGCGATGGCGGGCCGAGCAGCGCCGTCATCGATCTGGGCGGCAGCATGGAGCTGCCTCGCGAGGCCAGTGATCAGGCGGTGGCGGCCGAGGACAACCTCGAGGCGCTTGAAGCCTTGCGCGAGGAACTCGAACGCGCGCTGCTGGAAAAAGCTTCGATGAGCCAGTATGCCGAGCACCTGCTGATCGACATTACGCCGGAAGGATTGCGAATCCAGATCGTCGACCAGGAACGACGCTCGATGTTTGCGCTGGGCAGCGCCACGCTGGATGGCTTTGCCGAGTCGCTGATCGGCGAGTTGGCCATCACGCTGAACAAGGTACGAAATCGCATCAGCATCTCCGGGCATACCGATGCCCTGCCGTTGAGCCGGCCGGGCTACAGTAACTGGGAGCTGTCCGTGGATCGGGCCAACGCGGCAAGGCGTGCGCTGGTCGGTGGCGGACTGGATGAAGGCAAACTCGGTCGTGTGGTCGGCCTGGGTTCGACAGTGCCTCTGCTGGAAGATCGTCCCGAGCACCCGATCAATCGACGAATCTCGATTCTGGTCCTCAATGATCAGGCCGAAGCGGCGATCCGCGCCGCCGGGCAGGGACTGGTCGCGCTCGAATAGGGCGCGCGCAGTCACAACCTATGCACGCATCGAATCAGCAGACCGATGGGCGAGGCGCAACGGCAGCGCCTGCGCCGGGTTGCAGCGAACGTATTGCCCGGATGGCTGCTCGTCTGCCATGTGTCGACGTGTCGATTGCCGAACTCATCGGCACGCTGGCCAGCGAGTACAGCAGTGCCGCCGATGTCAGCCGTACGCTCAGTCGCGACATCTCGCTGGCCGCTCGCGTACTAAAGGTTGTCAACAGTGCCTACTATGGCCAACCACGGACCATCTCGTCGATCGAGCGCGCCGTGGTCGTGCTCGGCTTGCCGACGATTCGTGGTATTGCGCTCGCGGCCAGCTGCTATCGCATGCCGAGTCTGCCGAGCGTGAAGTCCGGCTTCACGGCCTCGAGTGTGCTGACACATTGCCTGGGCGTCGCCATCGCTGCACGCCTGCTGGCGAGTGGGCATCCAAGGCTTGCGCCTGAGGATGCATTCATGGCGGGGCTTTTGCACGATTTCGGCTTGTTGCTGGAGCTCTATGGAGAATTCGAGATGCTGTGTGGGCTTGTCGCCGAAGTCAGCGCCGGACGGGGGGGTGTGGGTCCGCGAGGCTGGATGCAGCTCGAGCGCGAGACCTTCGGTGCAGACCATGGAGTCATCGCCGCCGAGGTCCTTGCCGGATGGCGCCTGCCTGACGACATTGTGAAGGCTATCCGGCACCATCATGAGCCCATGCAACAGCCTTCCAGTGGCCGGGCCCTGGCGAGTGTAGTGGCACTGGCCGACTCCCTGGTGTGCGATCTTGGAGCTGGTCTGCAGTTCAACTCCGAACCCAGCGTGCCGGACGTCGAGCTGCTTAGCAGCCTGAACTACCAATGGGACCGGCGTGAGGCGCTGCAGCAGCAGGTCGCCGCTGAGCTGGGAAGGCTGCAGGGCGAATCCGCTGGTGGTCATTGACCGATGAATCTTTGGAGGCGGGGGCATGACTAGCGAGGGTTCCGGCAGCCAGCCGGCAGCGGCGGCGGCTCGGCGTACACCGCGACCGGGTCTGGCCGGGGCATTCGACAGCACTGGCAACTTCCGAGCCAGGCGACTGCCCACCATCGGGGATTTTGCAGCCCAGCTGATCGCAGAGATGCGCGACCCGGATATCTCCGATCTGCGCGTACTACAGCTGCTCAAACAGGACGTCGCGCTATCCGGCAATGTACTGGCCGTGGCAAATTCACCCTTCTACGGTCTCTCCCGCCAGGTGGAGTCCTTACACCAGGCGTTGCGCGTGCTGGGTTTCGAAGCGCTGCGCAACCTCGTTTACGCGGCCACCCTCAGGCGACTTTTCAAGCAGGGACGGTTATGTGAGCGCTTTGATGCTCGTTGCCTGTGGCTGCACGCCAGGACCACGGCGGCCGTGGCGCGCCGTCTGGCGCTCCACGTGCCTGGAGTCGACCCCCAGAAAGCCTTTCTCGGCGGGCTGCTGCATGACGTAGGTCATATTGTCATGATCCAGCTCGATCGCCAGGGCTTCTGCGATGTCGTGACCGCACCTTCCCATGTGCCGAACGGCTTTCTGGCGAGCGAACGCGAGCTTCTTGGCATGGACCACACAGAAGTGGGCTCGGCTGCCTTGCGGACGTGGAAGTTCCCGGACTGGACCGTGGCGCTGGTGGCAGAACATCACGAGCCGCAGTCCAGCGGCGCTGCGCCGAATGTCCTGGCTCGAGTGATCGCCTTGGCCGATCAGCTATCGGGCCGGCTGCCAGGGAGCTTTTCCAGCGATCTTGCTCCGGCTGCCTCGCCGGATATGCAGTCGCTTGGGCTGGATGCCCGCCTAGGTGATGAGATCCTGGCGTTGGCCGTGCAGGAGTGCGCGGTTGATTGATCGGCGGTAGGGAGGCATTGCTTCCCGAGCTCTCGGGCTGACCGAGGCCACGCCTGCCGCGCGCAACCTACAGCGTGTATTGCAGGGCTGATCAGGCGCTGGCGGTGAATTCGAGGCGGGCGGTAAAGGCGCTCAGATAGCTCATCAATTCGTTGAGATCGGCATCAGTATGGACCCGCAGCAGCGCGTAGCCTGGTTGCGACTCGAACCCCACGACACGCCCGCTGATGCGCTGATCCACCGTGTTGGCACCGTGCTCTCCAGGCAGGGCCAGCTCGATCTGGATCTCACTTTCCAGTGTCACCTGTTCCTCATCCGGGGGCAGGTTTTCCACCGGGACCCGCAGCTGGCACCCGTGGACGCTGACATCACGCAACAGCGCACGAGTGAACGTGTGTTCGCCGATGCGACCGTGGCAGGGCAGGTAACAGCTCAGCCTGGGGTGCTGACGCAGAGCGTGGGTGTGGACATGGTGCGGATAGGCCGTGACGGTCAACATCACAGGGGAGCGGATGCGCCCGAGCACCGGCGTACGGAAGCCCACGACGGTGCCATCCTCGACATACCTGATGGTCAGCACATCCTGCTCGGAGAACGGCACGGTAAGGCCAGGGGGAATTTTTCCCTCCGGTGTTTCGAGCATGACATAGCTGCCCTTGCGGTAGCCGATCAAGGTCGACCAGAAGCGCCCGGACAGATGTGCGCTCTCGACACTCAGGCGCGTGCCGATCTGCGGCAGGTTGATGCTCAGATGACTTGCTGTCGAGCTGTGGGCAGGAGGATTGGACATATGCCACCGTGCGATCAGAAAAGCTCAACACTGCCTTGCGTCATCGAGCTCTGCGTCACCGGTCTCATACGCATACGCGTGCGTCGACGCTCGCGTAGCATGCTGAGTCTGCCGGCCAACACCGGTATACAGCTCAACGGGTCGGATGCTCCCCGAACGGCAGCCTGAACTTCGGCGCGCAGGTCGGTGAGTCGTGAGATCGCTTCCGCGGCAGTGGTCAGGGCCTCGGAGGAGATATCCTGGAACTGCAGTGAGCGCACGGCATCGGCAACGGTGCTTCGCAGGTTCTCGTTGATCGGGTCCAGCTCCGCCATCAGCTTCTGACGGATCTCACTCCTCGCGCTCTCGGCGCGCTTCAGGGTGCGGCTGATACGATCCTTCTCGACAGTGGTCTTGTGAAGATCAAACGTCGCAAGCGTGCGCGCATTGTTCTGCACCCGGGCCACGGCTTCGCGCGTCTCCTCGACCCTCTCGCGGATCTGTTCGTTGAATTCGGCCGAGCGCTGCGAAAGCTTGCGCACCTCGTCGGCCACCACAGCAAACCCCCGTCCCGCCTCGCCAGCTCGGGCGGCCTCAATGCTCGCATTCAGCGCCAGCAGGTTCGTCTGCTCGGCGAGGCCGCGTGCCTCCTCAAGTACACGAAAAATACCGTGCAGGTGCGTGAGCATGTTTTCGGTGTCCGCAGCCATGGCAACGCTCTGCCCGCTGACACTCACCAGTGCCTCCATGAAACCGTGCAACGCATCAACGGAAGCCGAGCGCCCGACGCTGTCTTCGACCTGGCTGTCTGTACCAGCGCCAAGGCTTTGCTCGAGCAGTTCTCTCTGCGAGCGGGCGATGGCGTGCAGGCGGCTGAAGCTGGCCGAAAGTTCACCAACGGCCTCGGCAATGAGGTTTTTGACGCGGTTGACCTCAAGCTCTATGCCCTCGACGTCCTGGTCGAGTTCGGTATCCAGTCCGCGGACGAGTTCGAACACCTGATCGCGGGAGATTCTCGACTCCGCCTGCCGAACCAGAGCGCGCCAGAGGGCTGCCGTTGTTGCCAGCAGTGCAAGCGTGGCGATTGCAGCTTCCAGCCAGCTGCCAAAGATGGCCGTGATGGCCAACAGGCTGACCACGGCTGTGACGGCGACCAGACCAGCGGTCAGCAGCACAGGATCTTGGTTCTTCATTGGGCGCGCACCTGGTTGGGTGGTGATGTGGGGGATATCGGCACGGGGTACTGCGAACTTGAGCTCGCTCGAACTAACATTGAGCAGCACAATGCCTTGACCAGGGGGACGTCGTCAGCACAGCCAGACAGGACGGTCTTCACAGGCGGCTTTGCAAGCGCCTGATGGCGCGGATTCCGGACTGCAGAATTCCGTCAGGCGCTTGCCAGGCTGCGGCCGCCGTGGGCGATGCCGGTCGGTGCGCTGCGGTGCGGCGCGTACGCCACGGTGCCGGAATCATGTCCGAGCATGCTCAGTACCTGGGCGGTGTGACGCATCGCGCTGTTGATCGCAGCGCCAGTCGACTGATTCAGTGCATGACAGCGATGCAGGCTTTCGAGCAGTTCCGGTTCACGCTGACCCTCGAACGGTATGCTGCCAGGATCCATGCATCCCTGAAGCTCGCGCAGCAGCCCCCGTTTGGTCATGGTGTGTGTGGAAAGCGCCTCCATGTCTCCAGCCACCAAGGCCTGCGCCTCGTGCCCAAGCACATTCTCCAGAGCGGCCAGGAGTGTGAGCAACTGCTGCAGGCCGCCGTTACCGCCGCTAGGGGAGGGCTTTGGTCGCTGCAACTGCTCTCGATCGAAGGCGTCCATTTAAAGTGCCTTTTCCATGGCGAACAGGCGTTCGGCAACACGCTGACCGTCTATCCGGTAGCTGCCGTCGGCCATCTGCGCCTTGATCTGCGCGACCCGCCCGGCGTCGACCTCGCTACCGACGTTTGCACGGCTCGCATCGAGCAACTGGCGGGCCGCCGGGGTCAGCGTCAGCTGGTCGGCACTGTTGCCGCCCGAGGCGGCCTGCCCAGCTGACTGGGTGCGCGCAGGAGCCGAACTGCCGGTGCGCTGGCCGGCCGCTGAATCGCTGAGTGTCGAGTGCTTGATCTGCATCGCCGTTTCTCTTGTTTGTTTGCTGGCCCGATCGACCGTGATTCCGGGATAGTGGAGGGACTATCGACCATGCTGGTCGAAACTTGAGCCCTGAACGTCAAAAAATTGTCTACTTCGGAACTGGCCCGCGCTCATCGGGCGGTCATGACCTGTCCGTCGGCGCCCATGCGCCCTTCGATGATGCTGCGGGAATTGACGTTGCGCACCCGCACCCGCTCGCCCTCTGCAGCGTCGTTGAGTGCCTCACCTTCAGTGGCCACGGCGAAACTGCCGCCGGTCGAGACAACGCGCACGCGTTCGCCGCGGCGCACCAGCTTGGGTCGCTCCAGTACGCTGCTGGTCAGTACGGTGCCAGGGCGTACCGGTCGGCGCAACACCATGCCGACGGCCTCGTCCGGGTCTGACAGCCAGCTGCCATTGAGCTGGGCCAGATCATGGCTTTCCAGGCGCACGTGGGTGGATGTCAGCGACGTGCCGCGCGCGGCAGCGGCCGCCAGTACGACGACGTCGGCCAGCATCTCGACACGAACGGGAATATAAAGGGTCCAACCCGCGCCCGTGGCGCAGCGAATACCGACGCTCAGGTTCGCCCCCGGACGTTGGCCAGGCGGATCGAAGGTCTCGGCGGGTTGTGTGCAGGCTGGCAGTCGCAGGCGCGGGTCAAGTCGGGCTGCCTCAGCACCAAGGCGTGCCCCATCCGGTGCCAGGCTCGAGACCTGCGCAAGCGCATGGCGCTCGGCCAGCGCTCGAAGCTCTGCGTGATCAACTAACTCGCTCGCCGCAGCCGGTGCAGCGAGCGCTGCGACCAGCAGCATCAGCACAGCGTGGTGCGAGCGAAGTGTGCGTGATCCCAACGATGATCTCCTGGTCATGTGTCAACACTCCGGCAGTTGCAGAAGCATCGGGTCTCCCGGCCTGTACAGATGCAATAGACGTGCCAGTCTTCACCCGCCGGTGGGCGCGGTGGGTGGTCAAGTTAATCCGCAGACGGTCGATACACCTCGTGCGTCTCGTGTTCCCCTTGTCAGCTTCTTGGAGTGGTCGTGGCCCAGGTGCTCGAAAGCGTTGACCGCCTGACCCGACTGGTAGGGCAGAACCGGCTCGAACTGCTGTTGTTCCGCCTTGGGCACGACCAGCTTTACGGCATCAACGTGTTCAAGGTCCGGGAAGTGGTCCATGCCGCGCCGTTGCGGCGTTTTCCCAATGCCCATCCGCTGGTCGCGGGGCTGGCCCGCATTCGCGGCGTGACCGTACCGGTACTCGATCTTGCCCGCTCGATCGGACAGCCCTCGTTGCCCCCTGACCAGGGCGACTACATTGTACTCACGGAATTCAGCCGATCCGTCCAGGGCTTGCTGGTCAGCAGCATCGAGCGCATCGTCAACGCCGGCTGGGAAAGCGTTCATACGCCTCCGGTAGGTGATCCCGAACAGTGCCACGTCTCAGCGATCACCCATCTCGACGGCCGGCTGGTGCAGATGCTGGATGTTGAGCGGGTGCTGAACCTGGTGATCGGTTCAGGCGCCGGCGTGTCCCCTGAGGTCGCGAGGAATGCTCGCGAAGCATTGGGCGAACGTCCGCGACGCGCGTTGGTGGCCGATGATTCAGCCGTGGCCCGCAACCAGATCACCCGCGCCCTGCAGGACATCGGTGTCGATGCCATAGTGTGCAATGACGGGGTCCAGGCCCTGGAGCGTCTCCGGCACTGGGCAGACACCCGAAGTCTTGATGAACGTATTTCCATGGTGATCTCCGATATTGAAATGCCACAGATGGATGGCTATACGCTGGTGCGTGAGATCCGCAAGGATCGGCGCCTGGCCCACTTGTTCGTGATGATGCACTCTTCGCTGAGCGGTCACTTCAACAGCCGCGCCTGTCACGACGCAGGCGCGGATCGCCTGCTCGCCAAATTCGACCCCGACGAGTTCGCACGCGCCGTTACCGAGTTTCTCGCCGACGCGCGGCGTCATTGATTTGGCGGCTGCCCGGAAGCGGGCAGTCCGCAGCCTCGCGTAGCGGCAACCAGTTGCCGCTGCGCGGCAGTCGTTTGCCGCAGGCAGCGTGCATTCACCCCCTCGACATGTGCAAAGCGTTCGTCGCGCAAGCAAGTGCCACTTTTGGCATGACCCTTGCAAAGCTTCCTGCGTCAGATCGAACAGGAAGGCGGCATGAACAAGATGATCGATGCAGCGCTGGGCATACATCCCCAGGCGCTGGCCGTCAGTGCCAAGCGCCTGGAAGCGCTGGCCGGCAACATGGCCAACGCGGACACCCCGGGCTTCAAGGCACGTGACATCGATTTCCGCAGTGCGCTGCAGGCCGCTGTGAATGAAGGTGATGCCGGTCGACTGCGTGCGACCCAGCGTGGACACATTTCCACCGCACAGGCAGGCGCCACGCCTGAGTCCATGTACCGCGTGCCAAATCATCCCTCACTGGATGGCAATACCGTCGATATGCAGATGGAGCAGGCGGCCTTCGGTGAGGCGGCCGTGCGGTATCAGGCGAGCCTGGATTTCCTGGGCGCCCGGGTGGAAGGCCTGCGCAAGGCGTTGCGCGGTGAATAGCGATCACGTGCCGACGTGATGGAGAAAACAAGATGAGTCTGTTCAAGGTATTCGATATGTCCGGCTCGGCGCTAAGCGCCCAGTCAGTGCGTCTCAACACGGTGGCCAGCAACATGGCCAATGCCGAGGTTGCCAGTCCCACGGCTGAAGGTGTGTATCGTGCCAAGCAACCGGTTTTCGCCGCGATGATGGCCCAGCAGGGCGGTGGTCCTGCCGCCGGCGCCGGCGTGCGGGTGACTGGTATCGCCGAGAGCTCGGCGCCGCCGCGCATGGAATACATGCCCGGCCATCCGTTGGCCAATGAGGAGGGCTACGTGTTCTTCCCGGCCGTCAACATGGTCGAGGAGATGGCGAACATGATGTCCGCCTCGCGCAATTATCAGAACAACGTCGAGATGATGAACACCGTCAAACAGCTGATGCTGCGTACGCTGCAGCTGGGTCAGCGCTGATGACCAACAACATCGACAGCAATGCACTCAACCAGCTCGGCCTGAGCGCCCAGCCCTCGGACAAGCCGCGTGACCGGCTTGGTCAGGAAGACTTCATGCGGCTGATGATCACCCAGCTGCGCAACCAGGACCCGTTCGCGCCGATGGAAAGCGGCGAATTTCTCGGTCAGCTCGCGCAGTTTGGCACCGTCTCGGGCATCGAGGACATGCGCAAGTCCTTCGAGTCCCTGTCGGGCACGATCGCTGGCAACCAGACCCTGCAGGCCGCGGGGCTTGTGGATCGTCAGGTGCTGGTGCCGGCCCGCGAGGGCTGGTTGCCACCCGAGGGCAGCCTGGCCGGCGCCGTGGAAATTCCCGCGGGCGTCAACGCAGTCACGCTCGGCGTCTACGATCTTGCCGGAGGTCTGGTGACCTCGCTGCAGGTGGATTCCGCCGCCGGCGGACAGGTGCCTTTCAGCTGGGATGGCCAGCTGGCCGATGGTGGACGGGCCAGCCCGGGCTTCTACGAGCTGCGTGCCACCGGTAACCAGGCGGGCAGCGCAGTCGCGCTCGATGCTCTGGTTTCGGGCCGCGTCGAAAGTGTGGCCCTCGGTGGCCGCCAGGGTGCGTTGTCCCTGACCGTGACCGGCCTGGGTGTCGTCGATTTCGGCCGCGTACGCGGCATAGCCAACTGATTTCAGGAGTAATCACATGCCTTTTCGTACAGCACTGAGCGGACTCAATGCAGCCTCTGCGGATCTGCGCGTCACCGGCAACAATATTGCCAACTCCGGGACCACCGGTTTCAAGGAGTCTCGAGCGGAGTTCTCCGATATTTTCGCCACCGCCTACGGGGGCGTCAGTCGAACGGCGGTCGGAACGGGTACGCGGCTGGCCGCGGTCACGCAGCAGTTCTCACAGGGCAACATCGATTTCACCGGCAGCAATCTGGATATGGCGCTGTCCGGCAAGGGCTTCTTCGTGCTCTCCGATGGCGGTGGCCGCAGCTATACGCGGGATGGCTCTTTCCAGGTGGATCGCGATGGCTTCGTGGTCAACAGTGGCGGCAAGCGCCTGCAGGCCTATCCGGTTCAGGATCCGCTGGCAGGCACCTTCAATACTGGTGACGTGGGCGACCTGCGACTGGCGACGACAGAGTCTTCACCACGTGCAACCAGCCGCGTGGAGGCCACGTTCAACCTGCGCTCCAACCCGGAAGATCTCTCGGCGGTGACGTTCGATGCCGCGGATCCGAACAGCTACTCGTTCTCGACTTCGCTGACGGTCTACGACTCGCTGGGACAGTCGCATGTGGCGACTCTGTTTTTCCGCAATACCGGCGCGCTGAACTGGGATGCACACCTGGCGATCGATGGTCAGGCCGTCGGCGGACCACAGGCACTGCAGTTCGGTGCAGATGGCGCGCTGGTCGTGCCGGCAACACCAGTGAACTTCGGTGGTTTCACGCCGGCCAACGGCGCCGCCCCACTGGATATCGAGTTCGATCTGGCGAATGCGACGCAGTTCGGCTCGAGCGATAACGTTGCAGCGCTTCGGCAGGACGGCTTTGCCAGCGGCCGCCTCACCGGCATAGACATCGACGGTAACGGTGTGGTGTTCGCGCGCTACACCAATGGCCAGAGCTCTCCGCTCGGCCAGATCGCAGTCGCCAACTTCTCCAATCCGCAGGGTCTGCAGCAGGCGGGCGACAACGCCTGGGTCGAGACTTTCGCTGCTGGCGACCCGATCTTCGGTGTCGCCGGCAATGGCGATCTGGGCACGCTGCAATCGGGTGGGCTGGAAGCCTCGAATGTGGATATCGCGGCGCAGCTCGTCAATCTGATCACCGCGCAGCGCAACTTCCAGGCCAATGCCCAGGTGATCAGCACGGCCGATTCAGTCACACAGACCATCATCAATATCCGCTGACGGAAGCTTTTGAGCCATGGACAGACTGCTCTATGTTGCGATGACCGGTGCCCGCGAGGCACAGGTGGCGCAATCGGTGACCAGCCAGAACCTTGCCAACGCCTCCACGACGGGCTTTCGCTCGACGCTGGCCAGCGCGGCACAGGCACCGCTGGCAGGCCCCGGACACGCAAGTGCGCGCACCTACTCGGTCACCGAAGGCCGTGGCATCGATTTCACGCCCGGGGCATTGATGGCGACGGGTCGGGATCTGGATGTGGCCATCGAGGGCGAGGGCTGGATTGCCGTGCAGGCGCCCGATGGCGGCGAGGCTTACACCCGGGCGGGCGATCTGCGGGTCGATGCTATCGGCATGCTGACCACGGGCACAGGTCTGCCGGTGATTGGCAATGGGGGTCCGATTGCCTTGCCGCCCTTCGAGACGCTCGAGATCGCAGGCGATGGCACGATCAGCATCCGGCCGCTGGGCCAGGATGCGGCAGGGCTTGCGGTGGTCGAGCGCATTCGTCTCGTGAATCCCGAGCCGCAGACTTTACGTCGCGGCGGCGACGGACTGATTCGCATGGCCGATGGGCAGGCACCTCCACCCGAGGCCGATGTGCGCCTTGTGGGCGGCATGCTCGAAGGCAGCAATGTGACCGTCATTGGCGCGATGGTGGAGATGATCCAGCACGCCCGCAGCTTCGAGCTGCAGGTCAAGATGATGAATACCGCCGAGCAGAACGATCGCAGTTCCAGCGATCTGATGCGTCTGGGCTGATGAGCTGCGGCAATACGATCGCAACGGAGGATTGAAAAAATGAACCAGGCACTGTGGATCGCCAAGACCGGACTGGATGCGCAGCAGACGCGCATGTCGGTCATTTCGAACAATCTGGCCAACGTCAACACCAGCGGCTTCAAGAAAGGCCGCGCGGTGTTCGAGGACCTGGTCTATCAGAACATCCGTCAGCCAGGTGCGCAGTCGTCGCAGGACACCCAGCTTCCGTCCGGGCTGATGCTGGGCACCGGTGTGCGCACCGTGGCGACCGAAAAGATCCATACGCAGGGCAACCTCATCCAGACCGACAACGCGCTCGATGTTGCGGTTCAGGGCCGGGGCTTCCTGCAGATCCTGATGCCCGACGGTTCGCTGGCCTACTCGCGCGATGGCGCGCTGCAGGTCAACCGGGACGGACAGGTTGTCACTGCCAACGGCTTCGAACTGCAGCCCGGCATTGTCGTTCCTGACAACGCGCTGTCGGTGAGCATCAGCCAGGACGGCATCATCACCGCTGCCGTGCCCGGCAACCCGGTGCCCGAGGAGATTGGTGCGATCCAGCTTGCGGATTTCGTCAATCCTGCCGGTCTGCAGGCGATCGGCGGCAATCTGCTGGTGGAGACTGCGGCCAGCGGTGCACCGCAGGTCGGCACGCCCGGACTGACCGGACTGGGGACACTGATGCAGGGCATGCTGGAGAGCTCGAACGTCAACACCGTCGAGGAGCTGGTGAACATGATCGAGACCCAACGTGCCTACGAGATCAATTCCAAGGCGATCTCCACAGCCGACCAGATGCTGCAGTTCGCCAACAACAATCTCGGGCGCTGATGCACGCCGCGATCCCCGGCAGGAGCAATATCACCATGAACGCATCAGACCCACGGCTAGGCGACGATCGGACCTGCGTGCTCTCCGTAGGGCGGTGGCTGTTGCCGCTGGTGGCCAGTCTCGGGCTGGCCGCCTGCGCAGGTGCACCGGCGAACTACAAGGGCGGCGACGAGCGCTTCACGGCAACGCCGCCTATCGAGGCGGTCTCGCCACGCGACAATCAGGGTGCGATCTTCCACGCCGCCTCCTCGCAGAGTCTGTTCGAGGACTACAAGGCGCGGAGGGTTGGCGATGTGCTGACCGTGCTGCTGGCCGAGCGGACCAATGCGCGCAAGTCCGCCGGTGCATCCACAGCCAAAGAGAGCAGTGTCCGCCTGCTCAACCCGACAATCGCCGGACGCCCGGTGACGCGCGATGGTGTGCCGTTGCTGGACACCGAGATCGGCGGTTCGCGATCGTTCGACGGTCAGGGCGACGCTGCACAGAGCAATCTGCTGGAGGGCTCCATAACAGTGACCGTGGCCGAAGTGCTGCCCAACGGCAACCTGCGCGTGCAGGGTGAGAAGTGGATGCGCATCAACCAGGGTCAGGAATACATCCGCCTGCGTGGCATCGTACGCCCCGTGGATATCCGTGCCGACAACAGTGTGTTCTCCACGCAGGTGGCCGACGCACAGCTGGCCTATGGCGGCACCGGCACCGTGGCCGACAGCAGCTCGCCGGGCTGGCTGACACGTTTCTTCAACAGTCCGGCCTGGCCCTTCTAGGCCAGCGGAGAGTGACTCGATGATCGAAGGAAAATTCATATCGCACTTTCGCTGTGCAGTGCCAGGTTGGCTGCTTTTCGCGCTGGCAACAGTGCTGGCAGGGATTGCCATGCCGGGTTCAACTCACGCGGTCGAACGTGTAAAGGACCTCGCCAGCGTTGCGGGCGTGCGCTCCAATCAGCTGGTTGGCTATGGGCTGGTCGTGGGTCTCGACGGCACCGGTGATCAGACCACCCAGGCGCCGTTTACCTCGCAGAGCCTTCGCAACATGCTGGGTCAGCTGGGTGTGACGATTCCGCCGGGCACCAATCTTCAGGTCAAGAATGTCGCAGCGGTGATGGTCCATGCCGAGCTACCGCCTTTTGCAAAGCCAGGGCAGGTCATCGACATCACGGCCTCATCCATCGGCAACGCCAGCAGCCTGCGCGGTGGCAGTCTGTTGATGACACCGCTATTGGGTGCCGACGGCCAGGTCTATGCAATGGCGCAGGGCAACCTGGTGGTGGGTGGCTTTGGTGCGGGGGGGCGCGATGGCTCTCGTGTGACCGTTAATGTACCGAGCGTCGGGCGCATTCCCGGCGGCGCGTCGGTCGAACGTGAAGTGGCCAGCAGCTTCAGTCATGGCGACAGCTTGGTCCTGAATCTCAACCGTGGCGATTTCACGACGGCGCGGCGGCTGGCCGATGCCATCAATGAATCGCTGGGTGACGTGATGGCGATGCCGGTGGATGCCACTTCGGTACGAGTTCGGGCGCCACTTGATCCGGCCCAGCGTGTCGCTTTCGTCTCGGTGCTGGAAAATCTCACCGTGACGCCCGGCGAGCCACCGGCCCGGGTCATCGTCAATGCGCGTACCGGGACCATCGTCATGGGCGGCGGTGTGCGCGTGCTGCCTGCGGCTGTCTCCCATGGCAGTCTGACCGTGACGATTACGGAAAACTTCGATGTCTCCCAGCCTGAGCCCTTCGGGCGTGGCCAGACGGTGGTTACGCCCCGTACCGACATCGAGGTCAGCGAGGGCGCCTCGCGCATGTTTCCGTTCGGGCCTGGCACCAACCTCGATGAGATCGTACGCGCGGTCAATGATGTCGGCGCAGCGCCCGGTGACCTGGTCGCGATCCTCGAAGCACTTCACCAGGCCGGCGCCCTGCGCGCCGAGCTGATCGTGATCTGACGCCGATGAGCGCCGGTATCGACGCAGCCTTCACCTTCACGGACCTGCAGGGCATGGCCTCGCTGCGTCGTGAGGCTGCCGGCGATACGCCCGAGGCCCGCCGTGCTGTGGCACAGCAGTTCGAGGCGCTGTTTCTTAACCAGATGCTCAAGCAGATGCGCGATGCCTCCTCGGTCATCGATGGTGGCCTGGTGGATCGCGAACGCATGCGCTTTCACGAAGACATGCTCGATCAGCAGATGTCGCTGACACTGTCGCGAGGTCGTGGTATCGGCCTGGCCGACTCGATCCTGCGACAGCTGGGTGGCCCCGAAAGTGCTGGTGCCCGGCCGGTGTCGCCCACGGGCCCGGTCCGGCGCCCAGGCGACCTCGCATCGGCGCTCCCCGAGGTCGCAAGCTATCCACAGCCCAGACCACGTCCGGGCGTGGCTTCGGTCGGCGGCCCAGCACAGCCCTTTGCACCCGAGACGCCGAAGGACTTCGTCGAAGCGCTGTGGCCGCACGCGCGGCGGGCGGCACAGCGGCTGGGTGTGCCCCCCGATGTGCTGGTCGCGCAGGCAGCGCTGGAAACCGGCTGGGGTCAGCACATGATCACGGATGCGACTGGTAGACCTTCGCATAACCTGTTCGGCATCAAAGCCACGGGTGGCTGGCAGGGGCGCCAGGCCAGTGTGTCGACACTGGAGTTCATCAACGGGGTGCCGGAACGCCGCCGTGAACCCTTCCGCGTCTACGCGGGCATCGCCGAGAGCTTCGACGACTACGTGGAGATCATCGAGCATCGGCCGCGCTACGCACCGGCACGTGATGCCAGCAACAGCCGGGACTACGCTCGCGGCCTGCAAGCCGGCGGCTGGGCCACCGATCCTGACTACGCCGCCAAGATCATGGCGATCGTCGAGCGGGGACTGCCGGGGGCGCCGGTGCGCCTGACAGCTCAGCGCAGCATTGTGAGCGCGACGGTGCCGCAGCGTGATCAAGTTCACACGCCTTCGGCCGACAACGAACCATCAGCACTGGTCGCGCGCGTGCGCGCGGCCGCGGGAGATGAAAGATGAGCGGAGGCGGCATCCTGGGTGTCGGCACATCGGCGCTGCTGGCTTATCAGCGCGCTCTGCAGGTTACCGGGCACAATATTGCCAATGTCGGCACGGATGGCTACAGCCGTCAGCAGCTGCAGCTAGGCACCTCGCAGCCCCTGAACACCGGCATCGGCTCGCTGGGCACGGGTGTGGCTACGACCGGTGTGCGCCGTGTTGTCGATCAGTTCGTCGAGGCCCGGCTCGGCATGAACCTCTCGGGCGCAGGCTACGAGCGTACCTATGCCGAGTTTGCCGGTCAGCTCGACAATCTATTGGCCGACCCGACATCCGGGCTTGCACCTGCTCTGAGTCAGTTCTTCGCAGCCCTCGAGGACGTCGCCACCGATCCGACGTCGACCGCTGCCCGTCAACAGTTGATCTCGCAGGCACAGTCGCTGACCGATCGGTTCGCTCAGCTGGAAGGGCGCATCGAAGATCAGCGCAGCATCGCCAACGGCCGAATCACTGGGACCGTGGACGAGATCAATCAGCTTGCCACCAGCATCGCGCAGCTCAATCGCGAGATTGTAGAGGCGCGGGGACGCAGCGGCGGACGTGATCCCAATGACCTGCTGGATCGTCGCGACGAACTGATACGCGAGCTGTCGTCGTTGACCTCGGTGAACACACTCGAGCAGTCCGATGGCAGCGTCAACGTCTACATCGGTCGTGGCCAGGCCCTCGTCGTGGGCTTCGAGCACACGCAGTTGTTCGCCCAGGCGATGGGCGCGGATCCGGGTCGACTCGATATCGGCTTTCGCAACGGCTCGGCGATGGTGATTGCAACCGAATTCATGACCGGCGGTGAACTCGGCGCGTTGCTGGACCTTCGCGACACTCTGTTCGACCCGGCAAGCAACGGCCTTGGCCGGATCGCGGTCTCGCTGGTCGATCGTTTCAACGAGCAGCACGCCGCTGGCATGGACCTTCGCGGCCTTGCCGGCGGTGCGTTCTTCGGGCGACCCGAGCCCCGCGTGTTTGCAAACCTCGGTAACGTGGCCAGCGGACTTCCAGGTCTTGCCATCAGCGACGTCGGTGAGCTCGCGGCCAGCGACTACCAGTTGCGTTTTGACGGCAGCGACTGGGTGCTGCGCCGGCTGGCCGATGGCGAGCGCCTGGCGACACTGGCGCCCGGTGACAGCCTGGACTTCGATGGCCTGACGCTGGATCTCTCGGGCGTGAGCGGTGCCCAACGTGGTGACAGCTTCCTGCTAAGGCCTTTACAGGTGGCCGCAGACCTCGAAGTGCGGATTACCGATCCCCGGGCGGTTGCAGCAGCACTTCCCGTTCGCGCTGAGCCGGCGGTGCAGAACACCGGGGCTGCGAGTTTGGGCGAGATCAGTATCGTCGATCCCACAAGCGCCGGTCTGCGCGATCCCATCGATATCGGATTTACCGGTGGGGTGTTTGTCGTCGGGGGTGCGAGTTTTTCGCCGGATCCATCCGGCGATACGACGATCGAGCTCAACGGTTGGCGGGTGGTCATTCGCGGTACGCCCGCTGAGGGTGATCGCTTCGAGGTGCGCGACAATGCAGGCGGAGTCGGCGACAACCGCGGGGCTCAGGCACTTGCAGGCCTGGCCAGGGAGCGGACCCTGGTCGGGGGCACCGCGAGCTTCTCCGAGATCTATGCGGAGCTGGTGGCCGATGTGGGGGTGAAGTCCCGGCGCGCTTCGATCAACGCCGACGTGCAGACACGCATGCTTGCCGATGCCAGGGCCCAGCGCGAGAACATTTCGGGCGTCAATCTCGACGAGGAAGCCGCGAACCTGCTGCGTTTTCAGCAGGCCTATCAGGCCAGTGCACAGGTCATTGCAGTGGCAGGGTCGTTGTTCGACACGCTGCTCACGGCGGTCCGACGCTAAGCGCTGAGTGCGCGACGCGGCAAAGGGAGAGTCATCCATGCGAATATCCACAGCACAGATCTTTGACGGTGGCATCGGCGCGATCCAGCGCAATCAGGCGTCGCTGGCGACTACCCAGCAGCAGCTGGCCACAGGCAAACGCATTCTCAAGCCCTCTGATGACCCGAGCGGTGCGATCCAGTCGCTGAAGCTCGGGGAGCGAATTGCCGCCGTCGATCAGTATGCCCGCAACGCCGACGCTGCCGTGAGCCGTCTGCAGCAGCAGGAGTCGGTGCTCACCCAGATAAGCGAGGCCTTGCAGAGAGTCCGTGAACTGACGCTTCAGGCGGCAAACGGCACCCAGAGCAACGAATCTCGTGCAGCACTTGCCCTTGAGATCAGGCAACTCGCCGGGGGCCTGCTCGATGGTGCCAACGCTCGTGACGCCAGCGGGGAGTACATGTTCGCGGGCTATCGCTCAGGCAGTCAGCCTTTCGTGCGCGATGCCGGCGGCGCAGTCGCCTATCTGGGTGATGGCGGGCAGCGTCGCGTGGCCCTTTCGCCTGATCGGAGCGTCGCCGTAGGCGAGAGCGGGCAGACCTGGATGAGCATCCCTCGGGGCAATGGTATCTTCACGGTGACCCCGGACGCGGGCAACGCCGGCACCGGACGCGTGGTCGCGGGCGAAGTACTGAACCCTTTGCTGATCGACAACGGCACACTGGAGCTCGTGTTCACCTCTGCCGAGAATTGGCAGCTTCGCGACAGCGACGGGCTGGTGCTCGCCAGCGGCGCCTACGTTCCCGACCAGGCGATCGACTACGCCGGGCGCAGAATCGTGCTCTCGGGAACACCCCAGACCGGTGACAGTTTCGCCATCGAACCAGCCGGCGTGACGTCGCTGTTTGCAATCGTGGATGCACTGGCCGTTGAATTGGCGACGCCACGGAACTCGGCCGCAGCCAACACGCTGCGTGATCAGTCGATTGCCTCGGGGTTGCAGAATATCGACCAGGCGCTCGCTCGGGTGCTGGCGCTGCGTACCGATGTGGGCGCGAGGCTCAACACGATCGACAGTCAGGGCGTGGTCAACGAGGATCAGAAGCTGCAGTTGCAGACTGCACTGTTACAGCTCCAGGATCTCGACTACGCTGAGGCCATCAGCCGATTCAATCTCCAGCAAGTCGCTCTGCAGGCCGCCCAGCAGAGCTATGTGCAGCTGGGCAGGCTCAGCCTGTTCGACTTCATTCGATGAGGGTGGCGACCCACACACTCCTTCCGGCCGAGGCGCCCGCCGCGCTGCGCGTCCGATCCCTGCTCACCGCGGCCAGGCAGGCCGTTGACGAGGATCGCAAGCTCGAGGCCGTCGAGATTTTGAGTGAGGTGCTCGAGCAGGATCCGCAAAACCGTGGGGCGCTGACATCTCTGACGCTGTTGTCCCTGCAGCTGCGGATGCACAACACGGCGCTGCAGTACGCAGCGCAGATGCTCAGTCTTCCGGATGCCGACGCCGGCGTGTTTGAACTCGTTGGCAGCACCTTCTATGAGCTTGGCCGTTATGAAGCTGCTGCCGCCGCGCTGCGTGAGGCGATGCGGCTGGATCCGGATAGCCACCGAGCAGTGCGACTGTATGCTCTAGTTCTGCGCGCGCTTGGCTGCATTACGGAGGCGAGCGGGTTACTGAGCGCGCTGCTTGCCGTGCGGCGCGATGATGCCGAACTCTGGCTGCGATACGCCCACACCCGCCATTTCCCCAGTGCAGGGGCTGAAATCAGGCAACTTCGCACGCTGCTGCAACGCGATGGAGTTTCCATGCGCGAGCGGGCAATGCTGCAGTTCGCATTGTGCAAGCTCTACCAGGACAGCGGTGACGCCAAGGCTTCGTTCAGGGCCTGTCAGGCAGGCAATCGGCTGATGTGTGAACTCGAACGCGACGAGGTCGGGCGTCTGCGCAGTGGTGGACTCATCCGGCTGGCAGCGCGCATGATCGAGGTGTTCCAACCGGAGTTCGTCGTTGCTCGCTCGGTGCGGCATCCATCGACGCGGGGGCTCACGCTCGTGCTGGGTCCACCGCGCGCCGGCAAGACGCTCCTGGAAGGCGCACTGGCGGCGCATCCGGCGATCCGTGGATTGGGCGAGCGTGATATTGTCGATGAAGTGCTGCGAAAGGGCGGGCAGGGGCTGCTCACCGCATACCCCGACTCGCTGCGCAGCCTGGATGACATCGGCATGCAGCGACTGAGCGTGATGCTTGAAAGCGCGTGGGGAGAGGCGCCGGCCCCAGGTGTTGTCACGCATCTGGTGACGACGCCTGGAAACATCATGTACGCCGGCATGGTCATGATGCTCAACCCGGCTGCGAGGCTGGTGATCTGTCAGCGTGACCATATTGCCAATGCCCTGGCGATCTATCTCAAGTACTTCGAGCAGTCCCATGCGTATGCCTGGGATATCGATTTGATTGCCGAGTACATACTCGTCTACGAGTGCTTGGCGGCGCACTGGCAGGCCCTGTTTCCCGGGCGTGTCAATATGCTGGCCTACGAAGACCTCGTGGCCGATCCGGATGCCTGTGTGCGAGGCGAGCTTCTGGCCCATGGCCTTGACTGGCATGAGCTGTGTGTCAACGACTCTGCCCGTGCCGTCAGTCCGGACGTCGTCGGCGTGGCCGGCAGTGATGAGGTGCGTGTGCAGGTCACTCCTGCGTTCTCATGCCTCGACGATATCTATCAAGCGCAGCGGCCACTCTTTACTCGCGCCTTCGAGCGTGCGCAGCGCAGAATTCTACCGATACTTTCATCTGCGCTTCTGGATGCCGATACGAGGCACGCAGACAATTGCGTGAATCAGTTCACACTACGCACTGCGTCGATGCCGTGAGTACCACGCAGCGGGGCCTTTTTGATATGCATGAGAAGCGCTTGCCTAAAGTTCTTTCTGTCAGGGCCGATACGCATCTCGCAACCGGCACATTCATGCCGCCGGATGAGACACCGCCTCTCGCGGCGGCCAACTGAATGTAAATTTGACGAGTACCAGGAGTACGGAAATGTCACAGGTTATCAATACCAACGTGCTGTCGCTGAACGCACAGCGCAACCTGAGCACCTCGCAGAGTGCGCTGGGTGTTTCTCTGCAGCGCCTGTCCTCAGGTCTGCGCATCAACAGTGCCAAGGATGACGCGGCCGGGCTTGCCATCTCCGAGCGCTTCACCACGCAGATTCGTGGCCTGAACGTCGCCGTGCGCAATGCCAACGACGGTATTTCGCTGGCGCAGACAGCCGAAGGTGCGCTGGGCGAGGTTGGCAACAACCTGCAGCGCATCCGCGAGCTGGCGGTCCAGGCCTCCAACGCGACGAACTCCGCAAGCGACCGCGCCGCCCTGAATGCAGAGGCGCAGCAGCTGATCCAGGAAATCACGCGTGTCGCCCAGCAGACCGAGTTCAACGGCACCAGGCTGCTCGACGGCTCGTTCAGCGGCGCGGCCTTTCAGGTCGGCGCCAACGCCGGTCAGCTGATCTCGGTGGAGATCGATGCCGACGCACGTGGCGACCGGCTCGGCGAGACCCAGTTTGCCAGCGGCAGCGTGGCCGTCGCTACTGCCCAGACCGCGGTGACGGGTATCGTCGTCAATGGTGTTGAGATTGACGACGTCGAGGTTGCTGCGATCACCGCCACGTCGGGTGGTGGTACGGTAACCACCGATGCCGCCGCTACGCAGGCTGCGCTGCGTGATGCTTTGGTCGGGGCGATCAATTCAGTCTCCGCCCAGTCGGGCGTTGTTGCTGAAGCCGGTGCCACCGGCGCCATCAGCGTCAGTTCGTTCCAGGCCGGTGATACTGCCATCACCTTCGCCGCCACCAATGCGACGGGCACCTTCGCCGCACCGGCTGCTGGCGATGAGTCCTTCGTCAGCGATATCGACATCTCGACCTTCAGCGGTGCTCAGCAAGCCATCGGGATTGCCGATGCGGCCCTGACAGAGATCAACAGCGTACGTGCCCAGATGGGTGCCATTCAGAATCGCTTCGAGTCCGTGATCGCAAACCTGCAGACGAACAGCGAAAACCTGGCAGCCTCACGCAGCCGTATCCGCGACACGGATTTCGCTGCCGAGACCGCGGCGCTGACCCGGGCGCAGGTGCTGCAGCAGGCGGGCGTGGCCATGCTTGCACAGGCCAATGCGGCTCCGCAGAACGTGCTGGCGCTGCTGCGTTAAGCGCAGTCAACACCGAGACCGGCGGCGGCCTTCGGGTCGCCGCCGGCACCGCGTTACTGATATGACAGTGTGCATTTCACGTCGCCACGACGCCGGCCTCGCCAGGCGCCCCACGTGAAATGCGTATTGAACGAATCAGCCTGGATGAGCCGGGGACGAGCCACGGCTGAGGGTAGGCAGCGGTGAATATCGAGTCGATGTCCATGAAGCTGGCGCGTCCGGCTGCCCCTGGAGCGGTGGCCGGTCCGTCGCTTTTGGTTACACCGGCTTTCGTGCCGGTTGCAGAGGCCCCCGCAGCGCGCGAGGGTCGGATGGCGCCTACGCCCAAGCAGTTGGTGGCCGTGCTCAACCATGTGCTGCAGGATGATCGGCGGGACCTGCGATTTCGCGTCGATGAATCCAGTGGACGCACGATCGTCGAGGTCGTCGCAGCGGGCAGCGGTGACGTCATCCGGCAGATTCCCGGCGATGAGATCCTGCGCATGGCCAGCATGCTGGCCGAGGGAGCGCCGCTGGATTCGCTCGGGCTTGAGGCGTGGTCGTGATCAATCGGAGCAGGCAATGACGGGCATCAGCAGTCTGGGAATCGGCTCGGGGATCGACCTTGAGGGGCTGGTCTCCGCCCTTGTTCGCGGACAGCGTGCGCCCAATGACCTGCAGCTCAATCGCCGCGAGTCCCGGGCGAAGCTGGAACTCTCAGCACTTGGCAGCCTGCGCAGCGCCGTCTCGGCACTGGCCACGGCGGGTGCTGCGCTGGAGAACACTCAGACGCCGCTGCGTACGCGCGCCACGGGGCCTGAAACGCTTGTCGTGACGTTGGGTGCAGCGGCCGAACGCGCGAGCTACCAGTTGCGTGTGACCGAACTGGCCAGCGCCCAGTCGCTGGCCACCGAGCTGTTCGCCGATGCGGATGCGCCGCTGGCGAGCGGGGTTCTGGGCGTGAGCGTCGGCGATCAGAGCGTCGAGATCGATCTCTCTGGCGGCGACGTTTCGTTGCGCGATGTGCGCGATGCCATCAACACCAGCGGTGCACACGTGCAGGCCGCCGTGGTGCGCGATGGTGAGGGATACCGCTTGTTGCTCACCTCCACGCGCTCCGGTGAGGCCGGCGAGATGACGCTAAGCGCCGCGGGTGGCCTTGATGCGCGCCTGGAGTCTGCGCAGATGACGCAGACGGCCGCTGCAAACGACGCCAGCTTCAGCATCAATGGTCTGACGCTGAGCAGCGCCAGCAACAACATCGAAGACGTGATTCCGGGCGTGAGTTTCCGGCTCACGGCGGTGAGCCCAGACGCCGGGTCGACCCGCATTGACATCGAGCCCGACGGTGACGCTGTGCGTGGCAGAGTCGAGACCATGATCAAGGCCTACAACGCCCTGATCGACGAGACGCGCAAGCTGGGCCGCTTCAATGCCGAGACGCAGGAAGCCGGTCCGTTGCTGGGCAACTCGGTCCTGCGTTCCGTGCAGTCGCGCCTGGGCAGCGCGCTCAGCGGGGCGGTGAGTACCGATCTGGCGGACAACCCCTTCGGCAGTCTGTTCGATCTGGGTGTGCGCACCGATGCCACTGGCAAGGCACGCCTCGACACTGCCGCGTTCACCGAGGCCATGGCTGGCAACGAGCAGGGTGTCGAGGCCGTGCTATCGGCGTTCGGCGAGTCCCTGTCCACCGCGATGCGGGCCTTCTCCGGCAGCGATGGCATCATCAACGGCCGCACGAGCGCACTCAACGCGACTGTGCGCAGGGTGGGCCAGCAGCGCGAGTCGCTGGACAGGCGTATGGAACAGGTGGAAACGCGCCTGCGTGCGCAGTTCACTGCACTCGACGCGCTGGTGACGCAGACTCAGAACACCAGCGCGTATCTCACCCAACAGCTCGCCGGGCTTTCGTCGCTGCGGCTGTAGCCGTAGCCGAACCGGGGGGTTCTGACGTTTTTCGCGTCCCCGCTGGCCTCTTGCCCTTCAGTTTTTCCTGGTTGTTGCCGATATTCATCGTATCGGGCGGGGCGCCCCGCAACGTCAACGAGCGCGGAGAACCACCATGTACGACAACGGCAGTCATCGGGCCATTAATCAGTACCGCCAGATCGGCGTGGATGCGCAGGTCAGTGATGCCTCGCCGCATCAGATGATTCAGATGATGCTTGACGGTGCCGTGGCGCGCGTTGCAGCCGCTCGCGGTGCCATCGAGGCAGGCGAGACGGCCCGCAAGGGCGAGTTCATCGGCAAGGCCATCGGGCTGGTCGAGGGGCTTCGTGTCAGTCTGGACACAGCCGCTGGCGGCGAAATAGCCGACAACCTGCTGGCGTTGTACGACTACATGGGCCGTCGACTGCTCGAAGCCAACCTTCGCAGTGACATCGGCATTCTTGATGAAGTAGCCAGTCTGCTGCGCGAGTTGCAGACCGGCTGGCGTGAACTCGGGCAGGTGATCGCCGGGAGCGCTGAGCAGCGCACGGACATCAGCGCCGTCGGCGCACGTTAAGCCAGCCGGGCACTTTGTTTTCCAACCGATGCACTAGCTGGCACGCTAGTTGCAGATTCCCCCTAGAGACTTTAAGTGACGCTGGCGGTGTGACGGCTTTTTGACGCCATACTTCCGTGCGAACCGTCGAGGGGTTGAATCATGACGATGTCGGCAGCAGCAAGCGGGATACCCGGTGCGAACGACGACGCGGTGCCAGAGATACTCGTCGCCCGCGCCGAGCGCCTCGTGACGCAGATGCAGCGCGAGGTGGACGCGCAGGCATGGACCGGCCTGCCGGTGCTGGCCGATCAGCTGCACGACAGTCTGCTGCGCCTGGAGCACAGCGCACACGGCGTGGCGGCCAAAGACGCGGCAAGGGGTGCGGCCCTGGCTACCCGATTGGCCGAAGTCGCCGACCGCCACGCGGCCTTGCTGGTGGCGCTGACCGTTGCACGCGACCGCACGGCCACGGAGCTTTCTTCTGCGTTGCAGGGCCATGGCGGTGCTGTGCAATATCTGAACGCCGCAGGAGGGTCCTAGGCCATGAGTGAATCCATGTCCGGGCTCTACCGTATTCTCCCGCCTGCGGAAATCGATGTACTCGGGGAACGCGTATTCTGCGATGACGAGTTGGGATTGCGCTGGCGTCAGGTGGAGAGCTTGCCAGGTGATATCGTGCTGGCGCGTATCAACGCGCGCAACGAGACCGTGTTGCGCTCGATCGCAATGCTTGAAGAACAGGACCAGACGCAGGCGGACGCCGCGGAGCGGGCGGAGCTACACCGCATCGAAGGCAAGCTCAATCTGGTGCTCGAGCTGTTGACCGAACTGATGCGAGAGCGCCAGGCCGAGCCCATTCGTGCGCACGCGATGCGACTCAACGCTCGGGGAGTGTGCTGGGATGACGCCGGCCCTGTGCGCCAGGGCGCGTTGCTGGAATTCGAAATATTTGCGCTACCGGCCTGGCCGGTGCCGCTCATATTGCACGGACGCGTGACCAGCGCAGATGAGCGACGCGGCGGCTGGCGGGCGTGTGCGCGCCTGGAAGGCCTATCGGCCGGGTCGCGGGACTGGCTGGACAAGCTGGTGTTCCGTCGTCACCGACGCGCCGTGGCGCATAGTCGGACCAGCCGCTGAGGAAGCGTCGGCAACCACCGCTCGCATCGGTTTGCACCTCTGACGTTGCGGGCCTTCCTTATTGAAGGTACTGTCGCGCATCAGGGAAACTGTGAATCCGCTCAACAAAGAGTCGGGCAGCTATCAGGGACGGGGCAGCGTGATGCAGGGAGGTATCAGCGACAGCGGCGTATTCCGCATGCTTAGTGATCGCGGCGCCCGCGACGCGCCGATCGTGATCGTCTCGGCGTGCGATGAGGCGGCGAGCGCCGTTGCCGCACAGTTCGATTTCCTCGATGTGCGAAGTGTGCACACTCGGATCGATGGCGACTCCGAGGCGTTCGAGGAAGGTCAGGCGCCTCTGGCCGCGATTCTGGTGAGCAGCTGGCCCGCGCCCGTTGTACCGGAGTTGCTGGACAAGCTTTGTTCGCGCTGGCCCAAGCTGCCGATCGTCATCCATCAGCATGGCGCTGCAGAGATCGACGTCCGGCTGGGCGATCATCCTCAGGTAGTCAGCCTGCTTCAGCAACCTGTGCGCTATCCTCAGCTGGTGGCCGTTCTTCGCGAGCTTCGGCTGATTCAGGCCAATGGCGGTATCGAGTCGGCACGCCCGCAGCCCGAACTGTTCCGATCGCTCGTGGGTCGCAGCCAGGGCGTGCAGACCGTGCGCAGTTTGATCACGCGTATTGCGCCCAGCGAGGCCAGCGTACTTGTGCTCGGCGAGACCGGTACTGGCAAGGAGGTCGTCGCCCGAAACATCCACTTTCATTCGCCGCGGCGCGGCGGTCCCTTCGTAGCCATCAATTGCGGTGCAATACCGGCAGACCTGCTGGAAAGCGAGCTTTTCGGTCACGAGAAGGGGGCGTTCACGGGCGCTGTGACCAGCCGCAAAGGGCGTTTCGAACTCGCCGCCGGGGGTACGCTGTTCCTCGACGAGATCGGGGATATGCCGCTGGATATGCAGGTGAAGCTGCTGCGGGTGCTTCAGGAACGCCGTTTCGAGCGTCTGGGTGCCACCCGGCCCATCGATGCCGATGTCCGCATCGTTGCTGCAACCCATCGCGATCTCGAGCTGATGATCGCCCAGGGAAGCTTCCGTGAGGATCTCTACTACCGGCTCAATGTCGTCTCGGTAGTGATGCCGCCCCTGCGGGAGCGACGTGAAGACCTGCCGCTGCTGATTGCGGAACTCAATGCCCAGCTGCAGCGACGCGGCATGTCTGCTGCGCATTTTGGCACCAATGCACTGCGGGCGCTGGCCAGGCATCAGTGGCCGGGCAATGTTCGCGAACTGGCCAATCTGGTGGAACGCTGCGCCATTCTCGCCCCCGACCAGCCGGTAGAACTCGATGACCTGCCGGAGAAATTGCAGGCGCTGGTGGCCGAGGAGGAGCGGGCGGATGCAATCGGCGGTGATACTGGCGGCACGCTCCCGGCGGGTCTGCTGGGTGGCGCCGGTACGGAGTTCCAACTGCCGGCGCTGGGCAATGGCGGCTCCCAAGTGGAGCTCAAGAGCCTTCTGGAAGGCCTGGAGATGCGCCTTATCCGCCAGGCCCTTGAGGAAACCCAGGGGGTGGTGGCACAGGCGGCAAAGATGCTCGGGCTGCGCCGTACCACCCTGGTGGAGAAAATGCGCAAGTTCCAGATCGATCGCAGTGCCGAAGAACTGAGCTGAGCGCACTGTCCGGACGACGCGTCAGATCCTTGACGGCGCTCGCTTGCTCGCGGCGCGAGATCTGAAAAACTCTCTCTTAAGCAATAACTAACGTGCAATGGCACGGGATTTGCTTTGACTTCTGCGACAGTCTTCTTGACCGATCCGCAGGAGTTCGGACGCATGACCGAAGCCGATAAACTGGCGAGCCCTCGTGGCCATCGTGATCTCCCGATCGCGCAGGACGCACGCAGCCGCGAGATGTTCGCTTTGGCTGAACGCGTCGCGGCCGCGGACGTGACCGTCATGCTCACCGGCGAGTCCGGCGTGGGCAAGGAAGTCTACGCGCGCTTCATCCACGCGGTTTCCCGGCGCCAGTCCGGGCCATTCATTGCGGTCAACTGTGCTGCGATCCCGGAGCCCATGCTCGAGGCAATCCTGTTCGGCCACGAGAAGGGTGCCTTCACTGGCGCTACCGATGCCCGTCCCGGCAAGTTTGAACAGGCCACTGACGGCACGCTGCTGCTCGATGAAGTCACCGAAATGCCGATCGGATTGCAGGCCAAGCTGCTGCGTGTCCTTCAGGAGCGCGAAGTGGAGCGACTGGGCGCTGCCACAGCAAGGCATGTGAATGTACGCGTGATTGCCACCTCGAACCGCCTGCTGCGCGACGCAGTCGGCGAAGGAGTGCTGCGCGAGGACCTGTACTACCGGTTGAATGTATTTCCCCTGCAGGTGCCGGCCTTGAGGGATCGCCCGGGAGACATCGTCGCGCTGGCCGAGCACCTTCTGAAGCGCCATGCAGCCGACGGTACGGCGCCGACGCTCAGTACAGCAGCCTGCGACTACCTGCGTCGTCACACGTGGCCAGGGAATGTGCGTGAACTCGAGAACGTGATGCAGCGAGCCCTGATCCTGCACAGCGGTGGACAAGTAGAGGCTGCGGATCTGCAATTCGATACGTTGGAGACGCAGCAGGTCAGCGGCATCGGTAATGACCGCGTCGAACTCGATCTCGATGCCTCCTTGCGTGTCTCGGAAGGCGAGTTGATTCGCGCGGCGTTGCGCGCCGAGGAAGGCCGCCGCAAGCCTGCGGCCGATCGTCTTGGCATCAGCCCGAGAACATTGCGCTACAAGATGGCGCGGCTTCGTGAAATGGGAGTGGCACTGCCATGAGTGACATGCAGATCCAGCAGGTACTGGCGCAGATGCGCGCGCTCTCGGCGCGTGCGGGTGAGGGGCCGACTGCGGCGACCGGTGCGGCCCAGGGTGCGGAATTCGCAACCCTGCTCAAGCAGTCTCTGGACCAGGTCAATGCGGCCCAACAGCACTCCGGCGAGCTTACAACCCGCTTCGTCGCGGGTGACACCCAGGTCAGCCTGCCCGATGTCATGGTCGCGATGCAGAAATCCAGTCTGCAGTTCGAAGCGGTGACACAGGTTCGCAACCGCCTGGTTGCCGCCTACCAGGAAATCATGAACATGCAGGTCTGATCGGCCTGTACTGCCCTGATTCACGCTGACAAGGAAGCATTCTGAAATGGCGGACAATCTGCCCCGGACGATCAGTAAACAGTTTGCAGGCCTGGGTCGGCTGCCGGCACAGCGCCAGTTCGGCACGGTGCTCGGTCTGGCTGTCGTGCTCGCCCTTGCGGTTACGGTAGTCATGTGGGGACTGCGGCCTGGCTATCAGGTGCTGCTATCCGGCGCGGCCGAGCGCGACATCGCTCAGGCGGTGACGGCACTCAGCCGCCAGAACATTCCGCATCGACTGGATGGACGCAATGGTGCCCTGATGGTGCCGGCGACACGCGTCGCCGAGGCTCGTCTGAACCTGGCCACCGAAGGCCTGCCGCGTGCCGATGGCGTGGGCTTCGAGCTGCTCGATCAGGACAACGGTATCGGCACCAGCCGGATGGTCGAGACCGCACGCTACCAGCGGGCACTGGAAGGCGAGATCGCACGTTCGGTCACAACACTCAACAGCGTCGAGCGGGCCCGTGTGCACCTCGCACTGCCGCGTCAGTCGGTATTTGTGCGTGACCGCATCAAGCCGGGCGCATCGGTCATCGTCCACCTGCATCCCGGGCGCACGCTCGACGACGCTCAGGTCGCGGGCATCGTGCATCTTGTGGCCTCGAGTGTCCCTGAGCTCGAAGCCGAACGCGTCACAGTAATCGACCAGCGTGGACAGTTGCTCAGCCAGCTGGCCGGCGCCACTGCCAGCGGCTTGACGGCGCAGCACCTGGACTACACCCGTCGCCTCGAGGATGCCTATCGCGAGCGCATCGAAGACATTCTCGCACCGCTGGTGGGCGGCGATGGCATGCGCGTGCAGGTGACTGCAGAAATCGACTTCACCCAGATCGAGAGTACCCGCGAGAGCTTCGATCCGGAGCGCATCGTGCTGCGCAGCGAGCAGACCAGCGAGGAGGAGAGCCGCAGCGCGATGCCTGGGGGCGTGCCCGGTGCGCTGACCAATCAACCTCCCGGTGCGGCCACCGTGGTGATGCCGGCACAAGGCCTGATGAATGAAGAACAGCGCGCCACCGATCCGGCATCGCGCAGTTCGCGCAGTACCCGAAACTTCGAGGTCGACCGCGAGGTCAGCCACATACGCCAGGCGCCAGCCACGTTGTCACGCATTTCCGTGGCCGTGGTGGTCGATGATCGTATCGGCCGCGGAGAGGATGGCGAACGAGTGCGTCTGCCCCGCGATGCGGCTGAAATGACCTATCTGCAGTCGTTGGTCGGCGAGGCTGTGGGCTTCAACGAGGCGCGCGGTGATCGAATCAATGTCGTCAATGCCGCGTTTCGTGAAGTGATCGAACCCGACGCATTGGAAGCACGTCCTCTGTGGGAGGAGCCCTGGATCCGTGATCTCGCCCGCCAGGGCCTGGCGGTGCTTGGTCTGCTGCTGCTGATCCTGCTGGTGCTGCGGCCCACGCTGCGACAGCTCGCACAGCTTCCAGCGCCGGCACCCGGTCGGGCAATGACCGCGATGGCAGGTGCCGCGCCCGGTCTGCCGCAACCACCGGGCAGCGCTGCGCTGGCTGGTCAACTCGGCCAAGCAGCCGGTGAGTTCGGGCTCGCCTCCGGCCGCAGCGGTACGGGGAGTTCGCTCGAAGATGAGCTCAGCAAAGTACGCAAGGTGGCCACCGATGATCCGCGACTGGTGGCCCAGGTCGTACGTACATGGATGAACCAGGATGGCAAGTAAAGCGCAATCGGCAGGTGAGGCGACCATCAGTGGCGTGGATCGCGCCGCGATCTTCCTGATGACCTTGGGCGAGGATACCGCCTCGGCGGTGCTCAAACACCTGGGTCCGAAGGAAGTTCAGAACATCGGGACGGCGATGGCGGCAATGCCGGCGATCAGTCGTACGCAGCTTGCGCGTGTGGTGGCAGAGTTCACCTCCGTGGTGGATGAGCAGACGCCTATCGGTGTGGGCAGCGATGAGTATCTGCGCAAGGTGCTGACCCAGGCGTTGGGCGAGGATCGGGCGCGAAGTCTGATCGACCGTATTCTGGTCGGCGGCAATTCCAGTGGCCTTGAATCGCTGAAGTGGATGGATGGTCGTGCGGTGGCGGATATGATCCGCAATGAACATCCGCAGATCATGGCTATCGTCGTGTCCTATCTGGACAGTGACCACGGCGCTGAAGTGCTGGGGTTTCTCCCTGATCGCGTACGCAGTGACGTGATCATGCGCATCGCTTCACTGGAGAGCATTCATCCCAGTGCGCTGCAGGAGCTCGACCAGATTCTTGAGCGTCAGTTCTCTGGCACATCAGCCACCAAGACCAGCGTTGTGGGCGGTCTGAAGCGCGCAGCAGACATTCTCAATCTGATGGATTCCTCGATCGAAGCCGCCATCATCGACAGCATCAAGGCCTCAGACGAGGGTCTTGGCGGGCGTATCCAGGAGCTGATGTTTACTTTTGAGAACCTGCTGGACCTAGATGACCGCAGCATCCAACGCCTGCTGCGCGAGATCTCCAGTGATCAACTTGTAATCTCGCTGAAGGGTGCGACCGCGGAAATCAAGGCGCTTGTCGTGCGCAACATGTCCAAACGTGCCGCGGAAAGCCTGCAGGAAGACCTTGAGATGCGCGGTCCGACGCGCGTCTCCGAGGTTGAGGCAGCACAGAAGGAGATTCTGGGTATCGTCAGGCGCCTGTCCGAAGAGGGTGAGATTTCGGTAGGAGGCAAGGGCGGCGATGACTTCGTCTGATTCTCAGACCATGACGGGCGCAGCCTCGGCGCAGGGCGCAACGGTGCGCCGCTGGCTTGCCCCGGATATGTCCGGCATGTCACGGGCCTCGCAGTCCGGGCCGCCGGCGATGCCACTGACGGCTGAGCGCATCGGCGAGATTGAAGCCCAGGCCCATGAGGAGGGCTATCGTCGAGGTCTGGAGGAGGGCCGCGCCGCAGGGCAGCTGCAGATGCAGGAGGCCGCACAGCGACTTGAAGCGCTGCTTGCAAGCCTGGATCCGCTGGCGGATGTCCTCGACGAGCCGATGATGGAGCAACTCGGTGAGCTGGTGATGGCGGTATCGCGCCAGTTCGTACGCCGTGAGCTGTCCCGGGAGCCCGGCGAAATCGTACGCGTTGTGCGTGAGGCCATGGCCGCGTTGCCGATGTCGGAGGCCCGCGTGCACATCCACCTGCATCCGGAGGATGTTCGCCTGGTCCGCGAGGCGCTGCCTGCAGAAACCTTGGAACGGACGATTCGCCTGCACGACGATCTCACGCTCAGCCGAGGCGGCACGCGTGTTGAAACCGACGTCTCGCTGGTGGATGCCAGCGTGGAGACGCGCATGGCGGCCATCGCTTCCCGCCTGCTGGGTGACGAGCGCCTCAGCGGGCATGATCATCTGCAGGCCCGGCCAGGCGCCGACGATCATGCCGGCACCTGACGCTGCAGCGACCCAGCGCCGCCGCCGGCAGCTTCGGGCGCACATCGGTGCCTGGCGGGACGTCATGGCACAGGATCTGAGCCTGGTCGCCGAGGGTCGCCTGGTGCGAATGGTCGGGATGACGCTGGAGGCGGTGGGATGCGAGATGCCGGTGGGTGGGCGCTGCCGCATTCTGGGTCGCGGACATGATCCTGTGCTGGCCGAGGCGGTCGGGTTCGCTGGAGACAGGATGTTCCTGATGCCGGTCGGTCAGATCGGTGGTCTGACGCCGCAGGCACGCGTTCGCCCGGTGTCGCGCGCCCGTCAGATGCCCGTCGGCGACATGCTGCTCGGCCGCGTCATCGACCCGACCGGCCAGG
>JBGTIC010000266.1:0-4288 GCA_041745895.1 Gammaproteobacteria bacterium
GTCCGGCACCCACTCGGCGGCCGGCAACACCCAGGTGATCGGCCCGGGCCAGTGGCCGGAGATCTCTTTCCAGCGCGCTGCGGGCAACGTGCCCAGCAGGCCCGCGACCGCGTCGGCATCCGCGGCAAGCACGATGAAACCGGCACCGATATCCCGGCCCTTGAGTGTCAGCACGCGTTCGATGGCGTCCGGATCGAAAGGATCGCAGGCCAGCCCGTAGACGCCCTCGGTGGGATGAGCGATCACGCCACCGGCTGCGAGAACGCGGCTGGCCTCCCGGAATCGGTGTTCACTGGTCACTTGAGCCAGCCTGCGCAGCGGCGATCAGCGCACGAAGACTTCATCACTATTGTCGCGATCTCCGGCGGCCTTCTTCGATGCACGCTTGCCGGCGCTGGTCTTCTTCTTTGCAGCGCTGGCCTTAGCCGGCTTTTTGCCCGCGACCTTCTTCGCCGTCTTTTTCGCCGCAGCTTTTTTCTTCTTCTTCGTCACTTTCTTCTTGCTTGCCGGCGGCTTCTTTGCGATCGCCTTCTTCGTTGTCGTTTTGGCAGCTGTCTTCTTCGCCGCACCGCCGCGCCGGCCGCGCCCGCGTTCCGGCGCCTCGAGCAGCAGCTTCTCGCAATCGGCGAGGCTCAGGCTGCGCGGCTCGACATCCTTCGGAATCTTGGCGTTCTTCTTGCCATCCGTAATGTAGGGGCCATAGCGGCCGTTGAGCACCTGGATGCCGTTGTCGTACTCGCGGATGATGCGATTGGCATCAGCTTCCTTCTTCGCCGCAATGAGTTCAAGCGCCCGCGCGAGATCGACGGTATAGGGGTCATCGTCTTTTGGCATCGAGGCATATTTCGCAGCGTATTTTACATACGGGCCAAATCGCCCGATATTCACCAGCACGGCTTCGCCCTCGGGCGTCTCGCCAAGCTCGCGCGGCAGCTTGAAGAGCTCCATCGCTTCGGCAAGTTCCACCTGGTCCATCTTCTGGCCGGGTCGAAGGCCCGCGAACTTTGGCTTCTCCTCGTCATCCTTGGTGCCGATCTGCACGAAGGGACCATAGCGGCCCATACGCACGCTGACCGGCCGACCGCTCTTGGGGTCGGTGCCCAGTTCGCGCGACTGAGCGGCCTCTTCGCGCGTGACCGAGGCCTCCTTGTGCTCGACGAGTTCATGGAAGGGCTTCCAGAACTCGCGCATCAGCGGCACCCACTCGCGCTCGCCGCGGAAGATCTCGTCCAGCGAGTCTTCCATGCGTGCCGTAAACTCGTAGTCCACGTACTGCGAGAAGTGCTTGGTCAGAAATCCATTGACGATCTTGCCCACGTCGGTGGGAATGAAGCGGCGCGCATCCATCTCGACATATTCGCGTTGCTGCAGCGTGGAGATGATGTTGGCGTAGGTGGACGGCCGTCCGATGCCGTACTCTTCGAGCGCCTTGACCAGCGAGGCCTCGGAGAAGCGCGGCGGGGGCTCGGTGAAGTGCTGGTCGGCACGCACCTCGTTGAGCGTGATTTCATCACCTTCGCTGACGTCGGGCAGGATGCGATCGCCGTCGTCGCTGGCGGCATCGTCGGTGCCTTCCTGGTAGACGGCAATGAAGCCTGGATGCTTGAGCACCGAACCGGTGGCGCGAAAGCTGGAGCGGCGCGCGCCATCGGGGCCAGCAAGCATGTCGATGGCCACGGTATCGAAGGTCGCGTGAATCATCTGAGAGGCGACCGTACGCTTCCAGATCAGCGTGTAGAGCTTGTGCTGATCGGGATTGAGCTTGCCGCGCAACGATTCGGGCGTGCGCTTCAGCGAGGTCGGTCGGATCGCCTCGTGGGCTTCCTGCGCGTTCTTCGCCGTGGTCTTGTAGATCCTGGGCTGGTCGGGAAGGTTGTCGGCGCCGTAGCGCTCGGTGATCAGTTCGCGCGCCTGACCCACCGCCTCATCGGAGAGACTGACCGAGTCGGTACGCATGTAGGTGATCAGGCCGACCGGGCCCTCGTCGGTCTCCATGCCCTCGTAGAGCCTCTGGGCGACACTCATCGTGCGACTGGCCGAGAAGCCGATCTTGCGCGAGGCTTCCTGCTGCAGCGTGGAGGTCGTGAACGGTGCTGCCGGATTTCGCCGCCGCTGCTTGCGCTCGACCTTGGCCACGGTCAGGCGTCCGGGGACGCGTACTGATGCCTCGGCATTGTCGTTCGTGCTGGCACCCGCCGCCTTGAGCAGCGCCGCGCGCACGCCGGTAGCGCTTGGCGCATCGCCGAAACTGAACTGCTCGACCCGCTCGCCCTGGAACTCCCACAGGCGGGCGACGAACGGCGCATCTTCCTTCGCGACGTCGGCTTCCAGCGTCCAGTATTCGCGCGGAATAAAGGCGTCGATCTCGGCTTCGCGTTCGCAGATCATGCGCAGGGCCGGGCTTTGCACGCGACCGGCGGACAGGCCGCGGCGCACTTTCTTCCACAACAGCGGCGAGAGGTTGAAGCCGACCAGGTAGTCCAGCGCGCGACGGGCCTGCTGCGCATTGACCCGCTCGGTGGAGATGCTGCGCGGCTGCGCAATCGCCGTCTGCACGGCCTGACGGGTGATCTCGTAGAACACGACGCGATGCACCGGCTTGTCGGTTACCAGCTTGCGCTCTCGCAGGATCTCGTAGAGATGCCAGGAGATGGCCTCGCCCTCGCGATCCGGGTCAGTGGCCAGATACAGCGCATCGCTTTTCTTCATCGCCCGCGCGATGGCATCGACATGCTTCTGATTGCGCTCGATGATTTCGTAGCGCATGGCAAAGTCATGTTCAGTGTCCACGGCTCCGCCCTTGGGCACCAGATCGCGGACGTGACCGTACGACGCAAGCACCTGGAAATCTGCGCCCAGGTACTTCTCGATGGTCTTCGCCTTGGCGGGCGATTCGACGATAACCAGGTTCTTGCTCATAGGTAAAAAAAGCCGCAGCGCTGGGCTGCGGCACCGTCGGTTTTCAGTTTATTGCCCGGTGCCTGGTTCAATGAATGGCGCCGGGTCCCTCGGCGAACACCAGATCTTCCATCCTGGCATACGCGGTTTCCTGTCCGGGCTGGCTGAACAGCACCATCAGCACCACCCACTTGATGTGGTCGATGTCGATGTCCACGGCATCCAGCGCCAGCAACCTGTCAATCAACAACTCCCGCTGGCCGCCACTGAGGATACCGACCTGCTCGAGATAAAGAATGTAGCCCCGGCAGCTTGCGTCGAGCCGGGAGAGCTCCCGGGCATCGAAAATCCGCAGAGCGCAGTCGGTGGGCGCGCTCGGATGCGGGCGTTCGTCGCTGTTCAGCCCGTCGAGCCACTCCAGCGCCCGGTCGATCTCCCGGTCGCCGAAACCGGCACGCTCGAGTTCCATGCGAAGCTCGGCGCGGTCGGGCTCCGGCTCTTCATCGGCGTCCACGTAGGTCTCAAACAAATACATCAGGACGTCGAGTACGGTTTCTGTCATCAGGTTCTCTTTCGTGGGGCGTTTCCACGTGTTGCGTAGCGCCCTCCGGGCAGTATTTCGACTGCACCCTGTAAATCCAGGATCAGCAGCATGGAGGAAAGCGTCTCGGGCGTCAATCCGGTGCGCTGCGTCAACTGGTCGATGGAGACTGGCGCAAATTCCATTGAAGACAACAACTTGGCGTAATCCGGATCGAGCGCTGAGGGTGCCGGGCTGAGCTCGTCGTGGGTCGCTGCCAGAACCTCCGAGGCCTTCGTGCGAAGCATGGCACCGAGCTGATTGGACAACTCGCCGAGCACATCGTCGCTGGTCTCGACGAGCTTGGCGCCCTCGCGGATCAGCCGATGACAACCTCGCGCCATCGGGTTGTGTATCGACCCGGGAATGGCGAAGACCTCGCGGCCCTGCTCGGCGGCCAGTCTGGCGGTGATCAGCGAACCGCTGCGCGCGGCCGCCTCCACCACCAGCACCCCAAGTGACAGCGCGCTGATGATGCGATTGCGCGCCGGGAAGTGGTGACGCAGGGGCGGCGTGCCCGGCGGGTACTCCGAGACCAGCAGCCCGCGAAGGGCAATACCTGCCGCCAGTGCCCGGTTGCCGCGTGGATACACCTCGTCGGCACCGCAGCCCAGGACCGCCACGGTATCGCCGCTGGCAGCCAGTGCACCCTCGTGAGCCGCGGCGTCGATGCCGCTGGCCAGTCCGCTGGTGATCACCAGTCCTGCCTGCGCCAGGTGTGCCGCAAAGGCTCGGGCCGTCTCCCGTCCGTCATGGCTGGGGTTGCGGCTGCCGACGATCGCCAGCTGCGGTTCGGTAAGCAGCTCGCTG
>JBGTIC010000267.1:0-2632 GCA_041745895.1 Gammaproteobacteria bacterium
GCTGGCCGGGGACCTGCAGGCCCAGGTGCATGTCATTGGCCAGCAGCGCGTGACCGTCCCGCGTGTGCCTGGCCGCAACAGCCCAGTTGTTCGAGCCGCCCATCGGTGGCGGTGCGTGTGCGGGGGCGCTCACGCCGTCACCGAGCAACTGAATGTCCAGCGCGCGCAGATCGAACGCCTCCGCAGAGGGCATCACCGGGTCGGCAAAACGCGCATCGGTGATCGGTGCATCCCAGCGCGAACCCGAAGGCATCAGCCAGGCGACCAGTGGCTCGGGCAGGGTCTGCTGCATCAGCGTACGGCGCTGCTTGCGCTGCGCATCGCTGTCCTGCAGCGTGAAATACATTGCCGCCACCACCAGCAGGCTGTCTTCGGCGCACCAAGGCGCAGGCTTCCCGCGTGCAAGCCGATACTCGAACGGCACGCTGCCAAGGTCCGCAAGTCCTGCGTTGACGCCCTGTGTATAGGCTTCCAGCAGCGTACGCGCCTCGTCATCCCAGCTAGCCAATGCGGTACCGACTCGCTGGCGCATCTGGTGCACGCGTACGCGCCGGTCGACCGGCAGGGCGGTGGCACCGAACAGCCCGGCCAGCTCCCCGGCGGCGCTGCGGCGCAGCAGATCCATCTGGAAAAAACGCTCCTGGGCATGCACCCAGCCCAGTGCCCGGGCCTGGTCGGCGCGATTGCGGGCTTCCACGGTGACCACGCCCAGCGCATCACGCGAAATCGATACGGGTGCGTGCAGGCCGCGCAGCGCCTGTTGACCGTCGAGCTGCGGCAGACTGGCGCGCAGTTCGTACCATCCCCACGCGACCAGTCCTGCACATAGCAGCACGACCACGCCGGCCAGGGCCGCGAAGATTCGCGACCATCGTCGGCTGCGCGCGCTCACGCGAACAGCGTCCTGTGAACGTCGGTACCCTCGAGCTGGCGCAGCAGCAGGGCGGCATACTCATCGGCCTCGAACGGCTCGCCGAACAGCATGCCCTGGGCATAGTCGCACCGCTCGGTGCGCAGAAATTCAAGCTGCGCCTGGGTCTCCACGCCCTCGGCGACGACCTCGATGCCCAGATTGTGGCCCATCTGGATGATCGTCGAGACGATGGTCGCGTCATCGTGATCGGTGGCCGCGTGCTGCACGAAGCTGCGGTCGATTTTCAGCGTGCTGATCGGAAACTGCTGCAGCGCGCTCAGTGAGGAGTAACCGGTGCCGAAGTCGTCGATCGCCAGGTGCAGGCCCATGCCGTAGAGTGCATTGAGGAGCTTGATCGTGCGCTCGGTGTCTTCCATCAGCGTAGTCTCCGTGATCTCGAGCTCCAGGCAGGTTGGCGACACACCGTGGGTGCGGAACACATCGCCGACCTGGCGCAGGAAATGCCGCTGTCGCAGCTGCTTCAGCGAAAGGTTGACCGACACCCGGCCGGGGGAGGCGAGCGTGCGTTGCCAGCGGCGATAGTCTTCGCAAACCCGGTGCAGCACCCAGTTGCCGAGTTCCAGGATCAGGTTGGTCTCTTCGGCCAGCGGCACGAAGTCGCCAGGGGGAATCATGCCGCGTTCGGGCATGTCCCAGCGCACCAGCGCCTCGGCGCCCATGACCTTGCCGGTCGCCAGGCTGTACTTGGGCTGGTAGCGCAGCGTGAGTTCGTCATTCTCCAGCGCCCGTCGCAGCTTGCTCTTGAGCATGAGCCGTTCGACCGCCTTGTCGTTCATCTCCGGGCTGTAGAAAGCGAAATGGTTGCCGCCGGTCTTCTTGGCGACATACAGGGCGGCATCGGCATTGCGAATCAGATCGATGACATCGCTGGCGTCTAGGGGGTAGCGCGCGAGACCAATACTCGCGGTCAGGTAGATCTCGTGTCCGAGCACCTCCAGCGGTTGTGTCAGTGCTTCGAGCACCGTATTGGCTTGCTGTTCCAGCGCGCCCATCATCTCGTCGAGGGATGGGAAATCGTCGAGCACTACCGCAAACTCGTCACCGGCGAGGCGGCCCACAATGGCGCTTTCCGGCAAACAGCCGAGCAGGCGCTCACTGAACTGCTCGAGGCTGATATCGCCGGCCAGGTGGCCGTAGGTGTCGTTGATGTCCTTGAAGCGATCGACATCGATGTACATCAGCGCCAGATAACGCCCGCGTCTGCGCGCGCGTGCGATGCCGCGCTGCAGCAGGTGCTGGAACTGCATTCTGTTGGGCACCTTGGTCAGGCTGTCGATGCGCGCCAGGTAGCGGATGCGCTGATCCGCGCGCCTGCGCTCGCTGACATCCTGCGCGACGATGACATGACCCGAGAGCTCCGCGTCCGGCACGTCCACCGTCGAACAGGTCAGCGACACCGGTACGTGCTCCCCGTCGGCGCGCAGAAGCTTTGCATCACGCGGTCGCGTGTCATGACCCGCTCCGAGCAGCTCGCCGGCACGCGCCTCGCCCAGCAGGATCGACAGCGGCTGGCCGACCAGATCGGTCTCGCTGCGCCCGGCCATCTGGCAGGCGGCCGGATTGACGCGCAGGATGAGTCCGTCGCGATCCACGACGATGAGCGCTTCGTTCATGCCGCTGAGGATCTGGTCGAGATAATCGCGCGTGATGGTGGTGGCGCGCAGTTCGCTGCGGATGGCCGCCACGCCGCGCGCGGCG
>JBGTIC010000268.1:0-2729 GCA_041745895.1 Gammaproteobacteria bacterium
ACCGCCGGTGACAAACAACACCAGACAGCCGGTAGCAAGGACTATCAGGCCGGTGGAAAATCACCGCTGACGCGTACGCCCGCGAATGCCTTCCATGCGGATTGGCTGATGGGCAAGGACCTCAATGCACAGGTGGGTGACCAGAGTATCGGCACCGTTCAGGATCTGGTCGTAGATGAGGATGGCCAGATTCTCGCCGTGATCGTGGGAGTTGGTGGGCTGCTCGGCATGGGCCAGAGAGAAGTTGCCATTCCCTGGGACGCGATCCAGCACACGCGCGATCAGGACGGCGACAGCCGTTTCACCACCAGCATGACGCAGGCCTCGCTTGAGAGCGCCCCGGAATATGACCGGGATGCCACGGGTTCGGGCAGTCAGGGTGCTACCGGTACACGCCGTGACGCCAGCGGAACCGCGCCGGGCGCCACCCGCACCACGCCGGGCTCCACGGGCACAACCCCGGGGTCCACCGGTTCAAGTCGGGACACGTCAGGTACAACTCGTGACACGACCGGTACGAGCCGGGACACCACGGGCACACGCGACCGCGATGACACCAGTCGTCGTGATCCGAGTGACACCACCCCGCGTAACTGAAAAAGAAGCGTTGATTGCTTCACCACCCTAGTCGATTGGCCACAGGAGCGAATACGATGAACTCGGAACGAGACAGGAAAAGCCAGGACAAGGGCAAGGCCTATCCCGATAACACCGATGGGAAAAGGCCGCAGAAGGAACGTCAGGCGCCAGGTCGCGCCGACGATGAGCGCCAGCATGAAAAAACCGGCGAGGGCCGGCAAACTGCGCGGTGAGGTTTAGACGCGTTACGGCGCGTCGTTAGTCGAGAGCACGGCTTTCTGGCAGCAGGAAGTCGTGCTTTTTTTTTGCGGCGGTGTTTCGTGAACGGAGCGCTTACGGCACCGACAGGTCCAACGCGGCCGATGAAGACCGGCGTCTAGTGCTTCAGGATCACATAGATCGCATGGATGACTCCCGGGATGAAGCCCAGCAGGGTGAGCAGGATGTTCAACCAGAAGTGTCCTTTCAGCCCCACCTCCAGAAATACACCAAGAGGTGGCAGAAGGATGGCAAAAATAATCTTGATCGGGTCTGTGGCGGTAACGGCCATGATGGATGGCTCCTTTGCGGTTGGATCAGGCTGCTGAGCGCTGGATCCGATAGTCGATCGGTTTGAAACGGAAGTTATTGGATTGCCCTGCAGAGCAGGCCGTAAGCGCTACCACCATCGGCATCTCGGCGCGAAGGCGAACGTAGTCGCCTGCCCGGCTGCGGGGCGGGCGGACTTCGATCTGCCCTGTTTCGCCATTTACCGCGACATGCATGAAGATATTGAAGGCAATTGGAATCCGGTCGACGTCTATTCGCCACGGCGCCAGCGCGTCCACCAAGTTGCCCTCGCAGCCGGGACGCGGCTGCGTCTCGCCGTAGATGATGGTGAACATCTCCTTGGAGCAAGGCGTCAGAAGGAAGTCATGCCGCCCGCAGGTATCTTCCACGATCGTGAACATCGGCCGACTGCGATTCGAGTAGAGCAGGTCCCCGGTGCTCAGCCAGAGCCGGGAAGCGTAGTCGATTGAACGTCCTGAGGACAGATACTCGCGCAGATCCTCGCGCGCGAAGGCGACCATGTCGCTTACCTGCTCCCCCTCGGGATCGATCACGATCAGCGTGTCGCCTGTGTCGAGTTCCAGCGCCCGCGCTGAGCAAGGCGCAATGCGTTCAGGAGAAGTCATAGGGACATCGCCAGTCGTCCTCCACCGCTCGACCACTGTACTGGCGGGCTGCTGACGCCGCGCCGAAGTCCGCCAGGGTGGGATTGACCGACCCTTGCAGCGCCCGATCCCGTTCGCGAATCACCTTCTGCATCTTGGGGTAGCGCCCGTCGGCGCGCAACTGCTCGAACTGCCGGTGCGAGTTGAACACCAGCGCCGGATGCCTGAAGCGGCGCGCGGTCCTGGAGGCGCCCGGGTGTAAACCGATGACAAAAAACGGGTGGGCGGCAATGCTCAGCGAGAATTTGGCACTGCGGGTATCGCTGCTGACGTCCAGCGCCTGAGGCGATCCGCGTTTCACGTCCAGCCGATGCAATCGCCACAGCTGATGCCAGAGCAACTGCTCAAAGCGAATTTCGTCGGTCCCGAACGGGGCGTGGAACAGGGCCGCGAACGAGTGCACGGTCGAGTCCGGATAATCACCGGCGTCGAGCATTGTCGCAAACTCCGTCAATGCGCCCAGCAGGCACCGATCACTCGTCGTGTCACCGAGCATGCTGAACTCCGCGGTGCACAGCGCACCGCGAGACAGCGCCGCCTTCGCGCCGATGCACGGGAAATCGTCCTCATCGATAAACGCGCGAAACCTCGCCGACAGGAGCCCGGCTTTTCGTGCGTTCCCCGTTCGACCCTGGGGCCTCGGCGGCGGCTTGAATACTTCAGTCGTCCCAAAGGTTTGACCGGACACGTACGCTCTCCCGAAGAATGGATGCAATCGGTGCGCGCCATGCGGTTCCCGGGGCCGTTCCGATCAGGCAATTGATCGTATCGGGCGCTGGCGATCACGTATGTTCGGGGCACCACACGGTGCCCGATCCAAGGCGAAACCATCGACGCTGTCTCTGAAAGCGACAGACTTTGGGGTAAACTCCGTAGTCAATGCTCCCGGGCCATCGACCAGACCATTCCCCGCAATTTCCCGTGTATCGGCGAACC
>JBGTIC010000269.1:0-1964 GCA_041745895.1 Gammaproteobacteria bacterium
GTGATCGCCGGCGCCGTGTCGGCGAGCGTGCCGTCCAGATCAAAGAGTACGCCCGCGCATGCCGCACTCACCTTCTCGCCGCCGCAAGCTGGTCACGCATCCCCGTGATCGTCGCACGATAATCATCGGTCCCGAAAATGGCGGAGCCTGCGACGAAGGTGTCGGCGCCCGCCTCCGCAATGCGGCGGATGTTCTCCGTCTTCACGCCCCCGTCGACCTCGAGGCGTATGGGCAGACCGCTCGCATCGATTCGCCGACGCACCTCGGTGAGCTTGGGCAGCGTGGCATCGATGAACTTCTGGCCGCCGAAGCCGGGGTTCACGGACATCAGCAGGATCAGATCCAGCTTGTCCATCACATGATCGAGCCAGCACAGCGGCGTTGCCGGATTGAATACCAGGCCGGCCTTGCAGCCCGACTCGCGAATGAGCGCGAGGGTGCGATCGATGTGCTCACTGGCCTCGGGGTGGAAGCTGATCCAGCTCGCGCCGGCCTGGGCGAAATTGGGGATGATCCGGTCCACGGGCTTTACCATCAGATGTACGTCGATGGGGGCGGTCACACCGTGTTTGCGCAAGGCCTCGCACACCAGTGGGCCGATCGTCAGGTACGGCACGTAGTGATTGTCCATGACATCGAAGTGCACGATATCGGCACCTGCGGCCAGCACGGTATCGACCTCCTCACCCAGCCGTGCGAAGTCCGCCGAAAGTATCGACGGGGCGATCATGTCAGCCATAGTGCTGCGCCCGTTGCCAACCAGTGGGCTATTCTGCCTGTCAGGGACTGCGCTGCACAGGCACCCGCCGCACCACCAGCAGCAGATAGGAGGCGGCTGCGGCCATCGAGGCGCCGGCCATGACCAGGGCGACTGCCATGTCTGTGACATCGTGCAGCATGCCGGTCAGCTGCACGGCCGCCGCCGAGCACAGGAACTGCATGAAACCCAGCACGCCGGCTGCCGAACCGGCAAGCTCCGGGCGCTCGCTGATGGCGCCCGAGGTACTGCTCGGTGCCATCAGGGCGTTGGCGAAGGTATGCCCCATCGCCGGCACCATCAGCGCCAGTGGCGAGAAGAGGCCCAACACCCCCTGCACCCACAACAAAGTGAGGGTTGCAACGAGCGAGGCGATCAGACCGACCCGGATCATGCGCCGGATGCCCACCTGGCGCGACAGCCGTCCGGCAAGGTAGAACCCGCACAGCGAGGCCCCGGCTGTGAGCATGTACCAACCACCGTAGGCTGTCGCTGAAAGGCCCAGGCTGCCCACGAGCAGCAACGGTGCACCGGAGACGAATGCCTGCAGCGCCGCCATCGAGAAACTGTAGTTCAGCGCGTAGCCCAGAAAAACCCGCCGCCGCAACAAAGACAGCATTTCAAGCAGCAGCGGTGCGTCGCTGTCGGTAGACGCTCGCCGCGTCTCGGGAAGCCGCAACGCGATGAAGGCAGCGATACTCACGCCCACGACAATTGCCGCCAGGAAATTGCTGCGCCACCCGAAGGTCTCCGACAACGCACCGCCCAGCAACGGCACCAGCATCGGTACGATGAGTACGAAAGAGGCAACGTATCCGAACGCGGAGGCCGCCGAGTCGCGATCATAGATGTCGCGAATGACCGCCCGCACCACAGTGATCGCCGCCCCGCCGCCCAGCGCCTGGACGACGCGCCCCACCAGCACAGTGGAAAGCTCCGCGCCCCACCAGGCGATCAGGCTGCCGCTGACGAAAAACGCAAGTCCGGCCAGTGCGACCGGGCGGCGCCCGAAGCGATCGGAAAGCGGTCCGTTGATCAGCGCACCCAGCGCGAGCGCCAGCAATGACACACTGACGACCAGCTGGACCTGGGCACTGCTTACCGCGAACTCGTCACGGATGGCAGGCAGGGCCGGCAGCAGCAGGTGGGTACCGAAAGCACCGACGCTGGAGATCAGCGCCAGGGCGGGCACCGAGATCGGCGGCGG
>JBGTIC010000270.1:0-9388 GCA_041745895.1 Gammaproteobacteria bacterium
GCGGTCAGAAGCTCAGGATCGGCGCAGACGACCAGACGCGCGGCGAGCCGGCGGGCTGCCACCTGCAGGCACAGTTCGGGGCCGATACCGGCGGGCTCTCCGCTGGTCAGCACCAGCCGCGGCGGACTCATATCCGGCCGCGCCGGCTGATCAGATGCGGTATTCGACGAAGGCCTCGTCGCGCAGGCGCTGGATCCACAGCTCGACCTCTTCCTCGAACTTGCGCTGGCGCACGGCCATCACGGCATCACGGCGCTGCAGGTCCTCGGTCGTATCGTAGGTGCGCCGCTCCATGACCTCGACGATATGCCAGCCAAAGGGCGTACGAAACGGCTCACTGAGCTCGCCAATGGGAAGCTCTGACACCCTGCGCGAGAACTCGGGAACATAGTCGCCCGCTTCCGCCCAGCCCAGCGAACCGCCTTCCGCTCCAGAACCGATGTCCTCGGAGATCGCACGCGCGATAGCGCCGAAGTCATCGCCCCCGAGAATCTGGTTGCGCACGCTCAGCAGGCGCTGGCGGACCGCCTCGTCGTCCATGATTTCCGTGGGCGCAAGCAGGATATGTCGGGCCCTCACCTGATCCACGACCACCCGCTCACTGCCGCGGACATCGTTGACCCGCACGATATGAAAGCCGCTGCCGCTGCGGAAGGGCTCGGCGATGTCTCCAGCCTCCAGTCCGCCGACGACTTCGGCAAAGATGGTCGGCAGCTGACTGCCCTTGCGCCAGCCCAGCGCGCCGCCGTCCAGCGCGGTCTGCGCCTCGGAGAAGGTGACGGCCAGCTGCGCGAAGTCCTCTCCCTCGTCGATCCGGGCCATGATCTCGCCAATCCGCTGCTGGGCCTGGGCGAGCTGGTCGGGCGTGGCCGACGTGGAGACGTTGATCAGGATATGCGAGACGTCGTAGTCGAGGTCATCCAGCGCCGCCCCCTGCTGGCGGGCCAGGTGCTGTTCGACTTCACGCTCGGAGACGTTGATGCGATTCATGACGTCGCGCGAACGCAGCTGCTCGAGAATCATCTGTTCCCGGAAGTCCTGCCGGTAGGCGACATAGTCGATCCCTTCGGCTGCCAGCACCTGGGGAAACTGCTCCAGCGTCAGGCCGTTGCGCCCGGCGATTTCAGCCAGCGCGCGATTGAGCATCTCATCAGGTACGACAATGCCCAGGCGTTCGGCGCGCTGCAGCTGGATACGCTGCACCACCAGGCGCTCGAGGATCTGGCGCTCGAGCACGGGCATTGGCGGAAGTTGTGTCTGCTGTTCGCGCAGACGCTCCACGATCATCTGCATCTGTTCGCGCAGCTCGCTTTTGAGCACGACGCCCTCGTTGACGACGGCCGCCACGCCGTCGATCAACTCGCCGGTGGCCGAGAGCTCGCGTGTCTGCGCCTGGCTGGCCTGCAGCGGTGCAAACACCAGTGCGGCGACGAGGACAAGTCCCGTCAGGACACGCTCAGAACCTTTCCCTGCCATAACCTACAATGCCTCTTTCGAGAAAATCTTCAGCGGAATCTCCGACACTGGCAAGCCCGTTGAGTTCAATCTGCAGCGCGATGGCTGTGTCCGATTCGCCGGTACGTCGACTGATGTAGCGCCTGACAACCAGACGCAGCGCGAAACAGCACGCACGGTACTCCACCCCCGCGAAGCGATCCAGTGTCGTGCTCTCTCTCAGGGAGTAATTGTACCTGCCCACTAGATTCCACCGCTCGCCCGCGGGCCACGAGAACGACACATCGCCCTGCTCGAGCGCTCCGCGGCGGAACCGGTAGGACAGATTCACCACCCGGGCCTCGTCGGGGCGGTACTGCAGCCGTGCCTCGGATTGCCGGGTGGCTGAAAGCTCGCTGCTCCACTGGTGGCCCAGGTCGAGACGCCAGCGATCGGCCAGCGCAAGCCCCAGCTCGCCTACGTATTCGGCGCTGTTGGCGGTCGGTGCTGACGTCCCCGGCAGGGCGATCGCCTGATCGCTGAGGTAGCGGGTCTGGCCGACCGTCAGGCGCAGGCGCTCCCGGCCGGTGGTTTCGTCGACCACCCGGGTGGTGACCCCCAGGTTGACCTGGTCGGTGTCGCCCACGCGGTCCACCCCGAGGTAGCGATTGGTCCGAAACAGCTGGACGAGATTGAAATCCGGCAGGATGGTGTCGAAGATCGGCAGCTGGTTCTGTTCGCGGAAGGGCACGTGCACGTATTGCAGCCGCGGCTCCAGGGTTTGCAGCCAGCGGCCGTTGCCGCCCGCATCGCGTTCGAACAGCGCGCCGAAGTCGATACTGCTGACCGGCAGCGTGCGCACAGGGCTGCGAGATTGCCCGGGTGCTGCGTCGTCGAGCGCATAGCGGGTGTGCTGCAAGGCAACTGCCGGGCGCAGGTATAGTCCGGGTGGACCAAAGCGGCGGCTGATCTCTGGCTGCAGGTCCATGCGCCAGCCAGTGGTGCCGACGCTGCGATCGAAGTTCACCAGCTCGCCGGTGATGGCGAGGTCCATGCCCAGCCAGCGATCAGGCCACAGGCCTTCGAGCAGCATCTGTGGCACGCGACGGTAGGGCTTGTCGACTTCGAGAATCTCGTCGTCGATGGTCTGGTAGGCCTGCAGGCGGGCGAGAAACCGCACATCGCGACCGGCGTATTCGAGTTCGAGACGCCGGTCCAGGTGCGTCTGGCTGGTGATGGAGACGCCACCGCCGAGGTCCTCGAAATACTCGTTGTCGCTGACGTCCTTGCCATCGAAGGTGGCGCGCCAGCGATCGCCGAACCAGCTGCGATGAAACAGGCTTGCGTAGGTGCGATCAGTGCGCGTCAGCCGGTCGCTGGGAAGGAAATCCAGTTCTGCGACTCCTTCAGAACCGCGCGTCAGGTAGCGGAAGTCACTGCCGAGCATGACGCCCCGACGGGTCATTGCCCGGCCGACCAGCGTCAGGTCATAGTTGGGCGCGAGATTCAGGTAATACGGAACGCTGATGTCTTCGCCGGTGCGATCCGACCGGCGCAACTGCGGAAACAGGAAGCCGGATTTGCGTGCATCGGTGATCGGAAACGAGATCCACGGCGTGTAGAGGATCGGTACCCCCAGGAAGTCCACGCGTACGTTGCGTCCCGTGCCGAACCCCGAGTCCGCATCCAGACGGATCTCTCCGGCACGCAGCTGCCAGTCCTCGTTGCCCTCCGGGCAGGTGGTGTAGAGCACGTCGCTGAGCCGCACCGTGCGGTCGGCGCCCACTTCCAGCGTTGATGCACCGCCGCGCGCGGGCCGGCGCGGCAGGTTGAAGGAGGCGTCGCGAAAGTCCACGCGCTGCTCAGTGCCATCATACCCGGCATCCTCACTGCGAACGATCAGGTTGCCGTCCTGGTACTCCACGCCGCCGGTTACGCGAAGCCGCTGCGTTGCTGCCTCGAACTCGGCGGATTCGGCACGCAGCATGCGACCGCGCCCACGGATCTGCACATCCCCGGACAGCGTGGATACGCCCTCGCGGCTCAGATCGGCGTCATCAGCGCTGATTGACAGCCCGTCGTCGCCCGCGAGCTGTTCATCCAGAAGCCGATCCATCTCCGGGTCGACCGGCGCCAGGCACACGGGCCCGGCAGTCTGCGCCTGCGTCGTCGTCGCTGCCGCCATCGCGAGGCACATGGACAGGGCAAGGGCACGCCCGGCTGGCAGGATCGGTATCACCGTGATTTTGACGTACGCGCGCGAAAGGGTGGCTACAATGGCACAACTGATGGGTACCTTCAACGCAGCCCCGGAACACATTGATCCTCGCGTTGAGGCAGCCCGGCGCTGGCTTGATCAGGTGCTTACCGATCCCGTGCTCGGGCTGGCGCCGGCTTCCGCCGACGCAAGCTTCCGTCGCTACTTCCGCGTGCATCGGCAGGGGGAAAGCCTCGTGCTCATGGATGCTCCGCCCGAGCTCGAGCCGTCCGAGGCCTTCCTGCGTGTGGCCGGTTGGCTGGCGAAGTGCGGGGTCCATGTGCCGACTGTCTACGACCACGACCTGGATGCAGGCTTCCTGCTGCTCGAAGATCTGGGCGATCTGTCCTATTTTTCTGCGCTGCGCGCCCGGCCCGACCGGGCCGATGCACTCTATCGCGATGCAATAGCCACTCTGGTGCCGATGCAGACGGCAGGCCGCGCCTTTCAGGATGCTCTGCCCCCCTACGATGAGGCGCTTCTGCGCCGAGAGATTGCGCTGTTCACCGACTGGCTGTGCGGCACGCACCTGGGGTTGGCGCTCACGCCCATCGAGAACGCGCTGCTCGAGGCGACCGCTGCACTGCTGTGTTCGAATGCGCTGGAACAGCCGCGAGTGTTCGTGCATCGCGATTACCATTCGCGCAACCTGATGGTGTGCGATGAGCGCAATCCCGGCGTGCTGGACTTCCAGGACGCAGTCGAAGGGCCCATTACCTACGACTTGGTGTCGCTGCTCAAGGATTGCTACCTGCTCTGGCCGCAGACGGATCGTGCGCGCTGGATCGCCGACTACCACGCCTACGCGGTCGCCGCCGGGCTGCCGGTCGGCACGCCGGATCGATTCAGTCGCTGGCTGGACCTGATGGGGGTGCAGCGCCACCTGAAGGCAGCAGGCATTTTCGCGCGTCTTTATCATCGCGACGGCAAGTCGGGCTATCTCGCCGATATTCCGCGCACGCTCGATTACGTCGTCGCGGCGGCGCACGCGCATCCTGATCTGGCCGAGTTCGGGGCGTTCGTGGAACGGCGTGTGCTCCCGGCCCTGGCGTTGCGCGCGCAGTGAAGGCCATGCTGCTGGCGGCAGGGCGCGGCCGCCGGATGGGCGCGCTCACGCAAAAACGTCCCAAACCGCTGCTGCCTGTGGGTGGTCAGCCGCTGATCGTACGGCATCTGGAGCGCCTGGCCGCGGTGGGGGTAGCAGAGGTCATCATCAACCTCTCGTGGCAGGGGCAGCGGCTGCGCTCGGCGCTCGGCGACGGCAGCCGCTGGGGTCTTTTCCTTCACTACAGTGATGAGGGCGACACTGCGCTGGAGACGGCAGGCGGCATCATCAAGGCCCTGCCGCTGCTTGGCCCTGCGCCCTTTCTGGTGGTCAACGGCGATATCGTCACGGATCACCCGCTGGTGCTCGCCCCGCTGGATTTGAATCTGCTGGGGCGTCTGGTGCTGGTCGAAAATCCTGCGCATAACCGGTCCGGTGATTACGCGCTGCGTGACGGGTGCGTGGTCGACGCTGCGCCGCGCCTTACATTTTCCGGCATCTCGCTGCTCAGTCCCGAGCTGTTCGAAGGCCTGGCACCGGGCATCCGGCCCCTGGCGCAGGTGTTTGCCCCGGCCATCGCGGCAGCACGCCTCGCGGGCGAGCATTACCGAGGCTACTGGTCGGACGCGGGGACGCCGGCGCGTCTGGCAGCGGCCGATCGCTGGGCACGGGGGCAAGCCGACGCCGCGATGGGTTGACAGGGCGTGTTTTTAGTCTAAAAAGTCATTCCAAACAACGGCGTCGCGGCAGCTGCACCAGAGCCGTGAGCACGAGACATAGCAGGCTGTAGCAGTCGGATCAATGACACCGCGCACTGCCACGCATAATCGCGCGAGCGTAGCTGCTGCCCAGCGCCCCAATCGATGCCAGCAACGAGGCCTTTGCGTGGATAGGTGAGATACCATGCGTTCACCACGCAGGACGATCACCCATGCACATGCGCAACGGCCCCTATGGGTATTTGCCTATATCATGGGGTTTTTGATATAGTACGGACGCCGGCCGATGACGATCTGGAACAAGGAGGCCGCCGAGGAACTCAAGCGCTATGCGCGCTCCAGACGGCTCGGTGCCGGGAGCAGGGCTGGTCAGCTGTACCAGTTTGCCAGGCAGTTGACACCGCGACGAGCCGCCGCTCTGCCGAAACTTACCGACCCTGATCGTGACATCCGCTGGTGGGATCTGGGAGACATGACAATTTATTTTAGAATCACTCCGCCGCCGATCACAGTGGTGAAAGTGGGTGCGACAAAGACACCGCAGCAGCGCAGCGACTGTGAAAGAGTTGCGCGTTCGAGGAGTTGAAGCATGACAGCAGTCATTGGAAAACGCGCAGAGTGGAAGATGCGTAATGTTGCGGAAGATGCGCTCGCGCGTGAACTTGCCGATGTGGAGGAATTCGACAAAGGTCGTCACCTGCGCGCGCAGATCATCGATCTGGGTGACAGGATTCGCGAGCTGCGCGAGGATGTCCTGAAGCTTAACCAGACCCAGGCCGCCAGGCTCATTGGCATGGACCAGCCGGAGCTGAGTCGTATTGAGAACGGTGTCGGATCGCGCGGACCGTCGTACAGCACGATCACGCGGATCATTGATAGCTACCAGGACTACCTGCGCAGTCAGAATCTGGACTATCACCTGGGTCTCAATATCCAGCTGCGCAGAACCGACACGGATGAAGTTCAGCAGAGTTTTCTCGCAGGCAGCGAATAGGTTTACTTGATGAGTCCCGGCGACTGGTCGATCCTTGCCGGCGTGCTGGGTCTGCTGGGAAGCTTGCTCCTGGTCTACCCGGGCTGGCGAGTCAGTCGGAGTATGCGGCTCATCGCCGCCTTGAGATCACTCGTTCACGGCTCGACGCCATTGCCGGACGACAGTGTTCATCGAGGGTCACCGGATTCGCACGCTGCCGCACCGGCAGCCACTGCCAGATCGACCCATCATGACGAGGGCACAGACAACGATCCCGGCGCGGAACTCATCCGGATTCTGGAGGAGCGTCGTATCGCATGGCGGCCACTGGAGCACTGGTTGCTCATCGGGGGGGTCGCGCTGATCGTGCTTTCATTCGCAGTAGAGCTGTTCCTTGTGAAGATCCCGCAATCGTGAGGATCCGCGCACGAGCGCAGTCCTGGCCGCGTCGGTGGCCGAAGGGTAAGGTCAGTGGCCGTCATCGACCAGCTGAGGGGACTCGGACTCGGCCCGCACCCCCGCCGGCTCGCCACTCAAGCCCAGGCACTGCAGCAGTGCTTTGCGATAATCCGGCATCACCGATGCGACCGTCGCACCCGCTCGCAGATCACAGATGCGCGTCATCGGCAAAGCTTCATAGCCGCAGGGGTTGATGCGCGAGAACGGGGCGAGGTCCAGATCCACGTTGATCGCCACGCCATGGTAGCTGGCACCGCGGCGCACGCGCAGGCCGATACTGGCCACTTTGGCACCTGCGACGTACACGCCCGGCGCATCCGCGCGCGCACGAGCCTCGATATCCCAGGTCGCCAGCATCACGATCACAGAGTTTTCAAGCGCGGTGACCAGGCTGCGAATGCCAAGCCCCAGCCGTCGCAGGTCCAGCAGCGGATAGACCACCAGCTGCCCCGGCCCATGGTAGGTCACCTGGCCGCCGCGATCGGTCTTGACCACCGGAATGTCGCCGGCCTCAAGCACGTGCGCAGGATCACCATTGAGCCCCAGCGTGAACACAGGCTCGTGCTCGAGAAACCAGATCTCGTCGCGCGTATCGCTGTCGCGTTGCTCGGTGAAGGCCTGCATGCGTTTCCAGGTGGGCTCGAACGCCACCAGGCCTGATTCGCGCAACAGCGCCGTTGGGCTCACAGCGCCATCAGCACGCGATCGCTGGCCGACAGGCTGCGATAGATCGCATCGAGCTGGGCCTTGCTGCGCGCCTGAATGTGCACGGTCACGGCGACGAAGCGTCCATTTCGACTGACGCGCGACTCGATATCCTTTTCGAGCACGTCATCGACATGCTGACTCACCAGGGCGAGCGCGTGCTCGGCAAAATCGGGCTCGTTGGCACCCATGATCTTGACGGGGAAGGGGCAGGGAAACTCCAACAGCGTGTCATCCGACCTGGCCATATGCCGGCGCCTACTCCAGCCACAGCAGTACGCCGTCGCGCAGACGCTGCCAGAGGTTTCCCCGGGGCGCCTCACTCAGCGGATACAATGGCACCTGCATCAGTGACTCGCCATCGAGCCGGATGTCCAGCTGACCGACAGAGTCGGTGCGCGCCAGCGGCGCTGTCAACCGGGCTGCCAGGTCGAGCTCCGCCTGGAGTCGCTCGCGCTGACCGCGCGGCACGATCACGCGTAAGTCGTCGACGACGCCCAGCGCCAGCTGCTGCTCCGTACCCTGCCAGAGGCGCTGCGTCGTGACCGTGTCCCCTGCACGATACAGCACATGGCTTTCGAAATTGTTGAAGCCATAGCTGAGCAGTTCGCGATTCGCGCGTTCTCGTGCACTCACGCTCGGTGCGCCCATGACCACCGAGATCAGGCGCATCCCGTCGCTGTGGGCCGAGGTCACGAGGCAATACTGCGCAGCATCCGTGAAGCCGGTCTTCATGCCGTCCACAACAGCACTGGCGCCGACCTGCATGCCCAGCAGGCCATTGCGATTCGGCTGGGTGACGCCATCCCAGGTGAAGTTGCGTTCGGAGTAGTAGGCGTAGAAGCCCGGGAAATCGTTGACGATGGCACGTGCCAGCCGCGCCATGTCCGCTGCCGACGACATGTGGTTCTCAGCCGGCAACCCGTGGCTGTTGACGAAGTTGGAGTTCACCATGCCCAGCTCGCCGGCATAGTGGTTCATCAGGCTCGCGAACGCGCTTTCCGAGCCGGCCACCCGTTCGGCCAGGGCAACACTCGCATCGTTGCCTGACACCACGATCATGCCGTGCAGCAACTCATCGACGCTCACCTGGCTGCGCTCGCGCGCATACATCGTGGAGACATTGCGACGCGCCCGACTGCCCGGCACACCGCCGCCGGCGATCCAGGCCTCGCGGCTGATGGTGACCGGATCGGTCAGCCCGACGCGACCTTCACTGAGGGCCTTGAACACCACGTATGCGGTCATCAGCTTGGTGAGGCTGGCCGGCTCGACCGCCTCGGCGCTTGCATGCTCGCTGAGAATCGTCCCCGTGGTCGCATCCATAAGCAGGTGCTGCCGCGCGCTGATCTGCGGCGCCTGCGGGATCGGCATCTGCGCGGCACTCTGGGCGGCGATCAGTAGCGTCGAGGCGGCCAGGATGGCCAAAGCGGCTAGACATTTTGGCATATTCGACATCCGCATTATTCGGCCACCAGGCGGGTTTCGAAAACACCCAGCCCGGCGAGTTCCTCGACCGCCGCGTCGTAGGCCGCGACGTCCGCAATGGGACCGATTCTGACGCGGTGAATCACCGACTGTGAAGCGCTGTCGCTGACAATGAAGGCATTGCTGAACCCGTCGGCAGCGAGGCGGTCGCTGAGCCGCAATGCGTTCTCCCGCTCGCTGAAGGCGCCGACCTGAATGTACAGCCTGCCAGTGGCGCCGTTGCCGGGTGCCGACGAGGCGGCGCCTGGTGCGCCGCTGCCCGCTGCGGGAGTCATCGGAACTGCGGCTGTCGCGACTGTGACCGGCGA
>JBGTIC010000271.1:0-5247 GCA_041745895.1 Gammaproteobacteria bacterium
GGCCACGGCCAGCGCGGCGACGATCGGCATGAAGGTTACGGCCGTGCCGACCTGCGAGGCGCACTCGGTCACCGCAATGCAGATCAGTGCGACCACCATCAGCAGCAGCAGGAACGGCAGCGCCGAGACCCCACCCAGCGCGCTGCCGATCCAGTCGCTCAGGCCGGTGACCACGATGGCATCGGCAAGTGCCAGGCCACCACCGAGCAGGAACACCAGAAACCACGGCGCCTTCTGGCAGTCCACCCATTCCAGCAGTCGCGAATCGCGTCGCGAATTCTGCGCTTCACCACTGGGGAGCAGACACAGTGCAAGTGCTGCAATCATCGCCACCGCGGGGGCGGACAGCCCCGGCACGAAGCCCTGCAGCCAGGGCAGGCTGATCCATGCCGCGCTGGTCAGCACCAGGATGATCAGCACCCGCCATTCCGGCCGGGTCAACGGACCCTCCCGCCCGACCGCAGTGGCAATCGTCTCGCGCGAAAGCACGGCGTAACTGGAGGCACGTACCTGGCGGGTGATCAACCACCATGCGCAGGGCAACGCGATGGCCACCAGCGGCAGACCAAAGCCGATCCACTGGATGAAGCTGACCTGGACGTCGAACTGCCGATCCAGCAGTTCCATCACGACCGGGTTGACCGGTGTACCCACCGGCGTGATGAAACCACCCATGTTCGAGGCGATCGCTATCGCAAGGAAAATCGCACACAGAAAATGCCGGCGCGCAGGATCACTGGTCTCGACATCGCCATTGCCGACCGCGGCGGCGATGGCGGCCGCGATCGGCAGCATCATCACGGTCGTGGCCGTATTGTTGACGATCATCGACATGCTGGCCGTCGCGATCATCAGGGCAAGGATCAGGTAGGCGGGCTGGGGACTGCTGCGTTTGACGAGCAGAAGGGCCAGTCGCCGGTGCAGCCCCCACTTCTCGGTAGCAAGACCCAGGATCGCGCCGCCGAGGACCAGGAACAGCACCGGGGCCATGTAGTTCGAGCTCACGACTGCCGCGCTTTGCACGCCCAGCAGAGGCAGCAGCAGAAAAGGCAGCGAGCCGGTGAGCGGGATCGGCACGGCCTCGGTGAACCACCAGATGCCCATCAGCAGCGCAACCGATGCAGTCTGCCACGCCGCAGGAGACAGGCCTGCCGGCGCCGGCAGGATCTGCAAGATCAGAAAGGCGGCCAGGCCTATCCAGAATCCCAGTCGCCTCAGCATGCGGGTCAGTCAGTGAGTACGAACGTCACCTTCATGTTCACGCGGTACTCGGCGATCTTGCCGTTCTTCAGGACAACTTTCTGGTCCTGCACCCATGCACCTTCGACGTTTTTCAGCGTCTTCACGGCACGGGCAATACCCTGTTTGAGTGCATCATCGAAGCTCTTCTTCGATGATGATGAGATCTCGGTGACTCTTGCGACGCTCATGGTTGTGCTCCCGTGTGCTCTCGGACATGAGCGGTCACTTTATCAGAGGCGCCGGCTCCTGCTCCAGCACAGACATCTGCTGACGTGGGTCATGGTGTCACTCTCGGGGTTCGGCGGCAGCAGCAGTGGCTGCCTGATCGTCGATATGGGGCAGGTGTTGGGGATCTTCGCTGACGCGAATCACGCGCCCGCCGGTATTGCCACCCGCAAACAGTGCGCCAAGTGCGGCAGGCGCATGCTCCAGGCCGGGGGCCACGTCATCTGTAAGCACCAGACGCCCGTCCCGATACCATTGCCGCAGCCGGGCTTCGAACTCCGGCCAGCGATCCACGTAGTCGAAGACGAAAAAGCCTTCCATGCGTGAGCGCCGGTAGAGCAGGTTGAAATAGTGCGTGGGCCCGGGCGGTCGTGGCCGCTGATACTCGGTGGAAATCATGCCGCACAGCACGACGCGGGCACCGATCGCCAGGTGCTGGAGTGCGGCATCGAGCTGACCTCCACCCACGGAATCCAGGTACACATCCATGCCCTCAGGGCACAGTTTCGCCAGCGCCGTGCCGACTTCGTCCTGCCGGTAGTCGATCGTCTCATCGCAGAGCTTGTGCGCCAGCAGCCAGCGACACTTCTCAGGCCCGCCCGCGATGCCGATGACGCGACTGGCCCCCTGGATGCGCGCCAGCTGACAGGCAATCGAACCCACGCCGCCAGCGGCTGCAGAGACCACCACAGTGTCACCACTGCGCACCTGGCCGATCTCGATCACGCCCACGTACGCGCTGTAGGCCAACTGCCCGAACAGACCGAGGACCGTTGTCAGCGGCCGGACCGGATCGGGCACCTTGCGCACGTTACGCACGTTGTGACCGGGATCCTCACTGGCCTCGGGGGCGAGCACGGCGTAGTCCTGCCAGCCCAGCGAGGCCTGTACGATGTCATCGACAGCGAAGTCCGGGTGCAGGCTTGCAACCACGCGACCCACACCACGACAGCTCATCACCTCGCCGATCTCAACGGCGAAGTGAAACTGGCGTTCGGTGCTCACGTACATGCGCTGCGCGGGACTGGTGCCCAGCACGAGGGTCTGCACGAGAATCTCGCCTGGCTGCAGATCCGGCACCTGCGCCTGGCCCAGCTCGAAATGTTCAGGTCCGGGGTGCTCGCCCTCGCCGACCAGCTTCTTCAGACGCCACTGACGATTGGTGTACATCAAACTGCCTTGCTGTCACGCTGAGGTTCTGAATGGATCCGATGCAAGAGTACACCTCCCCTGCGACTGGCATGCACCGCGTGCGCAAGCAGCCGACAGGTGGAAGGCATAAACTTGATTTTCGCAGTGTGCAGTTCATTTCCATACAATGGCCAGTTGCATGCGCATTGTGAACCGCACCGCGCCTTCGCAATGCCGAATGGTTGCCCTTCCGGTGACTGTTTTCAGATTCTAGTCGGCGAAACCGGCGAGCACCTCACGCAACTTGCGCGCCAGATCATTGCGGCGATACGGCTTGCTCAGCAGGAAGGTGCCCTCTGGCAGGCGGCCGTCGCGCACGATGGCGCTTTCGGAGTACCCGGAGGTGAACAGCACTGGCAGACCGGGTTGCAATGCGCTGGCAGCATCGGCCAGCTGCCTGCCATTCATGCCGCCGGGCATGATGACATCGGTGAACAGCAGGTCGAAACGCTGGCCCTGTTCAAACAGGTCCAGCGCCGCGGACCCATTGGCTGCGGAAGTCACGCGATAGCCAAGGTCCTGCAGCTGGGAGCGCACAAGCTTGCGCACCGCGTCATCGTCTTCCACCACCAGTACATGTTCGTGATCGGCCTGCATTGTCAGGGGCGCGTGGGCACCGGTAGCCTCGGCTGCCGTGCCTTGTACGGCTGGCAGGAAAAGCCGGACCGTGGTGCCATGTCCCAGCTCTGAATATATCCGCGCATAGCCGCTGGACTGCCGGACGAAGCCGTACACCATGCTCAGACCCAGCCCGGTGCCGCGACCCACCTCCTTGGTGTTAAAAAACGGCTCGAATGCGCGGCTCGAGGTCTCCGGACCCATGCCCTCGCCCGTGTCCGTCACGGAAATCACCACGTACTCGCCAGCCTGAAGCGCATCGACTTGGGGCTGATCGTCGGCATCCAGCAGGCGTGTCTGCACGTCCAGCGTCAGCCGTCCACCCGCAGGCATGGCATCGCGCGCGTTGATACACAGGTTCAGGACGGCGTTTTCGAGCTGATGTGCATCCACAAGGGCTACACAGGACGCATCGCCGGCGACGATCGCGACCTCGATATCGTCACCAAGCGTCCGCCGCAGCAGCGACTCCATGCCGTGCAGCAGTCGGACCACATCGGCGGGCCTTGGCTTGAGGTCCTGCTGGCGTGAGAACGCCAGCAGGCGTTGCGTCAACGACGCCCCTCGCACCGCCGCTGATTTCGTCGCCTCGGCCAGCGTGCGCAGGTGCGAGCCCTTCTCGAGACCCTCGCAGAGCTGATCCGAACTGCCCAGGATCACCGTCAGCAGATTGTTGAAGTCATGCGCAATCCCGCCTGTGAGTTTGCCCACTGCGTCCAGGCGCTGTGTCCGCCGCAACTGCTCTTCCATCTTTCTGCTGGCAGTCAGATCCCGGGCAATGGCGAGGTGCCGGATACTGCCGTCGTCATCTGGCATCGGGGCTGATACGATCTCGACGCTGAAGCGCGAATCGTCGGCCGCCACGATGTCACACTCAAGCCGTCCGCTCGTGCCCGCACACACTGCGGTGTGAAAATCCTCAAAGCGCGTACGGTCGGTTTCGGCCAGGAACGCGGTGAAGTGCCTTCCCAGAACATCAGCCTCACTGCCCGCCTGAACCAGTGACAGGCCGGACGGATTGGTCTCCAGCACCACACCGTCGGCATTCAGCACCATGACGGTATCCGGCGTGGAATCGATGAGCGCCTGCAAGCGACGTTCGCGGTGGCGCAACACCTGTCGCGCGCTCGTTTCCCGACCCAGCGCCGATTCCAGCGTCGCCAGCACACCGCCTACCGACAAGGTAACCACCGCTGCCACGAGCGCGAAGTTCACTGCGACCAGGGCCCAGTCTGCAGGGCTGTCCGACCAGCCGGCCGGCGGGGTCGTCCACAGCACCTGCCCGGCCAGGCCCATCAGCACCAATGTCAAGGTATTGATGACGACGCTGACCAGGCCTGCGCGCCAACCCAGCAGCACCGTGGTGATTGCAGAGTGGCCCAGCAGATAGAGCTGGGCCACGGTGCCGGCCACCATCAGCAGCATCGCGCCGAGGAAATAGATCGCCAGAGTGGTCGCGCCGGCCCTGAAGGTGTAATGCAGATGTTTCAGCCACCACAGCAGCAGCAGCGTGCCCATCACCAGGGTGTCGACGATGATGATGGCCCACATGCCCTGCCGCCAGGCCCATGACACGCTGAAGGCGTAGACAAGGACGCCGAAGGTCACCGCCACATTCAGGATGATCTGCAGCAGCTCTGCGCGCCAGTGACGGCTGTCCAGCTCGAAGGGCATACGCACTTGACGCTCCGTCAGCGATGGGATGCCGGCGGACACCCACTGGGGATACTAGCGGGGGCGAAAGGTCCGCTGGATATCTGAGCGCATCCCGCCATACTGCTCGGTGAGCACCTGATCGTACGCCTGCGTGAGGCTCGTCGTCATCTCCGCCTGCAACTCATCGAGGCTGCGCTGCAGGGCAGCGATCAGTTCATCGCGGTTTCGCGCCTCATCCCAGCGCAGCAGCGCCAGGTCCACAGCCAGCCAGCTCGCCGCTCCCGCCACCAGCGCGCAGGCCAGCGCGCCCGGTCC
>JBGTIC010000272.1:0-4069 GCA_041745895.1 Gammaproteobacteria bacterium
GCCTAACGCTCCGCATCACCTGCCGGCGGAAGCGGGCGAAGCCTGCTGCAGCCGGTCAGGTGCATGCGGCTGTTAGGCGAAGCTATCCGATGGTTGCGCTCATTCCCTTGCATCGCCACTTGCCATTAAGCTTCTTGTGACAGACCTCAGCGCGAACGGCTAGCCGCATCTTGTCGAAGTCCGCCGTTACGGAGATTGCAGCCTTTACGATACCAGCGCGTGCGCTTCCGCTCGCACTCTTCTTTCTCCGAGTAAGCGTCGCGGAGAGGATCTTTGTCTTTAGAGGTCCAACTTTGACGTCAACTCGAACGCTAGCCTCGGAACTCGTTATCTTGTACTTGATAACGAATGGCCCTAACGTTGTCCTTCCGGAACTGGCAGTAATGCCGACTTCCAGCGCATCAACTGCCTTCTCAGCTCGCTCAACTAGCTTCTCGGTGACTTCCACTTCTTCTACTGCCATGTCGATTCTCCTTTCATGGGGAGGAGCGTGAATGCTATAGGCGAGCCCTCCCGATACTCGCCTAACTTTGATTTAGACCCCAGAAACGTTCCTTTGCATAAGGACGTTTCCGGGTTGATATTGCTGGACCGGGAATGTAACCCCCTGTTTGCACAAGACTGGACTGCTGGATAGGGGGGCGATAAAAGAAGGGGACAAGCGATACGTGGGCGCACCGAACCGACCGCAGCGGCTGCTTGATCAGGTGCGAGACGTGTTGCGCAGGCGGCACTACGCCTATCGGACTGAGAAGAGCTATATCGGTTGGATACGGCAATTCATTCTCTTCCATGGCAAGCGGCATCCTGCGGACATGGGTGCCGAAGAGGTCGAGCAATTTCTCACCTACCTTGCTGTGAAGCGAAATGTTTCGTCTTCGACGCAGAACCAGGCGCTGTCCGCGCTGCTGTTCCTGTACAGACATGTCCTGAAAGTTCAGCTGCCTTGGATGGATGGGATCACGCGCGCGAAAAAGTCGGCACGCTTGCCGACGGTGCTGTCTGTGAACGAAGTTTCCCGGGTACTCGCGCAGCTCGACGGCGTCCATGGGTTGATCGCGCGACTTCTGTACGGAGCAGGACTGCGGGTGCTCGAATGCCTGCGACTGCGGGTGAAGGATCTGGATTTTGACCGCAGACACATCATCGTCCGAGATGCCAAGGGCGCGAAGGACAGGGTGACCCTGTTGCCGGACGCAGTTGTCCCAGAGCTTCGAGTACATCTTCAGCGGCGACATGAGCGGCATCGGCAGGACCTCCTGGCCGGGCTCGGGGACACCTGGCTGCCACACGCGCTGGCACGAAAATATCCGAACGCCGCCCGCAGTTGGGGATGGCAATTCGTGTTTGCGTCGCGGACGTATGTCTATCTACAGGAATATGGGCGCAAGGTGAAGTTTCATCTTCATGAGAAAGCGATCCAGCGCGCCATGCGCCAGGCGGTCCGGGCGGCAAGTCTGTCGAAGCCGGCCTCCTGCCATACGCTGCGCCACAGCTTCGCCACTCATCTGCTGGAATCGGGGCACGACATCCGCACGATTCAGACGCTTCTTGGCCACAAGGACGTCAAGACCACAATGATCTATACACACGTCGCCAGTCGCGGTGCGCAGGGAGCGATCAGTCCGCTAGACAGATTATGATTGCGAATCGTGAACATCCGAGACTGGGTCTAGAGTTCGCGGCCGATGCGTTCACGGACGATCCCCGCCTGGCTGGCATGGTCCGGGATCGCGGCCGCGCCCTGTACTCCACGAGAGTGGCGCCGCAGCCTGTTCATCTGGTGATCACACGTGCTGCTTTCGGCGGTAGGACCGGCGGGCTTGTGGGAATCTTCCCACCATGGACTTGGCTGTCCTGCGCCAGCGCCTCACCATCGCGCTGGCATCCGCGTGAATCACCAACAGGGGAGTTCCATGACCAGATCCATTCATCTGAACCGTCGTGACGCACTGCGGCTGACCGCCGCCGGCGCGGCCGGTCTGCTCGCTCCGGCGGCGACCTGGGGCCAGTCTTCGCTCGTAGTCAATCCGGAAGCCACCCGGAGCGGTGCGTTGCCCTACCGGGATCCGATCTGGAACCGCGACACCTTCGCGAAACTGCAGGCGGACACGGATCCGAAGAAAGAAAAGGTCGGCTGGTACGCCGGCAAGGTCATCGGCCTACGCGATGGCGAACCCCTGCGCGAGCTGTTCGGCTTCGAAGGCTTCTCGGTGGCGCGTATGCTGCCCCAGAACGAAGACGGCAGCTGGCGCAAGCTGCTGCGTGAGGTCGGGTTCTACCGCGATCTCCGCACCGGCCGGCTGATGGACGAGTGGGAAAACGTCTACACCGGCGAGAAAGTGAAGATCGTGCCGATCGCCAACGATCCGTTCAACTTCACTCTCAGCGAGTATGTGCCGCAGCCCCCGTCCTACGGCGGGCTCAACCCGGTGGAAATCCCGAAGATCCCGCTGATCCTTCCCTGGAGCGAGCGCGCCGGCAAGGTACTTTTGAGCACCGATATCCATCTGTTTTATCCCAGCGCGCTGCAGCCCGGCGAATGGCCGCGCGAGTCGCCGGGTCCGATGACGCGCGTCTCCGAACTGTTTCGCTACGTCATCGACTTCGACAAGCTTGCCGACGAGTCGCGCACCGCCGTCCCCTATATCGGCACCTGGGGTCGGGTCACGCCCTGGCTGCCATGGATGCTGATGGATGGCGCGCCGGGTCATATCCTCTATTTCTGCGATATGGGGACCGCCGATTCGCTCGACGATATTCCCGAGGACATCGTCGCCCGCGCAGAGAGCATGGATCCGAAGTGGCTGAAGGCGCCCACGGAAGACTACGGTCCGTCGCTGTCCAGCCTCGAGAACTACAAGCTCACCGAGACCCCGGCGCCGCCACGCGACAGCGGCAAGTAATCCGGTTCAGCGCATGCATGGACACCTGCATCGGTGTCCGTGCATGCAGCCGGCCCTGATTTCAGCCGGCCTTCGCGTCTCGTCTGCGTGGCGGCGGTTGCGCCTGGGGTAGCCCGGTGAGTTCGGCCACCCGCGCCTCGATCCAGTCCTGCACCTGCGCATTGACTTCCCGCACGTCCCGACCAAGGGTTTCGATCGGCGGGCCAATGACCATGCGTACCGTGCCGGGCCGCTTGAGAAGTCCCCGACGCGGCCAGACCACGCTGGCATTGTGCGCCACAGGCACCACCGGCAGCCCGTTCTTCTGCGCCAGCAGCACGGCGCTCGTCCCATAGCGGCGGGTCTCACCGAGCGCGGTGCGCGTGCCTTCCGGAAAGATCATCACCCACAGGCCCTCAGCCAGGCGTTCGCTTCCCTGAGCCACCACCTGGTCCACGGCGCTGCGACCCGCAGCGCGATCGATGGCGATCGGCCGCAGCCACTTCAATGCCCAGCCGAACACCGGAATCCACATCAGCTCGCGCTTGAGCACCCAGCACTGCGGCGGAAAGATCGTCAATTCGGCGAGCGTCTCGAACGCCGAGCTGTGCTTGATCATCACCACGGTGTTTCGTTCGGGCAGATTTTCCAGCCCCTCGACCTCGCAGTGGATGCCGCACAGCACCCGCGCCAGCGTCAGCACCGAGCTCGTCCAGGCGCGGGCCACGGCAAAGCCCATGCGATGCGAAAACCCGCCTACCAGAAGGAGCGCCAGCGCGTAGGGAATCCACGAGGTGAGCAGCCACGCGGTGAACACCAGCGAGCCAATCCATTGTCGGACCGCATTCATCGGTCAGGTCCAGCTGCGAATACGTGCATGTCTAGCCGGGCAGACGAGAAAAATCCGCGACCCTGCAGAACTGTGCGCGTAGCTCGGCGAGCAGCGAAAGGCGGTTGTTGCGCACCGCCGGATCCTCATCCATCACCATCACTTCGTCGAAGAAACTGTCGACGGGGGCGCGAAGCTCGGACAGTGTCCCCATCAGGCCGGCATAGTCATTCGCCGCCCCAGCGCTTGCAAGTTTCTTGCGCGTGCTCGAAAGCGCCGCAGCCAGCGTCCGCTCGGCCGGCGCGCTGAGCAGCGACTCGTCAACCGCCTGCGCCTCGAAGCCCTCGGCCTTGCG
>JBGTIC010000273.1:0-2730 GCA_041745895.1 Gammaproteobacteria bacterium
TGGGCACGGTTGGCTCCCCACGCCGACGTGCCGCGTCCACCTGCGCCGCGCGTGCCAGCAGCATCGCATTGTCCGGCTCGACGCTCAGCGCGTACCGGGCATTGGCCTGGGTGTATTCGTGGGCGCAGTACAGCAACGTGCTCTCAGGCCACTTTTTGAGTTTCTGCAGGCTGGTCCACATCTGCGCAGGCGTGCCTTCGAACAGCCGCCCGCACCCCATGGCAAACAGCGTATCGCCCACGAACGCCAGTCCCTGCGCCTCGCACCAGTAGACGATGTGGCCACGGGTGTGACCCGGGGTTTCCAGCACCAAGAAGCGGTGGTCGCCGAGGCTGACCTCCTCGCCCTCCACCACGCCTCGGTCGACACCGGGGATGCGCGCCGTCTCGGTGGCAGGTGCAACGATCCGGCAGCCGGTGGCCTGCTTGACGGCAAGATTGCCACCGGCGTGATCGGCGTGGTGGTGGGTGTTCCAGATCTCGCTCAGCCGCCAGCCGCGCACTGCCAGCGCTGCGAGAATCGCCTCGGCGTCCGGCGTGTCGACGCAGGCGGTCGCACCGGACGCCGGATCATGCACAAGGTAGCCGTAGTTGTCGGCCAGACAAGGAATCTGGTGAACCTCCAGAGCGCTCATGGGTCATCTCCAACTGACGCGCCGGTCGAAGGCGCCAGAGGCCATGCTACCGCGCCGCACGCGGGTTCTGGGCTCCGGCAGCAGCAATCCCGAAACCCCGGCGAATCGCCAAGCGCCCCTGCAAGCCCTTACAATCCACGCAACTGCGCCAGGGATTGCGCGCGCAGGTTCGTATCGAAGAGGACGCTCATGCCCACGATCACGCTGCCGGATGGTTCCGTCAGACATTTCGAGCAACCGGTGACCGGTGTTCAACTCGCCGAGAGTATCGGTGCAGGACTGGCACGCGCCGCGATTGCGCTGCGTGTGGATGGGCGCGACACGGATCTCGCCACGCGCATCGGGCATGACGCACGCGTGGAGATCATCACCCGTGACTCCGACGACGGCCTGGAGCTGCTGCGCCACGACGCCGCCCACGTCCTGGCCGAGGCCGTCAAGGAGCTCTACCCCGAGACGCAGGTGACCATAGGGCCTGCGATCGACAACGGCTTCTACTACGACTTCGCGCGCGCTGAGCCCTTCACACCCGAGGACCTCGAGAAGATCGAGGCACGCATGCACGAGATCGTCGATCGCGACGAGACGATCACACGCGAGGAATGGGATCGCGACGAGGCTGTGCGCTTCTTCCGGCAACACGGGGAGGCCTACAAGGCCGAGATCATCGCGTCGATTCCCGGGGACGAGACCGTCTCGCTGTATCGCCAGGGCAAGTTCATCGACCTGTGCCGCGGCCCGCACCTGCCCTCCACCGGCAAGCTCGGCCATGCCTTCAAGCTGACCAAGCTGGCGGGTGCCTACTGGCGCGGGAACGCCGCCAACGAGATGCTGCAGCGGGTCTACGGCACCGCCTGGGCCAGCGACAAGCAGCTCAAGGCTTACCTGACGCAGATCGAGGAGGCGGAGCGTCGGGATCACCGCAAGCTCGGCCGGCAGATGGACCTGTTTCACTTCCAGGACGACGCGGTGGGCTCGGTGTTCTGGCACCCGCGCGGCTGGGCCCTGCTGCGGGCGCTGATCGACTACATGCGCGCCCGCAACCAGCGCGCCGGGTACGAGGAAATCAACACCCCGGACCTCATGGATCGCAGCCTGTGGGAGACCTCCGGACACTGGCAGAGCTACGGCGAGCACATGTACGTGACCGAGACCGCCGATGAGCGTGTCTGGGCGCTCAAACCCATGAACTGTCCGGGTCATGTCGCGGTGTTCCGGCATGGTCTGAAGAGCTATCGGGACCTGCCCTATCGTGTGGCCGAGTTCGGCAAGGTACACCGCTACGAGCCCTCGGGCGCGCTGCACGGACTGCTTCGGGTGCGTCACTTCACCCAGGATGACGCGCATATTTTCTGCACCGAGGAGCAGATCACCGAGGAGGCCATCGAGGTCTGCAAGCTGGTGCTGTCGATCTACCACGATTTCGGCTTCGACGATGTGCGCGTCAAGTTTGCCGACCGTCCGGAGAACCGCATCGGCGAGGATGCCGTATGGGACAGGTCCGAGAAGGCACTGCGCGCCGCCATCGAGTCCACCGGCCTGCCTTACACCTACAACCCCGGCGAAGGCGCGTTTTACGGTCCGAAGCTGGAATTCGTGCTGCGCGATGCGATCGGTCGGGACTGGCAGTGCGGTACGCTGCAGGTCGACCTGAACCTGCCAGGCAGACTTGGCGCCACCTACATCGGCGAGGACGGCGCCAAACATGTCCCGGTGATGCTCCACCGCGCGCTGTTCGGCTCACTCGAGCGCTTCACCGGCATTCTCATCGAGCACTACGCCGGCGCCCTGCCGGTGTGGCTGGCGCCGGTGCAGGTGATGGTCACGACCATCACCTCGGAGGGTGACGACTACGCCCGCGAAGTCGCCGCCACGCTGCGCGAAGCCGGCCTGCGCGTGGAGACCGACCTGCGCAACGAAAAGATCAACTACAAGGTCCGCGAGCACAGCCTGCAGAAAATCCCGGTGATCATTGCCGTAGGCAAACGCGAGGTCGACGAGCGCACGGTCTCGATCCGCAGGCTCGGCGCCAAGGGCCAGCGCGTGGCCTCCCTGGCCGACGCGACGCAAGCGCTCGTCGAGGAGGCCAACAGCCG
>JBGTIC010000274.1:0-1811 GCA_041745895.1 Gammaproteobacteria bacterium
AGGAGCCGCGCCCGGCCGCTCCCGAGCGCCCGCGCACCGAGTTCTCGGAGGTCACGGGCACGGCGAGGGTCACCGACGGCATCCTCGACAATCAGGATCTTGTCGCGCTGCTGCCCTTCATGCGTCTGGCAGGGCAAGGCCGCATCAACCTGATCGAGACCACGCTGGACTACCGCCTCGACGCAAGCTTCGTCGACCGGCCCGAACTGGCCCGCGACGCAACCATGGCCGACCTGAGTGGACGACGTCTGCCGCTGCGTATCGACGGCGCGCTGGGCGAGCCGCGCATTCGTCCGGATTTCGGCGCGATGGTCACCGACGAGGTACGCGACCAGGTGCGCAGCCGTGCCGAAGACCTGTTGCGCGATCGCCTGGGACTGGGCCGCGAGGGGCCTGCGCCTCAAGGCGAACCGCAGACGCTGCAGGAGGGCGAGGAGGCAGCCGAGGAGGCGCCCCGCGAATCCAGCGAAGACAGGCTGCGCCGGCGCCTGGGGCGGATCCTGGGCGGAGATGGCTCCTAAGCCAGGCGTTGGACGACGCGCGCACGCGCTTGCGCTGCTGCTGACGTCCGGACTGTGCGGATTACCGTGCGCCGGGGCTGCGGCCGCAGAGTTGATTGCACTCGAGGTCACTCACATTCGCGGGGTCTATCGGCTGACCTCGGTCACGCAGTTTGCTGCGCCCCCGGCGGCGGTGTTTGCCGTGCTTGCCGACTATGACAACCTGACGCAGATCAGTTCAGCGATCGTGGCCAGCAGGGTGCTTGCCGAGCCCGCGCCCGATGGTGCCGCACGTGTCTACACCCGCGTGCGCGGTTGCGTGTGGTTCTTCTGCGGCAGCATCAACCGGGTCGAGCGCCTGTATCTGTCGCCCCCTCAGGAAATCCGCACGCAGGTGGAACCCCAGCTCAGTGATCTGCACGACGGCGCATCGTACTGGCGCTTCACGGCACTGGAGGATGGCGGCACGCGCGTGGACTTCGAGATGCAGATGACGCCGGATTTCTGGATCCCGCCACTGATCGGCCCGCGACTGGTCAAACGTCGGTTGATGCGTGATGGCGAGGAGGCTGTCGGGCGCATCGACGCTCTGGCGCACGAACGATCGCGCCTGTCGGATGAGGGCTGACGGTGCCGGGCAGCACGCCCGTGTAGCGCCTGCCGACACCGTGCCGGTGCACTTCGCGCAGCGCCTGCTGGCCTGGCACGAATGCCATGGTCGCCATGACCTGCCCTGGCAGTGCTCGCCCACGCCTTACCGAGTGTGGGTCTCCGAGATCATGCTGCAACAGACGCAGGTGCAGACGGTCATCGGTTACTTCGAGCGATTCATGCAGGTCTTCCCGGATGTGCATGCGCTCGCGAGTGCACCACTCGACGAGGTACTGCATTTGTGGTCGGGGCTGGGCTACTACGCTCGTGCGCGCAATCTTCACCGTGCCGCGGTCCTGCTGGTCACGCAGTACGGCGGCCGATTCCCGAACACGCTGGAGGCCATGACGGCGCTGCCCGGCATCGGTCGCTCCACCGCCGCTGCCATCCTCGCATTGTCGATGAATCGCCGTCATGCGATTCTCGATGGCAACGTGCGTCGCGTGCTGTGTCGCCATCGCGGTGTGGACGGCTGGCCGGGCGCACCCGCCATCGAGCGGCGGCTGTGGCAGCTGGCAGAGACGCTCACCCCTGCAGCTTCGGTGGCGCGCTATACCCAGGCGATCATGGACCTGGGTGCGACCCTGTGCACACGCATGCGCCCCGCCTGCGGCGTGTGTCCGCTGCGCGATGACTGCGTGGCCTATCGGTCAGACCGCG
>JBGTIC010000275.1:0-2170 GCA_041745895.1 Gammaproteobacteria bacterium
CAGCCTCGGCCAGGGCCAGCGCCGCAAGCGCATTGGCCAGGTTGTGGCGACCCGAGATGGTCAACGCAGACGCGGGCAGGAGCTGATCGCGTCCGTGGCACAGCCAGGCCTGTCCCGCGTGCAGGCGCACGCCGTACTGGCCGTCGCCGGGTTCGCCGAGCGTGAAATCGATGCGATCCCGGCCCGTCGGCACCATTGCCGCCACCAGTGAGTCATCGCGATTGACCACGCAGACTTCCGCATGGTCGTAGATGCGCGCCTTGATCCGTGCGTAATGTTCCAGCGTGCCGTGCCGGTCCAGGTGATCGGGCGTGACATTGAGCACCGCTGCCGCGCGCGCCGGCAATCGCGCCGTCTGCTCTAGCTGGAAGCTCGACACCTCGAGCACGTAGAACTGCGGCGTGTCGCCGACGAGCAGATCCAGCGCCGCAGGCCCGAGATTGCCGCCGGCCTTCGCGCTCATGCCACCGGCGTGCAGCATCGCCGCCACCAGCGTCGTCACCGTGCTCTTGCCGTTGGTGCCGGTGACCGCGACCACGGGCGCCGCGGCCTGATTGACGAACAGGTCCAGCTCACCGATCACCGGCAGCCCGCGTGTTCGCGCCAGCTGTAGCAGCGGATCGTCCTGTGCAACTCCGGGCGAGGCGACGATGCGATCGATGCGATCGAGCAGCTCAGGGGTGAATTCGCCCCGCGTCACGGCCTGCTCGCCGAGCAGACGGCGAAGTGCTGCCAGCGCGGGGGGGGCTTCGCGCGAGTCGGCGACAGTCACGGCCAACCCTTGCGCATGCAGGAAACGTGCGCAGGCCAGACCCGAAACGCCGGCACCCAGCACCAGCGTGCGCGGCTTCGTCGAGCCCTGCGGCGCCTCGCGGCGCATGAAACGAAGGCGCGGCGTAGTGATGTTGATCATCGGATCTTCAGGCTCGCAAGACCGATCAGCACCAGGATCACCGTGATGATCCAGAAGCGCACAATGACCTTGGGTTCGGCCCAGCCCTTAAGCTCGTAGTGATGATGCAGCGGCGCCATGCGGAAGACGCGCTTGCCGGTGGTGCGATACGAGATCACCTGGATCATCACCGACACGGTTTCGATTACGAATACCCCACCCATGATGAGCAGCACGATCTCCTGGCGCACCGACACGGCCACGACGCCCAGTGCCGCGCCAAGGGCCAGCGCGCCGACATCGCCCATGAACACCTGTGCCGGATAGGTGTTGAACCACAGGAATCCCAGGCCGGCCCCTGCCAGGGCTGCGCAGAACACAAGCAGCTCGCCCGTGCCTGCCACATAGGGGATATCGAGGTACGTCGAGAAGTTGATGTTGCCGGCAGCGTAGGCAAATACACCCAGCGCCGAGGCCACCATGACGGTCGGCATGATCGCCAGACCATCCAGACCATCGGTGAGATTTACCGCGTTGGAACTGCCGACGATGACCAGCCAGACCCACGGGATGTACAGCAGACCCAGCGGCAACAGCAGGTCCTTGAAATAGGGAATCAGAAGCGCGGTCTGCACCGGATCGGTGGCGGTGGAGTAGAGCGCCACCGCGGCCACCAGCGCGACCAGTGATTGCCAGAACATCTTCCAGCGCGCGATCAGGCCACGGCTGTCGCCGAGCACCAGCTTCTTGTAATCATCAACGAAGCCGATCATCCCGAAGGCCAGGGTCACGCCCAGCACGACCCACACATATCGATTCGACAGATCCGCCCACAGCAGTGTGGCCATCGCGATGGCCACAAGAATGAGCGCGCCGCCCATGGTCGGGGTGCCGGCTTTCGGCAGGTGCGACTGCGGCCCGTCGCCGCGCACCTGCTGACCGATCTGGCGTACGCTCAGAAGCCGGATCATCGTCGGCCCGAGCAGCAGCGAGAATGCCAGTGCGGTGAGCGCACCGAGAATCGCGCGCATCGTCAGATAGCCGAACACATTGAAGCCGGTATGAAAGCGCGTTAAATATTCGGTGAGATACAGCAGCATCGGTCAGCCTTCCTCGCCATCGGCGCTCTGCACCAGACGCGCAACCAGTCGTTCCAGCCGCGCCGAGCGCGAGGCCTTCACCAGCACGCGCAGGTCTTTGCCCGTTTCTGCGGCCAGCAGCGCGTGCGCTGCATCGATGTCGGCGACCGCGTGCGCACCGGCGCCGAAGGCCGCCGCC
>JBGTIC010000276.1:0-2102 GCA_041745895.1 Gammaproteobacteria bacterium
CGAACACGCGGTAGGCCACCAGTCGCTCGGCAAGCCGCGCTGCCTGGGCCGCACCGTCGCCGCGCTCCACGCCGACCAATACCAGCAGACCCTGGCCGATGGCGGCCAGTTCGCGCCCGGCTACGCTTACCGAGGCGCGGCTGACGCGCTGAAGCAGGGCAATCATGATCCTTGCTGTTCCTCCGACATTCGTCGCTGCCCATAAGTGCCGGTCGGCGGCATGCTGGGCCGCGAAGCATGTCAGTAACCGCGTGCCAGCGGCAACCCGGCAAGGAGGCCGGGCGGCGTGCTTCATCCATGGAAGGAGGCCCCGGCCGCGCGCCGGGGCCATTTCCATGCCGGCGCTGTCATGCGGGCCCCGCCTCTGCTATCAATACGTCCCTGACGATCACTGGAAAACCGTGTCCGGCATCACCGGGGAGCTCTGCTGCCGATGAAGCGACGTGCTTTCGTGACCACATTCGGCGCCGCCGGGTTAGCAGCCTGCGCGGCTGAACAGGGCGATATGCCCGCCGGGGAGCAGCAACGCTTTTCCTGGCGAATGGTCACCACCTGGCCGCCGAATTTTCCCGGCCTGGGCTCGGGCGCGGCGAATCTGGCCAGACTGATCGGCGAGGCCAGCGGCGGGCGCCTGCGTATCCAGGTCATGGCGGCCGGTGAACTGGTGCCGGCCTTCGAGGTGTTCGACACCGTCTCGCGCGGCACGGCCGAGATGGGTCATGGTGCTTCGTACTACTGGCGCAACCGCAGCGAGGCCGCGCAGCTGTTCACCTCGGTGCCGTTCGGACTCAATGCCCAGGAGATGGACGCCTGGCTCTACTATGGTGGCGGTCTGGAGCTTTGGCGCGAGGTCTACGCGCCCTTCGGCGTCGTGCCCTTTCCGGCCGGCAACACGGGCGTGCAGATGGGCGGCTGGTTTCGCCGCGAGATCAACTCGCCGGCTGATCTGCAGAATCTGCGCATGCGTATCCCCGGGCTGGGCGGCGAGGTGTTGCGCCGCGCTGGAGGCACGCCGGTCATATTGCCGGGTTCGGAGATCTTTACGACGCTGCAGCGCGGCGGCATCGAGGCGGCCGAGTGGGTGGGACCCTACAACGACGTGGCGTTCGGCCTGCACCAGGCGGCTCGCTATTACTACTATCCGGGCTGGCAGGAGCCGGGGCCCACGCTGGAATGCATCGTCAACCAGCGGGCCTGGGATACGCTTCCGGCAGACCTTCAGGCCATCGTGCGCATCGCCTGTCAGGCCATCAACTGCGACATGCTCGCCGAGTACGCGGCGCGCAACGCCCGCGCGCTGCGCCAGCTGCTCGACGAGGGCCGTATCGAGCTCAGGCGCTTCCCCGACAGCGTGCTGGCCCGCCTGCGCGACATCAGTGAGCGCCTCATGGCCGAGCTCGCCGAGCGCGACGAGACCTTTGCACGCGTGTGGGCCTCGCAACGTGACTTCCGGACGCTGTCCGCGCCCTGGCAGGCCATCTCCGAACAGGCGGTACTGGACATGCGTGAACCTGTCGGGCCCACCAGCGGCCCCGACGCTCAGCCGTAAAGCCTGTCCGGCAGCCAGGTCGCAAGCTGCGGCCATGCGGCAAGGATGGCCAGCATCAACAGCTGCAGCCCCACGAACGGCATCGCGCCGCGATAAATATCTTTCGTCTCCAGCGTCGGTGGTGCCACCCCGCGCAGATAGAACAGCGCAAAGCCGAACGGCGGCGTCAGAAATGAGGTCTGCAGGTTGATGGCGATCATGATGCCCAGCCATACCGGATCCACGCCCATCATCAGCAGGATCGGGCCCACGATGGGCACGACCACGAAGGTGATCTCGATGAAGTCGAGCACGAAGCCCAGCAGGAACATCGCCAGCATCACGGCGAGCATCGCGCCGAACACGCCCCCTGGCAGTCCCGTGAGCAGCTGATGCACCAGCGCATCGCCGCCGAAGCCACGGAAGGCCAGTGAGAACAGCGATGCGCCGATCAGGATCAGGAATACCATGCTGCTGATGCGCACCGTGCTGCCGGTGACCTCGCGCAGGCGCTCGAGGGTGAGCTGGCGCCGGCCGGCAGCCAGCAGCAACGCACCCAGCGCGCCGACGCCGG
>JBGTIC010000277.1:0-3088 GCA_041745895.1 Gammaproteobacteria bacterium
GCGGAATGGCTCCCTTCGGTCCGCTTTATTTCCGCCAAAGACCTCCCGCAGGCGACGCTGGAACCGCCACCGGGTAAACCAAGTGCTGTTGGGCCTGGTTCACTGGGCGCCAAGGTGCCGGGGAGGTGGACTGTCGCGATATTTAGTCTTCGCGGAACAGGCCGCGCGTATCGGCTTCGAGAATGGCGTCCTGGCTGCCGAAGATGGTGGCCAGCAGCGCCACGCGCATCCACATGCCGTTGCGTTCCTGGCGCCAGTACATGGCGCGTGGATCGAGGTCCACGCGCGGGTGGATCTCGCGGCCGCGCGGCAGCGGGTGCATGATCACCGCGTCGGCCTTCATCTGCGTGAGTTCATGTCCGCCGATGCTGAAGTCACTCAAGTCGACCTTCGCCGATTCGCCGGCAGTGTCGTGCTCCGACTGCATCCTCGTGACATAGATCGCATCAAGTTCGGCGAGGACCTCGTGCAGCCGCCTTGTCTCGACATAAGCGATACTGTGGCTGTCCAGAAACGCGCGGATGTCGGGCTCTATCTCGAAGGCCGGGGGCGCGATGTAGACCAGGCGCACGTCGGCATAGTGGCGCATGAGGCGGCTCAATGAACGGACCGTGCGGCCACGCTTGAGATCGCCCATCATGCCGATCGTGCGGCCGTCGATGCCACCGCGGTGCTCGAAGCTTCGTTCCAGTGTGTAGATGTCGAGCAAGGCCTGCGTGGGGTGCTGGTCGCGTCCGCTGCCGGCATTGATGATCGGTACCGGCCGCGGAATCGAGTCCATCAGCGCTGCGGCCCGTGCAGCGTAGCCCGGCTCGGGGGTGCGCATGACGATGAGATCGACATACGAGCTGAAAGTGCGGATGCTGTCTTCGAAGCTCTCGCCCTTGACCTCCGAGGAAACTTCCGGATCACGGATTTCGCTGGTACGGATGCCCAGCACGTGGCAGGCATTGTTCATCGACAGGAAGGTGCGGGTCGAAGGCTGGGTGAAATACAGCATCGCGCGCCGGGTGGGCAGCAGCTGCTGCAGGAAGCGCGATCCTTCGACTGTCTTGGCAACGCGACGCACCGCCGTGGCAAGTTCGCAGAGCTGGTCGAGACGCTTGCGATCGAAGGCATCGGTGTCGACGACGTGGAACATATTCACTCCAGAGCGGGCGCGGGGCGATTATCGTTCTGCGAGGGTGGCTTGTCGATGCGCGCGCCTTTAACGGGCAAGCTCACTGCACGAGGCGCCGTAGGCGAAGCAGGTATAGCAGCGGTGATGGCCAAGCATGACGCGCACGCCCATCGCCTCGGTCAGGGTGCCGCCCTGGTCGTAGCTGGCATCGTCGTCGACAAGGGTGCATGCATACACGCGCATCGCACCGGCGCGCTTGACGACCATCTTGCTGAAGGCACACATGAAATCACGGCGATTCTGCTCGGACTGGTAGCGCGTCATGCAGGTTTCGGTAATGGCGGGCACATCGCGACCCTCGCCCGGGGTGCCGAAATCCGGAAACGACACGATCGTCAGATCCTCGGGCAGCCCACGTGCGCGGAATTCGGCGCGGAACGGCGCATCAGTGGCGAGACGATCCTCGCCAGCCTGGGCCTGGCGCGCCAGCGAGACGGTAAAGCCGCACTCGTGCAGCTGCGTGAGTCCCTGCCAGGCGGCCTCCCAGCTGCCTTGTCCGCGGCCGGCCTCGTGTCGGTCGGCGTCGGGCCAGTCGATGCTGACCCGAAAGTTTACCGGATGGCGACCCTCGCGCAGGCTACGAATCGCGGCCATGCGCCTGAGCACCGGCTCGGTGCCGTTGGTCAGCACCAGGCAGGGACGCAGCGACTGCGCGTAGGCCAGGATGCGCACGAAATCCTTGACGATGAAAGGCTCTCCGCCGGTGAAGGAGAACTGCTCCACGCCAAGTCCGACCGCCTCGTCCATGAACGCACTGACATCCTCGAGCCCGATGCGTTGCAGTCGATTGTCGCCCGGCTTTGACCCTTCCAGACAGAACGGACAGGCGAGGTTGCACGCCGTGCCGGTATGGAACCAAAGCTCGCGCAGGGCATGCGGTTGAATATAGCCGCGCGGCTCGCCGGTGGGCGTGTGTTGCCAGTCATGCCCTGCAGGTCTGTCCATCGACTCACTTCCCTGTGTGCTGTTGTCTGTGCGCTCCCCGGTACCATCGCGCCAGGCGGTCAGGGGGAATGCCCGCGGCGTAGCCCAACGCCAGTAACCTGTTGCGTAGGATCGAGCGCCACCAGCCATTGCCCAGCCAGCGTCGTGGCGATACCTCGATCGCGTCGGCGAGCTGCACGAAGCGACCGCATCGCCGCAGACGTCGCACCAGTCGAACCTCCTCGAACAGTGCCACTTCCCGAAAGCCCTCGCACGCTCGGAAGGCGTCTGCGCGCGCGAACAGGCCCTGGTCGCCATAAGGGATACCCCCGAATCGACAACGCAGATGCACCCCGAGTTCGATCAGCCGCGGTGCCATGCCATGCGCCTGCGGCAGCGCGAAGCCGAACGCCCCGCCGATGGCACCCTCGGCGATCACCTGACGGATCTGCGCGCAGGCCCCGGCCGGTGGGTGCGCATCCGCATGCAGAAACCATAACACCTCGCCGCTGGCGCGCGCCGCCCCGAGATTGAGCTGCTCACCACGGCAGGGGCGCGCGGCCAGCCACGTGACTGCATGGCGGTCGCACAATGCCGCGCATTGGCTCTGGGCGCCCGCATCGACAACGATGATCTGTGCGCCAGTGGCCTCGTCATCCAGCCACGCAAGCAGCTGCGCCAGCGCCCGGGCGTCGCGATAAACCGGCACGACAATGCTCAGTGACGGGGTGGGCAGGGTCGGACGCATGGGTGCATTATCGGCCGATGCGCGCGTGCTTGCGCGCTCACCGTGGCAACATGCATGACGCGAGACGACAACCCCAGGTCCAGCCCGACCCACCAGGCCCTGACGCTGGTGCTGGTTTGCAAGCGTCCGCGCCCGGGCCACGGCAAACAGCGCATCGCCGCTGAGCTTGGCGTACAGCGGGCGTGCGAACTGGCCGGCCTGCTGCTGGACTGCGCACTTGAGGATGTGCGTGCGTG
>JBGTIC010000278.1:0-3726 GCA_041745895.1 Gammaproteobacteria bacterium
CTCCACCACCAGCTGGGGGCTGAGGAAGTACATGAATATGGATCTGCTACGTGAGTTGCCCGCGCGGGCTGCGCATGTGGCGTAACGATCAGACGGAGCCACCGCCTTCAGAGAAAGTGCGAAAGATTATTGACACTACCCATGCGCACCGTCGTTCAGGAACGCAACGCCTATGGCGGCGGACTGCATCGCTTCCACGCCGGGCTGAATGATCTGGCCCATCACTACACCTTTATGCCACGACTTTGTCGGCCGTATCGCGCCAAGACCAAAGGCAAAGTAGAGCGCAGCATTGGCTATGTCCGGCGCAGCTTCTTCGTCCCGCTGGTCAGTCGATATCGACAACTCGACCAGACACTGGATCTCGAAGGGTTGAACCTGGAGTTCGCCCGCTGGCTGGCGATCACAGCCAACACGCGTATCCACGGCACCACCGGTGAGATCCCCTACGCGCGGCTGCTGCAGGAGCGCGCCGCGCTACAGGTATTACCACCGACCCGATGCGCAGGCCCGCCGCGGTCGCGGCCGGCGGATCGCGCCTTGACACGATCCTTCCCGGTGGAGTCGCTGCAACATCCCCTGTCGGTCTACGAAGCACTGCTGGAGGCGGTATGAACCTCCAGGATGAGCGCATCCGCACCGCCTGTGAGTCATTGTCGCTCGGCGCCATCGCCGACCACTACCCGGCCCTCGCGCAGCAGGCCGTGGACAGCGATGCCAGCTATGCCGAGTTCCTGGAGCGTTGCCTGAAGGCTGAGCAGAACGAGCGGCGGCGGCGGTCACAGGCCATGTTGACCAAGTTTGCCGGTTTCCCGGCCATCAAGCTTCTCGATGACTATGACTTCAAGTTCGCTGCCGGCGCACCGCAGAAAACGGTACAGATGCTGCAGTCCATGGCCTTTGTCGAGCGTAAGGAGAACGTCATCTTCCTAGGTCCGAGCGGCGTGGGTAAAACTCACTTGGCGATCGCGCTCGGTTACTTGGCCACGCAGTCCGGCGTCAAGGTACGCTTCGTCAGCGCTGCCGATCTGGTGATGCAGCTCGAGAAAGCACAGCAGCGTGGCCAGTTCGATCACTTCATGCGCCGTTCATTGCTGGGCCCCAGTATTTTGATCATCGACGAAGTCGGCTACCTGCCCTTGCAGGGCAACCAGGCAAACCTGTTCTTCCAGGTCATCGCCAAGCGCTACGAACATGGGTCTATCATCCTGACCTCGAACCTGTCGTTCGGCGAGTGGGACTCGATCTTTGCTGGCAACTCCGCACTCACTGCTGCCATGCTCGATCGGCTTCTGCACCATGCTCACGTCGTACAAATCAAGGGCGACAGCTACCGGCTGAAGGATAAGAAAAGGGCTGGTGTGCTGATGCCTCTGAGCAACGAACCACCCGCTTGAGCAATATCAAGTAACAAATTTAATTTACCCAACCGCCAGGGGGGTCAGTTTTATCTTGCCGAATCCGGACTGAAAGGGGTCAGTTTTATCTTGCCGTTGACAGCGGGATATCAGCAGCCCAATACTGCTGGGGCGCGTTCCCGCATGTTTGGGCACCGGATGACGAACCGGGGACGAACAACAGTATGATATCGGCGTAATGCTCATTATCCCTCATATTGGCCCAGGACTGGAGGCCACTGGCTGACGCCAGCATCCCCTCCAGGTTGCCAGTCTCGGGAATCACTTGAGACCAGAACTTGGGCTGCCCTCCATTGGCAATGACAAGATTAATACCTGATGGGTTGGGCCAGATTTCCAGGAGACGCTGAATGTTTTGCTGCACTACGCTAAGGGTTGTCCCTGGTGTACGCAGCACTAGCACAGTCACTTCCGTGTCCAACGCGCGAGCAGGATTGAACGAGAAGATACTGACCAAGGAAAGCACGACAATGAACAGAGCCTTCATTCGATGTCTCCTCGTATCTCCGGGTACTCATCGGGTGGTAGGCTTGCCTCGAATTCCACAGCAAGTGCTTCTGCCAGATCGCGATCTGGGCCGGGCGGCAAGTTCCGTACGAATTTGGAGGGATCCAGCTCAAGTACGAGGTGATAACGCGGCGAGAAGTCTAGTTCCCTGATCCAATATGTTTTGTTTTCGACGGGGTCTGTGACAGTCCCATGCATCTGGAAAAATTCGTTTGTTACGGGAACGCGAAGCGCTGGTGTAGTCGCCGAGTGCCTTTGAGCATCGCTCAGGTCCGGCTCATCGACTGAGGTCGGTGGTGGCAAGTGGGGGAATGTCAGGGAAACAACGTCTTGTGCTACGCCAGTGCGCTCGTCTACACGCCACATTATGACTCCAAAATTGGCCTCGATACGGGCATCGTGACGCGCGACCTGCTCGTTCTTCCGTTGCGCGGGAAAGCGTTCTAGCACCGCATCGACAAATGCTTGCGAGCGGTTCCGGCGCGTCTGTATCTGCGGAGGTACAGTCGGATAATCATGAATCGCTGCCCAGCTAAGATCGGCATTCCGATCGCCCGGCCTTTCGATTCTGCGCAGAACGAAATCGGCATCCTGGAACAGACGAACTCGTACGACTCGGTTCGGGAAAAGTACTTCCGGATTGACTTCGACAACACGCCAGCGCTTGGCGAAGTGAATCGCGCGTTCGAAGTTGTTGCCGTTGTACGCGCGTATTCGCTCAAGATGCTCAGGCTGCACATCCGTCAAGACGAGCTCCGGCGGATCTTGCTCGGCATCGGACGCCGACGGGAAGACCGCGAGCACCAAAAGCACCAGAAACACAGCGCTTGCTCGACTCACCATGACGTTTTCTCCATTACGGCTGAGTGCTGCGGCTTAGCATGAGCGTCGGGAATTCACGGTGCGCCAATCGCGCCGCCACTGCAGAGGGTGGAGTGAGAAAACTCCGAGAGCAAAACGAAGTCAAGACTTTGTTGATTGTCCGGACGTCTCGTCTACAAGGCACGATCCATCAAGAATGCACCGATGCCGTTAGATTTATCAGTCGTTTACCGGAACAGGGGCAGGTGCGCACGGGTGTCCCACCGCAGTCCACGCCGCGCCGCAACAGACACTCGATAGTCAGCGCATTTGCGCAGCAGCTGATGTGTCGGCTCGTTGTGGCAACAGCGTCTCGATCGCCTCGACGGTTGTGGCCCGCGGCAGTTCGGTGAACACGGCGCGCAGATAGCCAAAGGGCTCGATGCCGTTGGCCTTCGCCGTCTCGATGAGACTGTAGAGGTTGGCACTGGCGTGTGCACCGGCGACGGTGTCGCAGAACAGCCAGTTCTTTCGGCCAACGACAAACGGTCGGATCGCGTTCTCTGTGAGGTTGTTGTCGATGGGCAGCCGCCCGTCGTCAACGTAGACGGTCAGCTTCGGCCACTGCTTGTGGGCGTAGTGCATTGCCTTGCCCAGCGCCGAGCGAGGCGGCACGAGTGGGAGGTGTTCGTCGAGCCAGGCGCGGATCTCATCGAGCAGTGGCTTTGCACGAAGTTGACGGACGCGCTGTCCTTCCTCGATCGACAGGGATCTGGTCTCGCGCTCAATGCGATACAGCTGCTGGATCTTCAGCATCGCCGCACTGGCCAGCGAGGCCTTGCGCTTCTCCGGACCCAGTAGCCCCTGGACCTTGATCGCCTCATCGAACTTGCGCCTGACATGGGCCCAGCAGCCCACGGGAGTCAGCTGGTACTGGGCACAGACATTGGCGTAGGCTTCGTAGCCGTCTGTCACCAGATAGCCCGAGAACCCTTCCAGT
>JBGTIC010000279.1:0-13613 GCA_041745895.1 Gammaproteobacteria bacterium
TGGGTATCCGGGACAGGGTGGCGCTCCCGGGTGCTGTTGGCAATGTGGGTGAGTGGTTGGAGGCCGCCGACCTCTATGCGTTGACATCGCTTTTCGAGGGTTTTCCGAACGCGTTGCTGGAGGCACTCGCTTATGGCGTGCCATCCGTCGCGGTAGATTGTGAAACGGGGCCTAGGGAAATTATTCGGGACGGGGTGAATGGCCTACTGGTACCGCAGGCCGACCAAGCTGCGCTCGTCTCGGGGCTGAATCGGCTAATGCGCGAAGGGCACCTTCGCGCGTGCTTCGCCGAACGCGCGGTGGAGGTGAGGAAGCGGTTTGCGCTTGAGAGCATCGCGAATCAGTGGGAACAACTCTTCAACGAGTGTCTGAATGTCCAAAAGCAATGAATCAGTGCTATCGCCGGGCGTATGAAGCGCACGTGCGTACGTCATCGAGGGAGAACCGACGTGACCGTAGCACCTGATCCAGAGTCACTTGACCCCCAAGCGCCTCAGCCGGAGTCCGACACCTCGCTCGGGATAAGTGCCGGCTCCAATATCCCGAGTTCACTCATTATCCGTCTGTTTATCCTGTGCACGTCAAAGCGCGCCTCCGCGATTGCCCGGCTCTCGAGCCCCATCCGAGCAATCAGGTTGGGCTCGTGGATAAATCGAAGCATAGCCGTTGAGAGCGCCTCGACGTCTTTGGTGGGTACGAGAAATCCATTGCGCCCGTTTTCAACAGTGTCTCTGCATCCGACGGTATCGGTGGTAATGACGGGCCGTCCCATGGCCATCGCTTCTTGCGTGCTCCGCGGAAGCCCCTCTCGATAGGATGGCAGTACGAAAACACTCGTTTGTGACAGCCAAGGGCGAACATCACTGCAGTGCCCGTGCCATTCGACAATTTTTTCATCGTTCCAACATTGCAATTCCCGCAACGAGACACTGCTTGGGTTCGCATCGGTGGAGCCAAGAAGGATAAAGCGGACATTGGCAAACTGTCGACGGACGGTTCTGGCTGCTTCGACGAACTCGTAGACGCCCTTATCCCGTAACAAGCGGCCCATCATCAAAAAGGTGATCGGCTTGATGAATGCAGGCGCGAGCCGAAACTCAGCCAAGTCCACACCAATTCCATCCAACTTAACGACTTGCTCTGATCGAACTATTCGCCTATCGCGGAAGTCCTTGATGTCGTCATCATTCAGAAAAAAGACTTTGCGATTTCTTGTCAGGGCAACCCTATAAAGTGCTGTGACGAGTAGCCTTATCGCGAGCCGGCGAGTTTTGTGACCAACATCCGGCGAGGTGTAAGCAAAACCAAGCCCCTCGATCAGAGAGTATCTCAAGGGAATTCCGGCCTGCCAGGACGCGATTGACCCGTATATTACGGGCTTTATGAAATACGCTAGTGTCGCATCGGGAGCGACGTTCTTCAGGAGGGAACTCAAACGAACGATGTCAGCCAGATCTCTGAGGGGGTTAAGCCCCGTTCTGGACAGATGGTAGGAAATCGGCTTAGCCCCTAACTTGATTATTGCTGAACGCAACTCTTCGTCAAAATCGGGAGCGAATGTAAAAACTTCAATTTCGGCGTTTGCTAAAGCACGTATCAACGGTCCGCGGAAGTTAACCAATGAGAATGCTTGGCTAGAAATTATCGCCAAGCGGTGTATCGGGCGACTTATTTTGATGACCAAACCCTCTCGTTAGAACGGACTTAGGTTGACATGGCTGCTGCGCTTTAGCCTCACTCTTTGACCTTCGAGCGGCTTACAGCCATCCCCGCGGAGCACATCTGCGGCGAGCGTCACAGAGTCCGCGGTGACTGAACAGCACGTGCGGTCAGGTTGTCGCAATTCGAATTATGGCAATGGTACTATAACGACGCGCTCCCCCCTGCAGACGATCGTCAGATATGCGCTCAGCAGAGTCGGCTATATACGGAGCGACAGCGATTGCTGGTCATCAAGACGAGCTTCATGAACGAAATTTTTAATCTCGCAGAACGGTTCGGTACTTGAATTGGAAAAGGTGCGCATCCACATCGGCTCTGGCCCTTGGATCTATTCGGGCGTCGGCTTCAGATATGAGATTCGCGCAGAGTGAGATGGTCGCCCCCCTGATCGCAGTCACCGGCGCAAGTGGCTTCGTGGGCCGAGCGCTGGTGTCCCAACTGGTGGCGAATGGCGTGCGTGCGCGCGCCGTGCTTCGAAAGCCCGCCGCTGAACAAGGGCCCGGTCGACCAGAGACCATCGTGGTGGACGACATCGGCCCAGCCACCTCATGGCAATCAGCGTTAGCTGGCGTTGACTGCCTAATTCATGCTGCCGCCCGTGTTCACGTGATGCGCGAGACTGACGAGGACCCCTTGGCCGCCTTCAGGCACGTGAACGTCGGCGGTACCGCTAGGCTTGCAGAGGAGGCCGCCGCCATCGGCGTACGAAGGCTGGTTTTCCTGAGCTCCATAAAGGTACATGGCGATTCGGTAGCGGACGACAGGGTGATCCACCACGATGATCCACCCGCGCCGACCGATCCATATGGCTTGTCTAAATGGGAGGCCGAGTGCGTACTGCGCAAGATCGCGGCGAGGACCTCCCTTGAAGTTGTCATCGTCCGACCGCCGCTGATATACGGTCCGGGCGTAAAGGCAAATTTTGAGAGGTTGATGCGACTAGTGCGCTCTGGTGTACCATTGCCGCTGGCAAGCGTGAGAAATCGCCGGTCGCTCGTGGCGATCGACAATCTCTTGGATCTTCTGATTCGCTGCATCGATCATCCCGCGGCTGCGGGACAGGTACTGCTTGTTTCCGATGGACAGGACCTTTCTACACCCGAACTGATACAGGGGATGGCACGCGCCATGGGGAGGCCGGCCAGGATGTTGCCGGTGTCGCCTGCGTTGCTTCGTCTGGGCGGCAGGCTCACTGGGCGGCTCGCAGAAGTCGAGCGACTGGTCGGATCGCTGCGAGTGGACATCGGGCATACCTGCCAGACATTGGACTGGAAGCCCCCGCTGCCGGTGGCCGAAGGACTCCGGCGCGCCACGGCTGGATAGCTAGACCATGAGCCGATCCGCGCCACGAACCGCCCGACCATGACAGCGGCTGTACTGATCGCAGCCCTCCCCGCGGCCCTACTGTTGACCCTGCTCGTGCGTCGCTATGCGTTGGCGGCGCAGTTGCTGGACCTACCCAATGCACGCAGTTCACACACCACGCCAACGCCCCGTGGCGGCGGCCTGGCCATCGTAGTGGTCGTACTCGCTGGGGTGCCTGTATTGGGCCTGCAAAATAACCTAGGCATGTCCGCCATGTTGGCCTTGTGGCTGGGCGGGGCGGCCGTAGGTGGCGTGGGCTGGCTGGATGACCGGTTTGAGGTGGCGGCGCAGTGGCGGCTGCTGGTTCACCTGGGCGCGGCCAGCCTTCTGATTTTTTTGGCCGGTGGCGCGCCGGCGCTTGCGCTGCCATGGGGTGACTGGGCGTGGGGGCTGTTCGGCAGTGTGGTGCTGGTATTGTTAACGACCTGGGTTCTCAATCTCTACAACTTCATGGATGGAATCGACGGTATCGCCGGAGTGGAGGCGGTGAGCGTTGCCGGTGCGGTCGCCGCGTTGTTGTGGTGGCTGGGAGAACCTGGATGGGCAGCGATCTCGGCGTTAGTGGCGCTCGCAAGCGCAGGCTTCCTGGTTCTGAACTGGTCGCCGGCAAGCATTTTCATGGGCGATGCCGGCAGCGGCTTTCTCGGCTTCACACTCGCAGCGCTGCTGTTGCTGACGGCGATCGCAACGCCTCTGAACCTATGGTCGTGGCTCGTTCTGCTAGGCGCATTCATCGTTGATGCGAGCATCACGCTGCTGCGTCGTGCACTGCGCGCCGAACGAGTCCACGAGGCGCACCGCACCCATGGCTACCAGCATGCGGCCAGGCTGCTGGGGTCTCATCAACCTGTAGCGGTCGCAGTGCTGCTTATCAATCTGCTGTGGCTCACTCCTTGGGCAGTATTGACAATTTTCTGGCCCACACTGGGAATAGTATTCCTGGCAGCGGCGTGGTCCCCGCTGGTGATTGCCTGCCTCCGACTGCGCGCGGGATTACCGGAGAGGGGGTAGCTCCGGCACCCGCCAGCAGCGATCTGGCGTTCGGCAGTTTAGTTGTGACGCAATATTGCGACAGTGTTCACAAAGCGCGCTTTCCTGAACATTTGCTTTTGTGTCGCAGTTGTCACTGTTCGCATTATGTTAGTGATAATATAGCGCTGTTGGTGCGACAACAGACCGTTTGGACATCGAAAATGTCCGAACATATGCTGCTGGCCGGCTAGCTGGAGGTCAACCGACCCGCGGTAAGAAGCGTTCAGATGACGGGAGAGATCCTACTGTATGGGGGAGGTGGGGCGATCCGCGAAGTCACTGGCGGTAAAACAAGGATCATCCGTATGACCATGGCTGGGCTCTCCCTCGCCGATCTACACAAGCTGCCGCGATGGGCGAAGCGGACTGTCATGGTGTCGGTCGATCTTCTGCTCCTGCCGGTTTCACTGTGGATCGCGATGTCACTGCGTTACGGTGCGCCAGCCAACGGCCTGGCGATGGACCCGATGTTCCTCGCGATCGTCACGCTCCCCTCGATCCTGATCTTCGGCCGGCTCGGGCTATACCGTGCGGTGATGCGCTATGTCGGCCAGCAGGCCTTCGTTCAGATCATAAAGGCCGTCGTTGCGTCCGCCGCCCTCGTGCTCGTGCTTGGTCTCCTGTCACCAGCTATCGAAACGCCCTTCTCACTGGCCATCACGTACCTGCTGGTCGCGCTGGCACTCGTCGGCGGCAGCCGATGGCTTGGGCGCTGGCTGCTCAACGACCATAAGTTCGCCCGGATCGGCGCCCGGGTCGCCGTGTATGGCGCCGGGCACACGGGACGTCAGCTCGTCTCCATTCTCGCGCAGGGCACCGAGTACCGTGCCATCTGCTTCATTGACGATTCTGCCGAACTTGCGAACAGGAATATCGACGGACTCATGGTGCTCCCGGCAAGCGGCGATCTTGAGGATCTGGTCAAGCGTTACGGGATTCAGGAGATTTTCCTGTCCATTCCCTCGGCCAGTGCCAGTCGACGGCGCGAGGTGCTGCTGCGTCTGGAGAGACTTCCGGTGCATGTGCGCTCCGTGCCGGGGCTGAACGAACTCATTTCCGGTGTTGCCCGCATCGACCAGCTGCGCGACATTCGCGTGGAGGAACTGCTTGGGCGCGATCCCGTGCCGCCCGTGGCCGATCTGCTCCAGCGCCCGATCCATGAAAAGACCGTGCTGATCACCGGTGCAGGCGGCTCAATCGGCGCGGAGCTCGCCCGGCAGGCGCTGGCACTCAAACCACGCAACCTGCTGCTGTTGGACATTTCGGAGTTCGCGCTCTATCAGCTCGAATTGGAACTGCTGCAGACGCAGTCCAAGAAATCCACTGAGACCCAGATCATCCCGTTGCTGGGTTCGGTGCTGGACCAGAAGCGTCTTGCCCAGGTGTTTTCGACCTGGCGCATAGATACGGTCTTCCACGCTGCCGCCTACAAGCACGTGCCGCTGGTGGAGCACAATCCTTATGCCGGGCTTGGCAACAACGTGCTGGGTACCGTTCGAACCGCAGAGGCCGCCGTGCGCGCCGGCGTGGGGCGCTTCATCCTGATCTCCACCGACAAGGCCGTGCGCCCGACCAACATCATGGGGGCTAGCAAACGTCTGGCTGAAATGTCGGTGCAGGCGTTGGGTGCACGGCCTGATGTCAAGACCGTGTTCGGTATGGTGCGTTTCGGCAACGTGCTGGGCTCCTCGGGCTCCGTGGTGCCGCGCTTTGCCGCCCAGATAAAGCAGGGTGGCCCGGTCACGGTGACCCATCCCGAGGTCACGCGCTACTTCATGACCATTCCGGAGGCCGTGCAGCTGGTAATTCAGGCCGGCGCCCTTGCCCGCGGCGGTGATGTGTTCGTGCTCGACATGGGCGACTCGGTGAAGATCCTCGAGCTTGCGAAGAAGATGATTCGCCTGTCGGGCCGTACGATTCGTAACCCCGGCTCGGCTACCGGCGATATCGAGATCAAGATTACCGGGCTTCGGCCAGGCGAGAAGCTCTACGAGGAGCTGCTGATCGGCGATGCCGTGGACCAGACGGTGCATCCGAGGATCATGCGCGCCGAGGAGCAGTTCCTGCCGTGGGAGCAGTTCCGGGAGTGCCTGACCGTGCTTTCGGAAAGCGAGTTCCACGCCAACGACCAAAGCCTGCGGACTTTCCTGCTGAAATGGGTGGACGGTTATCAGCCACCGCTACACGACAGCATGATCGCGGAGCGCGCAGCGGTCTGAGCGGCTTTCCGGCGGTTGTCACGTCCGATCTCCCCTTGCGCTGGTAAACTCCCCGCGGTGTTCACTTTGCTGCCACAATTGCGGTGGCAGCCTGTACTGGGGCTGTAGCGCATGAAAATCACCATCTTCGGTACCGGCTATGTCGGCCTTGTCACGGGGGCCTGTCTGGCTGAATCGGGCAATCACGTCCTGTGTATCGACATCGATGCCGCCAAAATCGATGGCCTGAAGGCCGGGCGTATTCCTATCTACGAACCGGGCCTGGAGCCGCTGGTCAAGCGCAACTTCGACGCAGGCCGCCTGCAGTTCACCACCGACACCGCCAAGGGAGTCGCCCACGGGCTCTTCCAGTTCATCTGTGTGGGCACGCCGCCCGACGAGGACGGCTCTGCCGACATGCGCCATGTGCTGACCGTGGCCCGCTCGATCGGCGAGCACATGAGCGACTACCGCATCATCGTCGACAAATCCACGGTGCCCGTCGGTACGGCCGATCGTGTCAGCGAGGCGATCGCGCAGGCGCTGGAGGCGCGTGGGCAGAAGTTCGAGTTCGACGTAGTGTCGAATCCTGAATTTCTGAAGGAGGGTGCGGCGGTCGAGGACTTCATGAAACCGGATCGCATCATCGTGGGCACGGACAATCCGCGCACTGCCGAGCTGTTGAAATCCTTGTATGAGGCCTTCAACCGCAATCATGATCGCCTTATCGTCATGGATGTGCGCTCCGCGGAGCTGACCAAGTATGCGGCCAATGCGATGCTGGCCACCAAAATCAGTTTCATGAACGAACTTGCCATTCTGGCAGAGCGTTTTGGCGCAGACATCGAGCAGGTGCGTATCGGCATCGGCTCCGACCCGCGGATTGGTTATCACTTCATCTATCCGGGTGCAGGCTACGGCGGTTCATGTTTTCCCAAGGACGTGAAGGCGCTCGCACACTCGGCTCGCAAGGTCGGGGTGACTGCGGAGTTGCTGGAGGCTGTGGAGGCGGTCAATGCGCGCCAGAAAGAGGTGCTGTTTTCTAAGATCTCCACTTACTTCGATGGTCGACTGTCGGGCCGGACGATCGCCCTGTGGGGTCTGGCGTTCAAGCCCAACACCGATGACATGCGCGAGGCCTCCAGCCGGGTATTGATGGAGGCGCTTTGGGAGGCCGGTGCCACGGTGCGCGCTTATGACCCGGAAGCGCGTAAAGAGACCGCGCGTATCTATGGCGAGCGCAAGGATCTGGTGCTGTGCAAGAGCCCGGAGGCCGCACTCGAAGGTGCCGATGCGCTGGCCGTAGTCACCGAGTGGCGCGAGTTCAGAAGCCCGGACTTCGAGCTCATTCGGGCAACGCTGCGCGAGCCTGTCATTTTTGATGGACGCAACCTGTACGACCCGGAGATGATGGAGGGCCTGGGCTTTCGCTACTACGGCATCGGCCGTGGGCTTTCGGTGGCGAAGGCGGATGGGGCGGCGGAGATGGCGGGAGGTTAAGCGATGCGGAAGATTCGGCGCAAGCTATTGTCCACGAGGATTCATACTTTATGCTCTTACCAGTAATTCTCTGCGGCGGCAGCGGCTCACGCCTCTGGCCGCTGTCGCGCGCGAAGTACCCCAAGCAGATCCTGGCACTCGACGGACACTCGAGCTTTCTGCAGGCCACCGTCGAGCGCGCCCGTGCGGTAACCGACGAAGCGCCCATGGTGGTTTCCAACGAGGAGCATCGTTTTCTTGTTGCCGAGCAGATTCGCGCGCTGGGCGTAACGCCGAAAGTGATTCTGGAGCCCGAAGGGCGAAACACCGCACCCGCCGTGGCGCTGGCCGCGCTGCTGGCGGAGGTGCCCGAGGATACGGTGTTGCTGGTGCTGCCCGCGGATCATGCAATTACCGACACGCCCGCGTTCGTCGAGGCTGTGAAAGCCGGTGAACGCGCCGCGCGCGATGGTGCGCTGGTGACCTTTGGCATCCTGCCCGACAGCCCTCACACCGGTTACGGCTATATCCTTGCGAATGGCGAAGACACCGGCGTACGCGCGGTCGAACGCTTCGTCGAAAAGCCTGATGCCGCCCGCGCACAAAGCTTTCTCGATGAGGGCGGCTATTACTGGAACAGCGGCATGCTGATGTTCCAGGTCTCGGTGCTGCGCGCGGAACTGGCGACCCACGCGCCCGACATTCTGGCCGCCTGCGAGCGTGCGGCCGAAGGTGCAGTTGGCGATATGGATTTCATCCGGCCGGATGCCAAGGCATTTCTCGCCTGTCGTTCGCAGTCAATCGACTACGCAATCATGGAGCGCACCGAGCGCGCGGTGATGGTGCCGCTGGCTTCGGGCTGGAGCGACGTGGGTTCCTGGCAGGCGCTGCACGAATTGCTGCCCAAGGACTCCCGCGGCAACGCGCTGATCGGCGATGCGCTGGTCGAGGACTGCGATGACTGCCTGCTGTATTCGACCGGGCGGCTGGTGAGTGCGGTAGGTTTGAAAGGCCAGGCCGTGATCGAGACCAAAGACGCCGTCATGGTCGTGCCGCTGGCGCGCAGCGAGGATGTGAAGTCGCTGGTGACACGCCTTGAGAAGGCCGATCGCGGCGAGCGTGAGCTTCATCGCGAGGTGTTCCGCCCGTGGGGCAGTTACGACAGCATCGATGCCGGCGAGCGCTTCCAGGTCAAGCGCCTGGTCGTAAAGCCCGGGGCACAGTTGTCGCTGCAGCTGCACAATCACCGCGCCGAGCACTGGATCGTGGTGCAGGGGGTGGCAAGAATCACGCGTGGCACGGACCTTTTCGACCTTTACCCCAACCAGTCCACCTACATCCCGCTGGGTGTGAAGCACCGCATCGAGAATCCGGGTAAGGTGCCGTTGCATCTGATTGAAGTGCAGTCGGGCGATTATCTTGGCGAAGACGACATCGTGCGTTTCGAGGATGTGTACGGGCGCGAAGGCACGCGCGGATGAGTGCGGTAAAGCCTGCCTGCTTCAAGGCCTACGACATCCGTGGGCGCGTCCCCGATGAACTCAACGCCACGCTGGCCTTCGCGATCGGCAACGCCTTCGTATCACTCGAGGGCGCAAAACGCGTGGTGGTCTGCCGCGACATCCGGCAAAGCAGCACCGAGATCGCGGATGCCGTGTGTGCAGGCTTACAGGCAGCCGGCTGCGACGTGCTGGATATCGGTGTGGGCGGTACCGAGCATGTCTACTTTGCTGTGCCCCACCTGCAGGCCGATGGCGGCATCATGGTCACGGCCAGTCACAATCCGGCCGACTACAACGGCATGAAGCTGGTGCGCGCGGAGTCGGTGCCGATCAGTGGCGACTCGGGGCTCGATGAGATCGGTGTGCGCGCCGCCGGTGGCGAACTTCTGCGCGGCAAACGCGAAGGCACGCGATCGAACGTGGATGTGACTGAGGCGTACATCAGTCATCTGCTGGGCTATATCGGCGATGCATCCTTAAAGCCCTTGAAGATCGTCGTCAATGCCGGCAACGGCGGGGCGGGGCTGGTCATCGATCAGCTGGAAGGGCATCTGCCGTTCGAATTCATCAAGGTGCACCACGACGCCGATGGCAGCTTTCCAAATGGTGTGCCCAACCCGCTGCTCCCCGAAAACCGCGAACCGACGATCGAGGCGATCACAGCCTCGGGCGCGAATTTCGGTGTGGCCTGGGATGGCGACTTCGACCGCTGCTTTTTCTTCGACCACGAAGGCGGCTTCATCGAGGGCTACTACATCGTCGGACTGCTGGCGCAGTACTTCCTCGAACGAGCCACCAAGCCAGGCGAAAAGATCATCCACGATCCGCGGCTGACGTGGAACACCCGCGAGATCGTCGAGCAGCTCGGCGGTGTGCCGGTGGTCTCCAAGACCGGGCATGCGTTCATCAAGGAGCGCATGAGAGAGGAGAATGCACTCTACGGTGGTGAGATGAGCGCGCACCACTATTTCCGCGATTTCGCCTACTGCGACTCGGGCATGATCCCGTGGCTGCTGGTTGCAGCGATGGTTTCGACTACCGGTCGCTCGCTGCAATCGCAGGTCGCGGCACGCCAGGCACGCTACCCGGCCAGTGGCGAGATCAACCGGCGCATCGCTGATCCCGTGGCGGTGCTGGCGGGCATTGAAGAACATTTCGCAGCCTCTGCGGTGCACGTCGATCACATCGACGGCCTGTCGATGGAATTTTCCGACTGGCGTTTCAATCTGCGCAGCTCCAACACCGAGCCACTGGTGCGCATGAACGTGGAGTCACGCGCAGACGCCGCACTGATGCAGGCGCAGACGACACAGCTGTTGGCGCTGCTCGACGGCACCGGTTAAGACGAAGCGCCTCATGTCACCTTTGCGCATCCTGATGATAACCGCCGAGTTTGCGCCGTTCGCGAAGGTTGGCGGGCTCGGTGACATGACCGCGGGGCTTGCCGCCTACCTCGCCGGGCAGGGCCACGAGGTCATGGTCGTACTGCCCGACTACGGGAATACTCAGGGCGCCTCGCCATGGGCGATTCGCGAAGAGTCGGTCGACGGCCTGCAGGTGTGCAGGGTTTCGGCGGCGGCGTACTTTGCTGAGCCCGAGATCTATCTGGGTGATGACCGTGACGCTGCACGCTTCGTGATGCTGGCGCGTGCTGCGCTGGCGCACGCCGATGACGCCGACTTCGTACCGGACGTGATCCATGTCCACGACTGGCATGCCGCGGCGGCTGTGGTGCTGCCCAAGCCCTGGTCAGCGAAGCCTGCGACGCTGCTGACGATCCATAACATCGGCTATCAGGGTGTCTTCGCACCCGATGCGCTGGCAGCCACGCCGTTTGCCGACGATGCGCCGCTGCTGATGGACCCGACCACCGAAGAGGCGCGACTGAACCTTCTGGCCGCGGGTATTGCCGGCGCGCGCGCCGTCACTACCGTGAGTCCGACCCATGCCCGGGAGATTCTTACCTCCGAGTATGGCGTGGGCCTGGACGCGCTGCTGCGCGATAGGGCCGCGGTCCTGCACGGCATCCTCAATGGTGCCGACTATCGCCTGTGGAGTCCCGAACGCGATGCACTGCTGATCGCACCGTATTCTTCGGCGCAGCCACGGGATAAGCATCGCAGCCGCGAAGCACTGCTGTCGCAGCTGTCGCTGCCGTTGAATGATGACTCTCCCCTGCTGTGCATGGTGACGCGCCTGACCGAGCACAAAGGGCTCGACCTGGTGCTCGACGCGTTGCCTGGGCTGCTCGCTGCGCACCAGTTCGGTCTGGTGGTGCTGGGTCAGGGCGATGCGCGCTACGCCGGGGCACTGGCCTCGCTGGCAGCGGCGCATCCGCAACGCATGCACCTGTCCCTGGCGCATGACGAACGCCTGGCCCATCGGCTGCTCGCCGGCAGCGACATGCTGCTGATGCCCTCGCGCTACGAGCCTTGCGGGCTGACCCAGCTCTATGCGATGCGCTATGGCACGGTGCCGATCGTGCGCGCGACGGGGGGGCTGGCCGACAGCGTGCGACATTTCGATGCGGCGAGCGGCGAGGGTACCGGGGTGGTGTTTCGTGACTACGACGTACCGGGGCTGCAATGGGGTGTCGGCCAGGCGCTGGACTGGTTTGCCGATGCCGCAGCGTGGCGTCGACTGATGTCCAACGCAATGGCAGAGGATTTCTCCTGGCAGCGCCAGGGGCCGCACTATGAGCGGTTGTACCGGCAGATCGCGCGCAGCTGAGCTGACGCGGGCGCAGCTAGCGTCGCTGGCACTCATCGACCAGCCCACCCCAGCGCCGGGTGAAATGGTGTTCGACCTGCGCCCATGAGAACGTCCATCGCCAGTTTCCCTGTGCAACTCCAGGCACGTTCATGCGCGCCTCGCTGCCAAGGCCGAGCAGATCCTGCATCGGGATGACGGCGAGTTTTGCCGGTGAGCCAAGTGCTGCGCGAATCATCGGCAAGGGCATGTGTTCGTCGGTGCCGCCGATGGTCTCTCGCACCCGTGCGCGTGTGTGCTCATCGAGCTGGCGGTACCAGCCCAGCGTGGTGTCGTTGTCATGTGTGCCGGTGTAGATCACCATGTTCTCGGCGTGGTTTGCCGGCAGATAGGGATTGTCCGGCGAGCCGTCGAAGGCGAACTGCAGCACCAGCATGCCGGGCAGGTCGAAGGCATCGCGCAGCGTGAGCACCTCGGGTGTGATGGTGCCGAGGTCCTCGGCCACCAGCGGCAACCCGCCCAGGCGCTCGCGCAACCAGGCAAGCAGCTCGTGTCCAGGCGTTGGCCGCCAGCAGCCCTCGCGCGCGGTGTCGCATTGCGCCGGAATCGCCCAGTGAGACTCCAGCGCGCGGAAGTGATCCAGACGCAGCAGATCGAAGCGTGATGCCTGCAGACTCAGTCTGCGCTGCCACCAGTCAAACAGCGGCGCGCGCTGGCCGTCCCAGTCGTACAGCGGGTTACCCCAGCGCTGACCGTCGGCGCTGAAATAGTCCGGGGGCACACCTGCGACCTCGCGCGGCTGTCCGTGCGCATCCAGCGCGAACAACGCCGGCTCCGACCAGACATCGGCACTGTCGTGATCGGTGTAGAAGGGCAGATCCCCGAACAATTGCACGCCGCGGCTGGCGGCATGCGTGCGCAGGCGCCGCCATTGCAGGTCGAAGAGGAACTGCCAGGCCACCAGATCACCCAGACGCGGGTCGTCATCGAGCCGGACCATGAGATCGGGGTTGCGATAGCGCGCAGGGTCCGGCCACTGCCACCAGGCTGTGTGCGGATGCATGCGCCGCAGCAGCGCGAAACGCGCCCAGGGTTGCAGCCAGTGCCGATGTCGATGGGTGAACGCTTCGTACTCGGCATGCGCGCGGGCCGCGCGCTGCAGTGAGCCGGGGTGCCCGTCGACCGAGGCGGCCCCGAGTTCAGCGGCGGCGCGCCCCAGATCGATGAGTCTGGCATTGCCGGCAAAGCTCGACTTGCTGCTGTAGGGCGACCATGAGGCATCGACCGGGCCCACCGGCAGCATCTGCCAGACACCCAAGCCGGCATCAGCCAGCAGGTCGATGAAACGAAAGGCGGCGTCGCCGAGCACACCGCCGTGGCCGGCCGGAGGCAGCGAGGTGGGGTGCAACAACACGCCGGCACGGCGCCGATCGAGCGGTGAGTTCATCATCTCTATGGATTTGACCACGGGTCCGGACAGGCAGGATACTCGGACCTAAGCCCAATGGCGCTTACTTAAGTCGGTGACCTGCTCCGGTGGCGGTTCCGGCGCTTCCTGCGGGAGGTCTTTGGCGGAAATAAAGCGGACCGAAGGGAGCCATTCCGC
>JBGTIC010000280.1:0-2970 GCA_041745895.1 Gammaproteobacteria bacterium
CTGGTTATTGGCGCCCGTTAATCCACACCAGGCACTCGAAAGAATAAGGTCGACCGACCTCGCACGACTTATCTATGTTACCGAAGCTCAGTTGGCGTGACGATGCTCATGCATTGCCTCGGAGCATCGCATGTTCGTCACAAAAGTCCCGTTTTCTGTCAGCTATGTAATTGCGTTGTGGTTGGTTTACACGGCTGCCGCGCTGGCTGACGTGTCGCCAGAGCGCCTGGAGATCTTCACCGCCTCGGACGAACCTGACACGACCTTGCAGGAAGCCTTGGCATTGCTCAACGCAACGGACATCCGGGTGTATTGGCTCGATGGGATCCACCGTTTAGAGGCGGAGTTATCACAACGTCTACCGGCAGATGCAGAATCTGCGGAACGCGCTGTGCTGGAGCGCTTGCAGCACCTCGATAAGGCTCGACGGGAACGAGTGGCACAATCGGCTAAGGCGCTAGCCCGGGCTGTGGAGCTAGGTATCGACCGGTATCCCGCCATTGTCATTGACGGGCAGTGGGTCCTCTATGGATTGACCGACCTCGCGGAGGCGCTAACTTTCTATCGAAGCTGGCAGGCTGGTCACCGGCCATGAAAGCTCCGGTTTCAGTTGCACTCGTCCTGTCGTTGCTGATGGTGGCTTCAGCACGCGCGGGCACGATTAGCACACCGGAAATCATCACCCGAACGGCGTCGGCGAGCATCGCCTGCATGCAGTGGATGCCGATCGGGTTGTGCTTCTGGCTGGAATGCACGCCGTTTGGTTGCAGCGTAACCACGTCGCTAAAGGTTGGCCACTACAATCCGGACCTCGTCGTGAGCAGCTACAACGAATTGGGCGGTAATCCCTGGGCGGAGATTCGATCGGTGCTCGGACAGGCGCAAGCGGCAGTGGCGAACAGCGTGCTCGGGTCCCTGTTGCCCATACCGATCGACAGCGCGGGCAATCGCACGGAAGGTACGACCCGCAACCGCGATCACAAAAATCTGATATTCCGCGAGACCGATGCGATCGGTCATCCGCAAGGCATTTTCTCCGGCCTGATTCCAGAGCTAATCTGCGAGTCCCAGACGACGCCGTTCATTCCGTATTTTCAATCAAGCCTCGATGCACTCTCGTGGCGTCAGGAGGTCCCGGAAATATTCTACCCGGCGAGTCTAATCCCCGGCTTGCGTGAGCTCGGCAGCTGGCCGCTGCAGACCTGGGGCGGTGTCTTTCCACGCACGGGCTGGACCATTCAGGCCGAAGAACCGAAAGCCGCCGCACTCAACGCGCAGCGTGCCGGCGATATCGTCACGCGGCTGTCTCAGCCGCATGTGTACATTCCGGTCACCGAAACGTTGTCGACCAGCCAGCAAGTCTGGCCGCCCGGTCCCCTGATCGAGGCGGATCACCGTACCGGCACGTGGCAAATGCTGTTGCCGGAAGTCGACAGCGGCTGCGAGCCATTCGGCGTCAATGATCTGGCGAGTATCAGCGGCTGGGGCGGAGGGCGCGTCGATCCGGAAGGGGATTACGTGTGGAATCTTTGGCGCCCCTATCAATGCTGCGAGCGGCGCGGTGAGATTTTCCTGCTCAGTGTCGACTGGCTGCCGTATCCACCGTGAGCGCAAAGGATCATAGGGGAGACCAACGTTGAGCATACCGCACCTTAGAAATCAGCGAGTGCGCGGCGCACTGGTCGTGGCGATGGTTTTCGTGGTATCCGCAGCGCCGGCTGCTGAGGGACCCACGGAAGACGGCCTGTGGTATTACCAGATCGGCGGGGCCGAACCGGTGTCAGTGCCGGCGAACCCAAACGTGACCGCATTTACCCTCGGGGGTTCGGCGCAGCTGAGTCTCGGCTACAGCTGTGCCGCCTTCGATCCAGTGGTCGCCGTCAGCAATACCCTGAATAACATTGGCTCAGGCGTTGATGACCTCATGAACGCCATGACCGCGGCGGCGACCAGTGCCATCGCCGCGCTCCCCGCCCTCATTCTGCAGCGCGCCAACCCGGGCTTGTACGACCTGTTCCAAAATGCGCTGCTCAAAGCTGAAGAGACCATGCAGATCGCCACCCGGTCCTGTGAGGCAATGGAGGCGGAAATCGCCCGCGGCAAGAACCCATATGCCGATCTCATCACCCTCTCCAAAGGCAACGACTGGAAACTCCAGATGGGCATTGGCGGCAACGATGCTGTCACTGCGAAGGAAGCGGTCGAGGCAACCAACGGCAATAACGGCATTCCATGGATTGGCGGTCAGGCCGGCGGGGCAGGCCAGCCGGAGTTGCGCTTCACGGGCGACGTCGTCGAAGCCGGCTATAACATCCAGTTGAATCGGCCGGTCGGCACATCCGACGCCGCTCCGGCCGCGACCCGGCTGGGGGAGATCTGGCCGTCGTCGATCGATGCGCGTGTCTGGGCGGTCGATGTGGTGGGTGACAACATAGTCACCACTTGCGATACCTGCGCCAAAGACAGCATTCCGGGCACTGGCCTGCTGCCCAAGCTGTTCCAGGAGTCCGAGACCGTGGCCGTCAATCTACAAGGTCTGGTCAGCGGAACGACCCCGCCGACGCTTCAGAATCTCGCCACGATCACCGCGCCTGGCGTCGCCATCACGCGGCAGGTCGTCGAGGCGGTTCGAACCATGCCGGCCTCGGAGCAGGGGTTGATCGTCGGTCGTCTAGTAGCGGAAATCAGTACCGCACGAACCGTTGAGAAGGCGCTGTTCGCCAGGCGCCTGTTATTGTCCGGACGACAGGTGCCGGAGGTGTATGCCACCGAGGTCGCGCGAGTACACGTCGACACATCGATTGCCGAGCTGGATCGTGAGATCGACAACCTGCTGTTCGAAACCCGGGTACGGCGCGAAGTGGTGTCGGACACGGCGGTAACACTGCTGCAGCGCGCCGCCGCCCGGCGACAGGCGTCGCTGAATATTCCGAGCGTACCCACGGTGGATCCTCAGCCACTCAGGAACGG
>JBGTIC010000281.1:0-6849 GCA_041745895.1 Gammaproteobacteria bacterium
GCGCCGATGCTGCGCTATGCGGCAGCGCGCACCGCCGCCCTCGGTGGCGCGAGCATCCGCTTCGTTCAGGCTGACGCCGAGCGCCTGGCGCGCGATGAGGCCCCCTTTGACCTGGTGCTCTCTCTGATGGTGCTGCACGAAACCTCGCGTCCGGCACTGCAGCATATTTTCGCCACGAGCTTCCACCAGCTTGCCCCCGGCGGACTGGCCTTCCACCTCGAACAGCCGCCGTACCGCGACAAGCCCCTGGTCGAGCAGTGCCTGCGCGACTGGGACGGTCGCTACAACAATGAGTCCTTCTGGTCTTCTTTGCACGACACCGACCTGGTCGCCTGCATGCGCGAGGCTGGGTTTGCTGCGCAGCATGTGCACGAGACAACGGCCAATGCAGCCATCGGCGATACCCAGCCCGGCGTTCAGGGACAGGAAGACTACGGGCGCGGTGGGGCCTGGTATGTGGTTGTCGGGGAGAAGCCGGGCGCACAGCCCCAAAGCTGAAGTCCGGCGCTTGCGCGCGGTATAGTTCAGCCACTTTGCCCACGTTGGGCCCCGACTGCGTGGCTGACCTCACGCCAGACGAGGAAGGATGCTGATGACCCTGACCCGTGAATTCCGTTCAATCCCGCTTCGAATCCTGTGTGCGTCGGCGCTGATCTGCGCCCCTGCCGCCATCGCCGCAGCGCAAGCCCCCATCGTCCAGCCAGGCGCCCCCGGGCAGCCGTCGCGCGAGCTCACCGCGGAGGAAGCCATCCGCATTGCCGTTACGCGCTTCTCGCCCGCCGACGTGCGCTTCATGCAGGACATGATTCCGCACCACCACCAGGCGCTGCTGATGTCCGCGCTGGCGTCGGAGCGCACCAACCGCCCCGAAGTGCTGGAGGCGGCCCGGCGCATCGAGGCCTCGCAGGCCGACGAGATCCAATTCATGCAGCAATGGCTGTCCGAGCGCGGCCAGTCAGTGCCGGATCCGGCGGCGCATGCGGCGATGCATGCCGACCACGGCATGGCAGGCATGGCCACACCGGCACAGCTTGCCGAGCTCACGGCCGCGAGTGGCACGGACTTCGATCGCCTGTTCCTCACGCTGATGATCCGCCATCACGACGGCGCGGTGAAGATGGTCGAAGAGCTGCTGCGGCAACCAGGTTCAGCGTTCGATCCGGTGCTCTACGAGTTCACCACCAGCGTCACCAACGACCAGGTCGCCGAAATCGAAAAGATGAACGTGATGCTGGTGACTCTGTCGACGGATCCGCGCTCGGGCCTGGCCGCCGGCTTGGACGATGCCGGTGAAGCGATATTGAACCTGCGACACGTGGCGGCATTGCCACGGCCCGTTGGCTTCTACGACCCGGACAATCGCGCCGAACTGCCGCTGAGGCTCGAAGCCTTCGAGGAGCGCGTAGAGGACACGACCGACGACAGGACCGAGCCCAGAACCGACGATCCGACCGAGGACACGACTCAAGACCTCACGGAGGAGGAGGCTGCCGCCGCACAGGATCGCTATCCGATGCTGAGTTTCTCCAACACGGACATGGCGTTCGCCGGCGACATCCTCGCCGTCGGCAACTACCACGGGTTCAACCTCTATCGACTCGGCAAACACGGCGTGCCGGATCTGCTCAGCTCAGTGGTCTGCCCGGGCGGACAGGGCGATGTCTCGATCGTCGGCAATCTGCTGATCATGTCGGTGGAGCAGCAGCGCGGGCGACTCGATTGCGGGCTCGAGGGCATCGTCGAAGACGTCAGTACTGAACGCCTTCGCGGGCTGCGCATCTTCGACATCAGCGACCTTCAGCGCCCCGTGCAGGTGGGCGCGGTACAGACCTGCCGCGGCTCGCATACTCATTCGGTGGTTTCCGGGCCAGACGCCGACGGCCGCATCATCGTTTACAACTCCGGCACCGCAGACATCCGTAAGGCCGACGAGATGCCAGGCTGTATCGATGAGTTGCCCGGCGACCCGCGCACCGCACTGTTTCGCATTGACGTCATCGAGATCCCCGTCGACGATCCGGCCAACGCCCGCATCGTCGACAGCCCGGCTGTATTCGCCGACCCCGAATCCGGTGTGGTGGCAGGCCTGTGGCGCGGCGGCCCCCACGGCGACGATACCCAGGACACCAGTTCCACCGATCACTGCCATGACATCACGGTGTTTCCGGAGCTGGACATCGCCGCCGGCGCCTGCTCCGGAAACGGTATCCTGTTTGACATCTCCGATCCGTTGAACCCCAAGCGCATCCACGAGGTTGTCGACAGCGGCTTTGCCTACTGGCACTCGGCCACATTCAACAACGACGGCACCAAGGTGCTGTTCACCGACGAGTGGGGCGGCGGTATGCGCGCGCGTTGCCGCGCCCACGACCCGGTCACCTGGGGCGCCAACGCCATTTACGACATCGTCGATGGCAAGCTCGAGTTCCGCAGCCACTTCAAGATTCCGGCACCACAGACCGACCAGGAAAACTGCGTCGCGCATAACGGCTCGATCGTGCCGGTACCCGGTCGTGACCTGTTCGTGCAGGCCTGGTATCAGGGCGGCATCACGGTGATCGACTTCACCGATTCGGCCAACCCGACCGAGATCGCGTACTTCGACCGCGGCCCCGTGGATGTCGAGCAGCTGGTGATCGGCGGCTACTGGTCGGCGTACTACTACAATGGTCGTATCTACGGCACCGAGATCGTGCGTGGGCTCGACGTCTTCGAGCTGTTGCCGAGCGAACACTTAAGCGCGAATGAGATCGCGGCGGCCGCACTTGCTAACCAGGGCACCGCCTTCAACCCGCAGCAGCAATATCGTGTGGACTGGCCGGCGGAGCCGGTCGTGGCGCTCGCCTATCTCGACCAGCTCATGCGCGATGAGGCACTTCCGGGGGCGTTGGCCACGCAGGTGATCACCGCGCTCGAGACTGCGGCGTCGAGCCTCGGCAACGGCCGCAGCGACAGCGTCTCATCGGCAAGATTGGTATCTGTGGCGACCCAGGTGCGGGACATCGCCGCCGCAGGCCACAGCGCAGCGCGGGCTGAAGGTCTGGCCGCGTCGTTGCAGGGAATCGCCAGTCGGCTCTAGACAGTGACATTTTGCGTGAGGGAGGACATCCGCGATCAGCTGGTGATCGCATGTCCGTGAGCGCGCAAGCCGTAGGTAACGTCCGCTTCAAGACAGCGGCAGGGGATGCACTCTGCCGAAAAGAATGCCGACCCCGGAGTTCAGTACCCACAACGCAAAAAGCGTATAGGCGCCAAAAAGAACCCAGTAAGCAACGGGATGCGCGCTACGGTGCACCTCGAAGCGGCCGCGAAAGCCGTTCGAACCACACGGCAACCAGCCGCGTCCGAGGCTTCGATACGTCATCGCCAGCACTCCGAGCGCAATCGTGATCAGTAACAGTCCCTGGAAGAGCGCCATCACGCATGCATCCAACGGCGCAGACGCGCAGCGACCACCGCAGCTGCGATTGCGGGCAACGACATGAGCAGAAATACCGCGATGCCTAGCGGCAGCAGATTCCATGAGTTGCCGCTTGTAAACATCAACACCGGCGCCTGGATCATGATCACCGCGAAGCCCCAACGCCACGGTCGACGCGGTGTGAGGTAGCCGAGCAGCGCGGCCAATCCAATGCCAAGCGGATAAGTGATCTCCCAATACCAGGACGAGTCCCACGCTTCACTGCGGCCGGTCGCCGCGATGGTCGCGATCCACAGTGCCGCGCCGCCGGCCAGTGCGACGTACAAGGTGCGAAGGGACTGTTTGCGCGCTTCCACGGTGCGATCGTCCGGCTTCGCTCAGTGACCGCCAATGAGCTGCGTCGCAAAACGCGATGCTTGGTACCGACTTTCGCGACGGTAGGATGCCGCCATCAGCGAAAATTTGTTTTCGAATCCGGGGCTTTCTGAGCGTGCACGGGCGCCAAGTCCTGTGCCCACTGGTTGAACATGCATCGCCGGACGACTCAAGGGCATGGCTTGATTCGGCTGAATCAACCGAGCCAAATGAGAATGATTCCATAAACGACTCCGCGGAGTTGCCGAACGACTTCGCCGAAGTTCCTCTGCCAGAAGGCCCGGCGCTACGAGCCATGGCGCTGTGTGCACTGGCGCGTACTTTTATCGAAGCGCAGGTACCGACTGACACCGAGGCCAGGTCGGATCACCAGCAAGCGAACCCCTTAATTACCCCGAGGCCCCTGGGCGAACACTTCCAGGTTCACGTGCATCTCGACCTTCGTCAGCTGCGCCCGGAGCACAAAGACCCACTGCCGGCCCACGCTTCCCACGCCCACGACTGCCCGCTATCGGAGAAAACCTTACGACGGCTGAGCTGCGATGCCAGCCGGGTGGCCATCGTGCATGGCGAACAGGGTGAGATCCTCTCGGTAGGACGGCGCAGCCGCGGCATCCCGCCGGCACTGCGCCGTGCTCTGCGATCCCGCGATCAAGGTTGCCGCTTCCCCGGCTGCAGCGAACACCGTCATGTGGAGGCCCACCATGTCGAGCACTGGGCGCAAGGCGGAGACACGGCATTGTCCAATCTCGTGGAGCTGTGCCATCACCATCATCGTCTTGTTCATGAGGGCGGCTTCAGCCTGCGCGCCGAAGCTGAAGGGGAGATCCCCTTCCTGGATCCACAAGGCCGAGAGCTCGGCAACACTTGGCCGCGGCCCTCACTGCCCGGCAAGCCAGTACAAAAGTTGCGCCACCGCCAGCGTCACCTGAACATCGACTGGCGCAGCTGTCGCAGCGGCTGGACCGGCGAGACGCTGAACATCAACGATGCGATCCAGGCCCTGGAGAGTCGCGGGTGGTTGGGTCAGGCGGCGGATGCGTCGCCTCCAGACGGGTGAGGCCAAGGTGCCTGCTAAGGCTTCAGCCGGTACCCACTTCGAAACATCCACCACACCGTCGCCAGTCCCACCACCAGAAAGATCGCGACCACGGCGAGGCTTGCCACCACGCTGACGTCGCCCGCACCGTAAAAGCTCCAGCGAAATCCACTGACGAGATAGACCACGGGATTGACCAGGCTCACGGTCTGCCAGAACGGCGGCAGCATATCCAGCGAGTAGAACGTGCCGCCCAGAAAGGTCAGCGGCGTGATCACCAGCAGCGGTACGAAGCCCAGCTTCTCGAACGAATCCGCCCAGATGCCCAGGATGAAACCCAGCAGGCTGAACGACAGCGCTGTGAGTACGAGGAAGGCTGCCATCCACACCGGGTGGGCGATCTCCAGCGGTACGAAGGCACTGGCTGTGGCCAGCGTGATCAGGCCGATCAGCACGGCCTTCGTTGCCGCCGCGCCGACGAAGGCCAGGACCAGCTCGAAGGATGAAACGGGTGCGGAGAGAAGCTCGTAGATGGTGCCCGAAAAGCGCGGAAAATAAATGCCGAACGATGCATTGGAGACGCTCTGGGTGAGCAGCATCAGCATGATCAGTCCGGGGACGATGAACGCGCCATAGCTCACGCCACCCATTTCGGGGATGCGCGCGCCGATGGCCGCTCCGAACACCACAAAGTACAGCGACGTCGTCAGCACCGGCGCGAGGATGCTCTGCAGCAGCGTGCGGAAAGTGCGCGCCATCTCGAACAGGTAAATGGTCTTCACTGCGCGAAAATTCATGCCTGCGAGCTCACCAGACTGACGAAGATCTCCTCCAGTGAGGTCTCGCGAGTGCGCAAATCGGTGAAGCGCACCCCTGCGCTGCTCAGATCGCCGAGCAGAGCGGTGATGCCGGTGCGCTCGCCGTGGGTATCGTAGGTGTAGATCAGCGTGTGCCCGTCCTCGCTGAGTTCGAGCTGATACGCAGCCAGCGTCGCCGGGATCCCCGACAGCGGCTCGTTGAGCTGCAGCGTCAGTTGCTTGCTGCCTAGTCGACGCATCAGCTCGGCGGTCTCCTGAACCAGGATCAGCTCGCCGCGGTTGATCACGCCGATGCGATCGGCCATCTCCTCGGCTTCCTCGATGTAGTGGGTCGTCAGGATCACCGTGACGCCGCGCTCGCGCAGCTCACGCACCTGCAGCCACATGTCGCGACGAAGCTCCACGTCGACCCCGGCCGTGGGCTCATCGAGAAACAGCACCTCGGGTTCGTGCGCCAGTGCCTTGGCGATGAGGAGGCGGCGCTTCATGCCGCCGGAGAGTTCGCGCACCCGGCTGTTGCGCTTGTCCCAGAGCGACAGGTCGCGCAGCACCTTCTCGATGTGCGCCGGATCCGGTGCCAGCCCGAACAGCCCGCGGCTGAAGGCCGTGGTGTCGATGACCTTCTCGAAGGCGTCGGTCGTGAGCTCCTGCGGTACCAGTCCGATCAGGCTGCGCGCCGCCCGATAGTTGCGCACGATGTCGTGGCCGTCGACGCGCACGCTGCCGCTGCTGGCCGTGATCAGGCCGCAGACGATGCCGATCAGCGTCGTCTTGCCTGCCCCGTTGGGCCCCAGCAGCGCGAAGATCTCGCCCCTGCGCACCTCGAGGCTGACATTGTCCAGCGCCTTGAAGCCGCCCGCGTAGACCTTCGACAGGCGCTCGATCAACAGCATCACGCGGTCATCGGCCGGCGAGGTCTTCGGGTCAGCAGTGCGCGGCGCGGCAGGGGTGGCGTTCGGGTTCACAGGCAGTGTGGGTTCGTCATGGGCGGGTCTGATCAGGCGCTGAAGTATAGGCACCGCGGCCGGCTGCCGATAGGGCGAAACCGCAAGCACCGGCCGTGGCTGGCCTAGCCTGCCCTTGGGGCAAGCGCCGCGGCGAGCAGGCGCGCCATCAGCCGGTCCTTGAGCCCCTGCGGCTGATCCAGTTGCATCCTCGCCATGGCCTCGGGCCAGCGCGCAGGATCGCCGCGCAAT
>JBGTIC010000282.1:0-16047 GCA_041745895.1 Gammaproteobacteria bacterium
GCCGGGCGCGGTCTGCTGGAGATGTTCGAGGCGCCGCGCAAGGCCTACCTGCTGCTCGGTGTGGATCCCGATGCGGACCTCACCTGTGCCGCGCTGGCGGCCCAGGCGCTCGAATCGGCGGACTTCACTGTGGCGCTCAGCGCCTATGACACGCCAGCCCTTCGTCGCAGTGCACATGTGCTGCTGCCGATCGCGAATTTTCCGGAGACCTCCGGCACCTACGTGAATGTGGCCGGCGACTGGCAGAGTTTCGCAGGGGCCAGCCGCCCGGTCGGCGAGAGCCGACCGGCATGGAAAGTGCTGCGCGTGCTCGGCAATCTGCTGGAGATGCCCGAGTGCGAGTATGTGAGCTCCGAAGAAGTGCGCGATCACCTGCGTAGCCTGCTGCCGAAGGAGCTGCCTGGCGCGCGGGCTTACGCCGGGCAGTTCGCCGCCAGGATCGGCGAATCGGATGTGACGCTGGCACAGCTCGATGTGCCCATCTACGCCGGCGATGCCATCGTGCGCAGGGCCACTGCGCTCCAGCAGACGCGTGCAGCGCAGCTGGATGAAGGACTCGCGCTGGCCACCCCACGGGCCGCGGCTCAGGCCATGCACGCATGAGGGACGTTGCCTGATGGAAGCCCTGCTCAACTGGCTGCCTGGCTGGGAACTGCTGCCGGATGGCGTGCAGACCGTGGCGTTGATCACCGCACAGATCGTGCCGGTGATGATCGTGCTGATCCTCTCGGTGGCGTATCTGACCTACGCCGAACGCAAGGTGATCGGCTATATCCAGAATCGCGTCGGGCCCAACCGGGTGGGCTTCGGCGGACTGCTCCAGCCGTTTGCCGACGTGCTCAAGCTGTTGCTCAAGGAGATCGTCGTACCGTCGAACTCCAACCGCTTCCTGTTCGTCATCGCACCGCTATTGTCGATCATTCCGGCGCTTGCGACCTGGGCGGTGATTCCGTTCAACGACCGCTTCGTACTGGCCGACATCGATGCCGGGCTGCTGTATGTTCTGGCACTGACATCCGTGGGTGTCTACGGCGTGCTTCTGGCAGGCTGGGCCAGCAACTCGAAGTACGCGTTTCTGGGGGCCATGCGTTCGGCCGCGCAGATCGTCGCCTACGAGATTGCCATGGGGTTTGCGCTGGTCGGCGTGCTGATGGCCGCCGGCAGCCTGAATCTTGGCGACATCGTGCGGGCCCAGGCGGGCGGCACGATCATGAGCTGGTTCTGGCTGCCGCTGCTGCCACTGTTCGTCGTGTACTTCATCTCAGGTGTGGCGGAGACGAACCGGGCGCCCTTCGATGTCGCCGAAGGTGAATCCGAGATTGTCGCCGGCTTCCACGTCGAATATTCGGGCATGGCGTTTGCCGTGTTCTTTCTCGCCGAATACGCCAACATGATTCTGATTGCAGCCCTGGCTGCGGTGTTCTTCGTAGGCGGCTGGCTGTCACCGTTTGCGGGTCTGCCGGTGCTCGGCGACACCTTCCTCGCCGAGCCGAGCTTTTTCTGGTTTGCGCTGAAGATCTCCGCCTTCCTGTTCTGCTTTCTGTGGTTTCGCGCCACTTTCCCGCGCTATCGCTACGATCAGATCATGCGCCTGGGCTGGAAGGTATTCATTCCGGTCACGATCATCTGGATTTTCGTGCTTGGCGGCATGGTCATCCTCGAGATCGGCCCCTGGTCGAGGTGACGTATATGAGCAGCATGACGAAAAGTTTTTTCAAGACCTATTTCCTCTGGGAGCTTCTGCAGGGGCTCGGACTTACGTTTCGCAACCTCTGGGTCCGCAAGTCGACGATTTCGTATCCTGAGGAGAAGACACCACAATCGCCGCGGTTCCGGGGGCTGCATGCGCTGCGTCGCTATCCCAATGGCGAGGAGCGTTGCATTGCCTGCAAACTCTGCGAGGCGGTCTGCCCCGCACTGGCGATCACCATCGAGTCGTCCACCGGTGACGACGGCACGCGTCGCACCAGCCGCTACGACATCGACCTGTTCAAGTGCATCTATTGCGGGTTCTGCGAGGAGGCCTGTCCCGTGGACGCGATCGTCGAGACCCGCATCCATGAGTATCACATGGAGCGTCGCGGCGAGAACATCATGAACAAGGACAAGCTGCTGGCTGTGGGCGATCGTTACGAAACCATGATCGCGGCCGACAAGGCAGCGGATGCGCGCTACCGGTGAGGTATTCACCGACGCTGCTGGGAGTGAGCTCTTGATTGGACATGTGCTGTTTTTCGCCTTTGCCACCGTGCTGGTCGCGGCAGCCGTCGGCGTGATCACGAGCCGCAACCCTGTGCACTCGGCGATTTTTCTGGTGCTGGCGTTTTTCACCAGTGCCGGGCTATGGCTGCTGCTCGAAGCGGAATTCCTTGCCATCGTACTGGTGCTGGTCTACGTCGGTGCGGTGATGGTGTTGTTCCTGTTCGTGGTCATGATGCTCGACATCAACGTGGCCAAGCTGCGCGAGGGCTTCACCCGCTACGTACCGCTGGGCCTGGGTGTAGCGCTGATCATCGTCATTCAGGTGGGCCATGTGGTGTGGTTCCGGGGCCAGGACACAGCGTTCATGGATACGCCTGCGCCACGCCCTGAGGGCTACAGCAATACCCGCGAACTTGGCAGTGTGCTCTACACCGAACATGTCTACGCCTTCGAACTGGCGGCCGTGATCCTGCTGGTGGCCATCGTTGCGGCCATCACCCTGACCATGCGCAAGCGCCCTGGCCTGAAGGTCCAGGACATCGCACGCCAGGTGGCGGTACGGCGCGAAGATCGCGTGCGCATCGTCAAGATGGACGCCGAAAAGGACTAACCCGCAGAGGTCGGCCGTGGTACCCGTTTCCTACTATCTTTTGCTTGCTGCCGTGCTTTTCGCGCTTGCCGTGGCGGGCATCTTTATCAATCGGCGCAATGTCATCCTGCTGCTGATGTGTATCGAGCTGATGCTGCTTGCCGTGAACTTCAACTTCATCGCGTTCTCACGGATGCTCGATGACGTCACCGGGCAGGTGTTTGTGTTCTTCATCCTGACGGTGGCGGCCGCGGAAGCAGCGATCGGGCTGGCTATCCTGGTCGTGCTGTTTCGCAGCCGTCGCAGCATCAATGTCGATGACCTCGACACCCTGAAGGGCTGAGCGTGGAAAACGTCTATCTGGCAATTGTACTGGCGCCGCTGATCGCGGCCATCGTCGCAGGTCTGTTCGGCCGGCAGATCGGTCGTACCGGTGCCCATGGCATCACCATCCTGGGCGTGGGTGTGGCCTTCGTGCTTTCCGCGCTGGTCGCAAAGGATGTGTTTTTCGACGGCGCCGAGGTATTCAACCAGGCCATCTATACCTGGGCCGTGGTCGGTGGGCTGTCGATGGAGATCGGGTTTCTGATCGATCCGCTCTCGGCGCTGATGATGGTGGTGGTGACGTTTGTATCCCTGATGGTGCATGTCTACACCATCGGCTACATGCACGATGATCCCGGCTACCAGCGCTTTTTCAGCTACATCTCGCTGTTCACCTTCGCGATGCTGATGCTGGTGATGTCGAACAACTTCCTGCAGCTGTTCTTCGGCTGGGAAGCGGTGGGGCTGGTGTCCTATCTGCTGATTGGTTTCTGGTATCGCAAGCCCACAGCGATTTTCGCCAACTTCAAGGCCTTTGTCGTCAATCGGGTGGGGGACTTCGGGTTTCTTCTGGGCATCGGCGCGGTAGTGATGTACGCAGGCTCGCTGGACTATGCGACCGTGTTCGGCCAGGCCGAGCAGATGCAGGCTCGAAGCGTCAACATCTGGGGCGAGGCGCAGTGGTCGGCGCTGACGCTGACCTGCATCCTGCTGTTCATCGGCGCGATGGGCAAGTCCGCCCAGGTGCCGCTGCACGTGTGGTTGCCCGATTCGATGGAGGGTCCCACACCGATCTCGGCGTTGATCCACGCGGCGACCATGGTCACGGCAGGAATCTTCATGGTGGCGCGCATGTCGCCGCTGTTCGAGTTCTCGCCAGCGGCGCTGTCTTTCGTGCTGGTCATCGGCGCGACCACTGCGTTCTTCATGGGGCTGCTCGGTCTTGTACAGCACGACATCAAGCGTGTCGTGGCCTATTCGACGCTCTCGCAGCTTGGCTACATGACGGTGGCACTCGGGGCGTCCGCCTATGCCGCCGGCATGTTCCACCTGATGACCCATGCCTTCTTCAAGGCGTTGCTGTTCCTGGCAGCGGGCTCGGTGATCATCGGCATGCACCATGTGCAGGACATGCGCAAAATGGGTGGACTGCGCCGCTACATGCCGATCACCTACTGGACCTCACTGGTCGGCACGCTGGCGCTGATCGGCTTCCCCGGGTTCTCGGGCTATTTTTCCAAGGATGCACTGATCGAAGCGGTTCATGCCGCCGAGATTCCCGGTGCGACCTATGCGTACTGGTGCGTGCTCATCGGCGTATTCGTCACCGCGCTGTACAGTTTCAGGCTGTTCTTCCTGGTGTTCCACGGCGAGGAGCGCTTCGATGCGCATACCCGCGAGCACCTGCATGAGTCTCCCTGGGTGGTGACGATACCGCTGGTGCTGCTGGCTATCCCGTCGGTGGCGATCGGCTGGGTGACGATCGGTCCGCTGCTCTTCGGCGGCGCGTTCGGCACATCGATATTCGTGCTGCCGCAGAGCGACACGCTGGCGGCAGTGGCTGAGTACTTCACTTCGCCCGCCGGTTTTGTCGCCCATGGCTTCATGACCCCGGCGCTGTATCTGGCACTCGCCGGGGGCGTGACCGCCTGGTATCTGTACCTGAAGCGCCCGGATATTCCCGCCCAGCTGCAGGATCGCTTCCACCGTGTTCATGCGGTACTCGAGAACAAATACTTCTTCGATTCTTTCAACGAACAGGTGCTCGCGCGCGGGTCGCGATTCTTCGGTGGCGCGCTGTGGCGTGGTGGTGATCAGGGCATCATCGACGGGGTGATCGTCAACGGCAGCGCGAAAGCGGTGGGCTGGATTGCCGGCGTCAGTCGGCGCCTGCAAAGCGGCTACCTGTATCACTACGCCTTTACGATGGTCATTGGCCTGAGCCTGCTGCTGGGCTGGCTGGTCTATCGCGCCTGATTCTAAAAGCGTATTCGACAACAACAAGCACCAGGGCAAGTCATACATGGCATCGAATTTCCCCCTGCTCAGCCTCCTGATCTGGCTACCGGTCTTCGGTGGTCTGGCAGTGCTGGCGCTGGATACCTGGATGCCGGGCAGAACCGGGCAGCGCACGGTGCATTGGCTGGCGCTGGCGATCTCGGTCGCGACCTTTGCGCTGAGTGTTCCGTTGTGGACGCAATTCGATCGCGCCACGGATGCCATGCAGTTCGTCGAGCAGGTGCTGTGGATCGAGCGCTTCAACGTCGAATACTTTCTTGGCGTGGACGGCCTGTCCATGCCACTGGTGCTGCTGACAACCTTCATCACGCCGCTGGTCGTGATTTCCGCCTGGGAGGTCATCAAGCAACGTCCCGCGCAGTACTTCGCCGCCTTCCTGATCATGGAAGGCCTGATGATCGGCGTCTTCAGTGCGCTCGATGGACTGCTGTTCTACGTATTCTGGGAAGCCATGCTGGTGCCGATGTTCCTGATCATCGGCATCTGGGGTGGCAAGCGCCGGGTCTACGCGACGGTCAAGTTCTTCCTCTACACCTTCCTGGGCTCGGTGTTCATGCTGGTCTCGCTGATCTACATGTACACGCTCTCAGGCAGTTATTCGATTCTTGGCTTTCACGATCTGCCGCTGGGCATCACAGAGCAGACGCTGATCTTCTTTGCGTTCCTGGCGGCCTTTGCCGTCAAGGTGCCGATGTGGCCGGTGCATACCTGGTTGCCCGACGCGCATGTCGAGGCGCCCACCGGCGGCTCCGTGGTGCTGGCGGCGATCATGCTGAAGATGGGCGGCTATGGCTTCGTGCGCTTCAGCCTGCCGATCACACCGGATGCCTCGATGGCGCTGGACTGGCTGATGATCGGGCTTTCCCTGATCGCGGTGGTCTACATCGGCTTCGTGGCGCTGGCGCAGCAGGACATGAAGAAGCTGATTGCCTATTCGTCGATTGCCCACATGGGGTTCGTCACGCTGGGCTTTTTCATCGTGTTCGCGGCCTTTGCCAACAACCCCCAGGGCAGCGGCGCGATGCTGGGCGTACAGGGCGGCATGGTGCAGATGATCTCGCATGGCCTGGTATCCGGGGCGATGTTCCTGTGCGTGGGCGTCATGTATGACCGCATGCACAGCCGCGAGATCGCCGATTACGGCGGTGTGGTCAATACCATGCCGAAGTTCGCCGCCTTCCTGGTGCTCTTCGCGATGGCCAACGCCGGGCTGCCCGGCACCTCGGGGTTCGTGGGTGAGTTCCTCGTCATCCTGGGCAGTTTCCAGGCCAATTTCTGGTACGCCTTTTTGGCAGGTACCACACTCGTGCTGGGGGCGGCCTACACGCTGTGGATGATCAAGCGCGTGGTTTTTGGCGAGGTGGCCAACGACAATGTCGCCCGTCTCACCGATATCAACGCTCGCGAATTTCTTGTACTGGCGATCCTGGCCCTGGCCGTGCTGCTGCTGGGCGTGTGGCCGGCACCGCTGATCGAGGTCATGGATGCCTCGGTGGCCGGTCTGCTGGAGCATGTCCGGCAGAGCAAGCTGTAGCGCGTGCAATGCCAATGAATCGGAACACCAAATGACCCTCACCGAACTCAATGCAGGCCTCGCGGCCCCGGAAATGTTTCTGCTCGGTGCCACCTGTGTGGTGCTGCTGGTCGACATTTTCCTCAAGGATCACCAGCGCGCGATCACCTATCTGCTCTCGCTGCTCGCCTTGTTGGGCACGGCCCTGATCACCGCGCAGCTCGTCGTCGATGGTCGCGAGATGGCGTTTTTTGACAGTTTCGTGATGGATCCGGCGGGCAGGGTGCTGAAGCTCTTCGCGCTGGCAGCGATGGCTGTGGTATTCGTCTATTCGCGTGCCTACCTCCATCAGCAGCGGCTGCTTGGCGGAGACTATTACCTCCTCTCGCTGTTCGCACTGCTGGGAGTCATGGTCATGATCTCGGCCAGCAGCCTGCTGACCATGTACCTGGGCCTGGAACTGCTGTCGCTGTCCACGTATGCCCTGGTCGCGTACAACCGCGACTCGCCCATGGCCGCGGAAGCTGCGATGAAGTACTTCGTGCTAGGCGCCATCGCCTCGGGGGCGCTGCTCTACGGCATCTCGATGATCTATGGCGCCACCGGCTCGATCGATCTGGCCGAGATCGCCAGCACGGTGGCCGCCGGCGAGGCGCTGATGCTGCCCATGGCGGTGGGCCTGGCCTTCGTTCTGGTAGGCGTCGCCTTCAAGTTCGGTGCCGTGCCATTTCACATGTGGCTGCCCGATGTCTACCAGGGGGCCCCCACCTCGGTAACACTGTTTATAGGCTCGATACCGAAGATCGCCTCGTTCGCGCTGGTGCTGCGCTTACTCATCGAGGGCCTGGGCGATATGCACGAGAGCTGGGCGTCGATGGTTGCGATCCTCGCAGTGCTCTCGATGGTGATCGGCAACGTGCTGGCCATCGCCCAGACGAATCTGAAGCGGATGCTGGCCTATTCGACGATTTCGCACGTGGGCTTCATTCTCGTGGGCATTCTTGCGGGTACGGCTGCCGGCGTGCAGGGCGCGATGTACTACACGCTGGTCTACGTGGTCATGGCGCTGGGCGCTTTCGGCATGATCATTCTGTTGTCGCGTGAAGGCTTCGAAGCCGAAAACCTCGAGGACTTCAAGGGACTCAATGCGCGCAGTCCGTGGTTCGCCTTCGTCATGCTGATGATCATGTTCAGCATGGCTGGCGTGCCGCCGTTCGTGGGCTTCTACGCCAAGGTGGTGGTGTTCGGCGCTGCAATCGAGGCCGGGTACACCTGGATCGCCGTGCTCGGCGTGTTGTTGTCGGTGATCGGTGCGTTCTACTACCTGCGAGTGGTCTGGTACATGTACTTCGAATCGGCGACCGTCGACGTGCGGCCGATGCGCGCGCCGGACATGAAATTCCTGGTCAGCGTGAACGGCCTCGCAGTGCTGGCGCTGGGCCTGTTGCCAGGCCCCCTGCTGAGCCTGATCGGCACCGTATTGCCCGCCTAGGGGCGGGCAACTCTGGACTGTTCGCAGGCTTGTGGTCAGGTGCTCGACCCCCTATAATAGGCGGCTAGTCAGGTGCGGGGTGGAGCAGTCTGGCAGCTCGTCGGGCTCATAACCCGAAGGTCGTAGGTTCGAATCCTACCCCCGCTACCAGTACAATCGGAAAGCCCGCGTCGGTGACGATGCGGGCTTTTTCTTTTTGAGCTTCCCAGGCATGCGTACCTCAAGGGTGATTGCGTCCCGAAGGGTGGTTGCGTACCGGACGCGTGGTCCGGCGCAACACTGATCCTGGTGGGCTCACAGGAGGGCGATGTGTGCGGAAGATTCGTCAGCCGGGCCGATGCAGCCACCGAACAGTACTGGTCGGTGCTGCGACCCTGGCCGCAGGGGTTCGTCTCGTGGAACGTCGCCCCCGGGCGCGACATCCCCGTTGTCATGCAACACGACGGCCAGCGTGTCGGCGCCAACCTTCGCTGGGGACTGATTCCGTTCTGGGCGAAGGGCGAGGTACCGCGCTACAGCACCATCAACGCGCGGCTGGAGACGCTCGAGGGCGCTGCGAGTTACCGTTCGCCGTGGGCTCGCGCGCAGCGTTGCATCATTCCGGTCGTGGGGTTCTATGAGTGGCAACTCACCGTCGATGGCAAGCAGCCGTGGTTTATTCGTCTGGTCGATGATCAGCCCTTCGGACTTGCGGGATTGTGGGACCGCTCGGCGGCCGCCGATGGTCCGACAATCGAGTCGTGCACGATCATCACGCTGCCGGCCAATCCGCTCGTGGCGCGCATTCATGCCAAGGGCCGCATGCCGGCGATCCTGACGGCAGAGCAGGCGGCTGTCTGGCTGGAAGCCTCGCCAGAGCAGGCGCGCGGTGTGCTGGCGCCACGTGATATGGCCGATATGGAGGCCTGGCCCGTCAGCCGTCGTGTCAACACGCCGCGCAACGACGATGCGTCGCTGCTCATGGCGGTTGGCCAGACCGTGCGCGGCTGAGCAGTTCAGTCTTCCATCTTCTCCAGGATGGCACCGACGATGTCGTTCACCGTGATGATGCCCTGAAGTTCGTTATTGCTGGTGACGACCAGACGCTTGACACCGAAGTTCAGCATCATCTGCACGGCGTGGCGAACCTCCAGTTGCCGCGGTACCAGCAGGGCGGGTTTGAGGGCAATGTCGTAGACATTGATGAGATCGACATCGCCTTCCTCCTGAATGATGCTGCGCAGGATGGCAGTGTAGGTCACCAGTCCCCAAGCGTCGCCATCGCTGCGCTTTTCAACGACAAGCGACTTGACCTTCTTGTCGCGCATTTTTTGCATCGCCTCGCGCAGCGTGGCAATGGGTGAGATGGTATGGACGTCGCTGATCATAAGGTCGCCCACCACTTTACGGGATTGCTCGTGGCTCATGTGAGTTCCTATATTTCGTCTTCGATCTTGCGGGTGAATTGGCTGACTTCACGGGTATCGATACCACCAAGATGCTCCAGCGGCACGGTGAAGGCAATGCCCCGTGAATCATGGTCCAGGTCAAGCTCGCGCGTCAGATTCTTGAGCACCTGCAGCGAGAGCTTTTTTTCCAGCACAAACAACAACACGGACTGGGCGCCTTCATAGGTCAGTCCGAAAAAGGTTTTTTTGGAATCCCCGGTAATGCCACGCGCATTGAGCAACGTGACGGCGCCGGCGCCGGCATCGCGTGCGATGTCAATAGCCTTGTCTTCCATCTCTTCGGCCAGGATGGCCACCAATACGGAGAACTTCATGGTGCTTCACCTCTTCGTGTTGCCTGCCGGGCTGTCAGCAGGTCCGCCAGGATGGCGTAGAGCATTACGCTCACGATCGGAAATATCGATGCAAATGCAATCAGTCCGAAGCCATCGATCATCACATTACGCCCCTCGATGTTCGAAGCAAGACCGATGCCCAGTGCGGTGATCAGCGGTACGGTCACCTCCGAGGTGGTGACACCGCCAAGATCGTAGGCCAGTGCAATGATGTAGCGCGGCGCAAGCCAGGTCAGAAAGATCACCAGCGCGTAGCCGCTGATGATGTAGGCGTGAATGGAATCCCCGGCAATGATGCGATGCACGCCGATGGTGATGCCGACCGCCACTCCCAGCGCTACGACCAGACGCAGCACATTGCTGCGGACACGCCCCTTCGCTGCCTGCTCGGCCTTGTCGCCCACGGCGATCAGGGCGGGTTCAGCCATGGTGGTGGCGAAGCCGATCGCAAAGGCGAACAGGTAGATCCACAGAAGCTGATCACGGGCCATGAGCTGCTCGGCCATGCGCTGACCGATCGGAAACAATCCCAGCTTCAAGCCGACGACGAAGGCATACAGGCCGATGATGACCAGCGTGAAGCCGAAAACCACCATCGGCAGGTGAGGCATGCGTTTACGGATGACGCCGAACTGAAACACCAGAATCACCGCGATGATCGGCAGCACGTCGCGCACCATCATCGCAAGATCCGTCAGCAGGCCGCTGGCCGAATCGGGCATGGCCTTGGACACCTGTTCCTCGATGGCCAGCGCCTGGCCGTTGCCGGTGGCGGCTGCGACATCATCTGCGGCGAATACGAACATGCCGTAGAGCTGCACGGTGATCATCGGCACCATGACCGCCAGTGCCACCAGGCCGAAGCCGTCGATGAGGGGATTGCGGCCCCGGATCGACGCGGCGAGGCCCAGACCGAGTGCCGCAATCAGCGGCACAGTCACGATATTGGTGGTGACCCCGCCGGAGTCATAGGCCAGACCGACGATCTCCTCGGGGGCGAAGAACGTCACCGTGACGACCGTGAGGTAACCCCCGATCATCATCCAGTGCAATGCCAGGCCGAGGATGATTCTCAGCACGCCCACGGCGATGACCGCGCCGACGGAGGTCGCAACGAGCAAGCGCAGCACCAGCGGATCGACACGCCCTTCGCTGATCTGTTCGGCCTGCTCGGCGACGGCGATCAGCGCAGGCTCCGCGATGACGGCGGAAAAGCCGATGAAGAATCCGAAAGTCATCAGCCAGGGCACCGAGCCCTTGGCGGCGAACTCGTCGGCGAGGCTCTTGCCGATCGGGAAGATGCCCATCTCCAGTCCCTGGAGAAACAAGGCCACACCGAGTACGACGATCGCCAGGCCGACGATCATGCTCAGCAGACCCTCTGGCACTTGCTGCAGCACCACGAACTGGAAGACGGCCACGACCACCACGATGGGCATCAGGTTGCGCAGCGAGTGCAGCAGCGTACTGTAGAACTCCCGCAGGAGTTTGCTCATCGATCGACCAATGTGGCGGCTCGGCAATCGCCCAGCAGGGTGCGTGACAGCCAGTCCACGATGCCCTGGACGATGACATACAGGCAGGGCACCAGGAACAGCGTCAGCAGCATCGCGGTTACCAGCCCGCCCACCACACTGAGCGCCAGCGGCTGCATGATATCCGCCCCTGCGCCCATGCCGACTGCCAGTGGCAGCATGCCCGCAACGGTGGTCAGAGTGGTCATCAGAATCGGGCGCAAGCGCACGCCACCGGCTTCGACCACAGCGGCCGCCATATCGAGCCCGCGCGCGCGGCCACGCTCGATATACTCCACGAGCAAAATCGCATTGTTGACAACGATGCCGATCAGCAGAATTACGCCAAGAAACACCGGCGCGCTTGCCGGGGTGCGCGTGATCCACAGCAGGGCAACCACGCCGACCAGCGCCAGCGGCGCGGCGGCCATGATAACGATCGGATTGCTCAGACGTTCGTATTGCACGGCCAGTACGACGAAGACCAGGAATACGGCCAGCGCGATGACGATGCGCAGCTCGCGCGCGGTTTCCTGGATGGTTTCCCACTGCCCGCCGAGGATCAGGCTGTACTGCTCGGGCATCGACATGTCGCGCAGTCGCGTCTCGACTTCGGCCATGACGGTGCCGACATCAGCGAGCGCCGGATTGATCGAGCCATTGACACGCAGGATCCGTCCCTGGTTCTCGCGCTCGATGTGGGCCGGACCTTCACCCAGCGAGAACGTAGCGACATCGCGCAGCTGGATCAGCCCGGCAGGCCCGTGCTGGACGATGACGTGGCCCAGCGAGTCGGCATCACTTGTCGCCGAGCGTGGCAGACGCACGCGCACGTCATATTCGGCCCAGCCGGTGGTGTAGCGTGTGGGCACGGTGCCCGTCACGGCGTCGCGCAACACCCGGCCGACCTCACCGACGCCCAGGCCCAGTGCGGCTGCACGTTCCCGATCCACATCGATGCCCAGCAGCGGAGTGCGATCCTCGCGGCCGATCTCGACACCTTCCAGACCGTGGATGCCCTCGAGTCTGGCCACCAGCTCCCGGCCGATGCGCTGCAGTTCGGCGAGTTCATCTCCCATGACACCGATCGACAGGTCGTCTCCGGTGACGCCGAACTGCAGTCCCTGGATGCGCGGCGGGCGCACCGTGATACGCGCACCGGGCAGGTCGAGCCGGTTCACGCGCGCCTGGAGTTCGGCCACCCAGCGCCCGGCGCTCCACTCGGCCCGCTCATCGGCGGGAACAAGGCGCACCTGGATGTTGGCGGTGCCCGGTCGTTCCGAGATCACGCCGCCGGACAGATGCCCGCCGACCATGGCGAAGATGCTTTCAACATGCGGCATGTCCTGGATTTCGCGCTCTATCATGCGTGCCGCGGCATCGTTGCGCTCCGGCGGCGTGCCGGGCGGCAGACGCAGGTTCACCCCCACCTGACCATCGTCGACGGGCGGCAGAAACTCGGTGCCGAGGCGATCGAATACCTGCAGCGAGCCGACGAACAGTGCGCTTGCCGCGACGAGCATCAGCCAGCGCCAGCGCAGGATGCCCCCCAGCGCCCGTCGGTAGAGTGCCGTGAGGCCCCCGATGCCGGCATCGAAACCGCGGTAGAGGCGGCTGCGGTCGAGCCCGGAGCGAAAGCGCAGGCGCGCGAACTGGGCGGCCAGCATCGGCACCAGCGTCAAGGCCACCGCCAGCGATGCGACGATCGCAAAGGAGATCGTCAGGATGAGTTCGCGGAACACCAGCGAGGCCAATCCGGTGATCAGCAAGAAGGGGGCGACGGCGGCAAGGTTGGTGAGCGTACCCGCCGTGATCGCCGAAATCACTTCATCGGCGCCCTCGTGGGCGGCCTGATCCTCATCCTTGCCAAGCCGGTCATGATGGCGCGCGATGTTCTCCAGCATCACGATCGCATTGTCCAGCAGCAGGCCCACGCCCAGCGCCAGGCCGCCCAGGCTCATGATGTTGAGCGTCAGGCCGCTCGCACCCATCAGCGCAAAGGTGGCCAGAACCGCCAGCGGAATGGACAGCCCGATGACGAAGCTCTTGCGCAGACTGCCCAGAAACGCGAGCACCACCAGCATCGCAAGCGTTCCGCCGAGCACGGCTGCGGTGGATACCGCGGCCAGCGAGCCGCGGATGAAAAAGGCGCTGTCGGTCGTGGCGTCGTAGCGGATATCCTCGGGGATAAAACCGCTGGCCTGGAGGCGACGCAGTGTCGCGTGCACTGTATCGACGACGCCGACGGTATTGGCCTCAGGCAACTTGAAGACTGACAGCCGCGTCGCCGGCACGCCGTTCAAGCGCACGAACATGCGCTGTTCGCGATAGCCGTCGCGCACATCGGCGACCTCATCGAGGCGAATGCGCCGCGTACTGCCCGGCACGCCCATCAGCACCGCGCCGACATCTTCGGGTGAGCGAAAACGTCCGTCCGTGCGCGCCATCACATCGAAGGTCGGCGAGGTGACCTGGCCGGCGGCAATGTTCAGGTTTTCGCTGGCAAGCGCCGCGGCGACGTCCTGAAGCGTCAATCCATAGAACGCCAGCCGATCCTGGTCGACGACGACCTCGAGTTCGCGCACCAGTCCGCCCGCGGCCTCCACGCCGGCCACGCCATGCACGGACGACAGCTGCGGCGCCAGACGATGCTCGACCCAGTCGCGCACCTCCCGCGGGGTACGAATCGTGGAACTGAATCCGGCCTCGAACACCGCGTCCTGCGAGGGGTCGAATTTGTACAGACGTGGCGGGTCGATGTCCGGGGGCAGCTGGGTGCGCGCCAGTTCCATCAGGCGTGCGGCGTCCTGCAGGGCATGGTCGAGATTGACGCCGTACTCGAAAATCAGGTTGATGTTGGTGCGGCCTTCGGAGGCGCGGCTGTTGATGCTGCTCAAATTCTCGGCCGCGGCGAGCTGGCGTTCGAGCACCCGGGTGACCTGTTCTTCCATCACCTCGGGTGCGACCCCGGGATAGTTGACGGTGACGCGCACGTGCGGATAGATGACCTCGGGCAACAGATTGACCGGCAGCCGGTCGACGAAGAACAGGCCCAGGACCAGCACCACCGAGGCCAGGGCGAGCGTGCCCACCGGCCGCCGGATGGCGGCATGGGTCAGTCCGCGGTAATAGCGTGTACCGCGCGCAGGGTCATGATCGGGCGCAGGGACAGTCATCCGGCCCAGCCGACGATGCGCACCGTTGTACCCTCGTTGAGGTCCAGCGGGTTGGTTGCCACGACGCGCTCGCCCGGCCGTACGCCTTCCAGCAGCTCCTGCCAGCCCCCGCGACTCACCCCGGGCGACACACTCCGGCGTTCCAGGCGCATGTCGTCATTGATCAGCATCACATAGTGCCCCCCGTCTTCTTCAGCCATTGCGCCGGCGGGCACCGCCAGTACGTCTTCGCGCTGGTCAACGAGCAGCTGGGCCCTGGCGAGAAAACCAGGTCTTACGCCTTTGTCGGCACCCTCCGGCAGGTCCACTTCGACAGTCACCAGGCGGCTGCCGGGCTCGGCGGCAGGAAATATGCGGCGGACACTGCCCATGAGCGGCTCAGCGAGTTCGAGTGCATCGAGCTGCAGGGTGACCTCGTCACCGACGCGCAGGGCCCGCACGTCGAGTTCGGAGACGCCGCTGCGTACGACAAGGGTCTGCAGGTCCGCGAGTTCGAACAGCACGTCATGGCGTGCTACGGCCTCACCCGGCTCGACATGACGGGCGATCACCACCCCGTCGATGCTCGAGCGCACCGTGCCGAACGCCACTCGGGTCTGCCAGAGCTCGACTTCACTGGCAGCGATGTCGCGTTCAGCGCGGGCACTGTCATGACTGGCCGCGTCGATATGGCCGCTCTCGCGCAGCTGAGCCATGCGCTGGAAGGCAAGTTCGCGTTCCTGCACGCGCGCCTGGGCGCGCGCAAGCTCCGCCAGATGCTCCGAGACGTCGATGCGTGCCAACACCTGCCCGGCACGCACGCGATCTCCGGTATCGACGTCCACATCCGTGAGCACCCCCTCGCTTCGGCTGGCCAGGCGAATCGTGCGCAGGGGCTCGACTGCCGAGGAGACCTGGACGGTTCTCGACAGGTCGCGGGGGGTGATTTCCACGGCCTGCACCGGCAGTGATGGCGGCACTGAACGCGCCGGGCTGGCCGGCGCAGGCTCATTGGAGCAGGCCATGAGCAGCGTCACGCCCAACGCTGCCCATCGGCGCCAATACAGCGGCAAGTACATGCGGTACGGGGTGGCAGCGGTCATGATGCGCAAACCTATCACAAGGCGATTGCCGGCACCGCCACCGGGGCAGCGGAGGTGACCCGGGCATTCGGGCTGCATCCGGCCGCCCGGGGACGGTATCATCGTCTCCACGACGGGGCTCCAGTCGCGCCTCAAGCACTGCAGGGAGACGACGGCATGACCGCGAGATCGATTCTGGACCCCAAGGCCTGGTCTGTGCTGGCTGTGCTGACATTGATTGGCGCGTGCGGTCAGTCGGTAGACGATCCGATGCAGCAACAGCCGCACGTGGTGCGAGGCATGGCGGTGCATGCGTCGCCGCCGCCGGTGCCGCTGACGCTATCCGGCGAGGCGCGCGTGGTCGCGGAACTTCT
>JBGTIC010000283.1:0-1512 GCA_041745895.1 Gammaproteobacteria bacterium
GCCTCCCGGCCGGCCAGAGCGCGCGCCAACCCGCGCGCCCACCAGGCGGCCGTCCAGGTGTCGCGCTCGACCAGGCCCCCGCGCAACCGCACCTCACCGAACAGGTCACGCTTGAGCAGCTGGGATTTGCGGTCGTCGGACGTGGGCGAGCGGTACATGGGGGTTACGCTTTAGCGGGTCTGTGCCCAGAATAGCGCGGAATGGCCGACATGGCGCGACTGCGTTTCGGCAGCTGAAGCGACCCTGGCCGATGGAGAGTGCGTGAACACAGGGCCCCCGGCTGAGGACTATTTCGTCGCAGGTTCGCCACTGGCGGCCGAACGCGACTGCTATGTCGCGCGGGCCGCGGATCGGTGGTTGCTGCAGGCGGTTCGTGAGGGTCGCTCCTGTCATGTCTTTGCCCCACGGCTGATGGGCAAGACCAGTCTGATGCTGCGCATCGTGCCCCAGCTGCGCGATGGCGGACGCATGGCCGCGATGATCGATCTCACGCAGATGGGCGGCCGCGAGGGCCCAGGCGACGCCGGGCGCTGGTTCTACACATTCGCCTATCGCATCGTGCGCGAGTTGCGCCTGAAAGTACCGCTGCAGCAGTGGTGGCAGGAACGCGTCAGCCTGACTGCCTCGCAACGCCTGGTCGAGTTCTTCCGTGAACTGGTACTCGGGCAGTGCGCCGGTTCCGTGGTGGTCGTCATCGACGATCTCGACAGTATCGAAGGTCTTGCCTTCCTTCCGGATTTCCTCGTAAGCCTGCGTGCCTGTCTGGCGGCGGCGACGAGCGACCCGGAGTTCCGGCGTCTGGTGTTCGTATTGCTTGGCGTAACCACCCCGGCGCGCCTGGCACCGGATGCGTCATTGGGCCCGTTCGAATTCAGCGAGCGCGTGGCGCTCCAGGATTTCACTGCCGCAGAGACGCTCGAGCTCGCCGCTGGCCTGCCGGTGGATCCAGCGCGCGCGCGGGCCTTGCTCGAACGCGTGCACTACTGGACTGCCGGCCAGCCGTATCTCACCCAGAAACTCTGCCGCGCCCTGGTGCGCAGCGAGATTGACGATGGCGCCACAGCCATGGTCGATCGCCTGGTAGAACAGCGCCTGCTCACGCCTGCGGCAATACGCGGGGAATCTCTGCTGGGGCATATCGCCACGCGGCTGCAGGACCGCGACCGGCGCCGCGCGCAGCTGCTGTCGCTGTATGGCCGGGTGCGCAAGGGCTTGCGCGTCCCCGTCGAGGATGATTCGCCGTTGCAGGATCGCCTGTGCCTGCTGGGGCTGGCTGTCGACGACGGGCGGGGCCGCCTGCGCGTGCGCAATCGTGTCTACGCGGCTGCGTTCACGACCCGCTGGGTCAATCAGAATCTGCCGCTGGATCTGCGTGGCAGTGCTGTGGCAGCCGTGCTGGCGCTCCTGCTGATAGGTGTGCCCCTGTGGTACACGCAGTTCATGCCGCGTGACTCGATCGCGGCGATGAGTGCACCCGACCTTGACGAGGCGGGCCTGCTGCAGCGCCACCGC
>JBGTIC010000284.1:0-3850 GCA_041745895.1 Gammaproteobacteria bacterium
GCTCGACCGCCGGGCCGCCACGGGCGCGGTGCAGCGCCAGTGGCAGCAGGCCGAAGCGACTGGCAAAACGTGTCGCCGCCAGCGTGCTCTGGTGCAGCAGCGCGCCGCGCGTGACGACGATTTCGGCCAGCTGCTGACCCTGACCCGGGAGCCCCTCGCCGTCCACCGCGGCATCCGTTGCAAGGGTGGCCCGCAACGCCTTTTCGAAGCGCTTGAGGCGCTCCGGCAGGTCACGCACATAAAGCCGATCGCCAGGCTGGATCACCAGCGAGGGTAACTTCGCTACAAACAGGTGCTCGCCGCGTTGAACGCGATCCACGCGCATCAGGTTGTTGGTCAGTGCACGAAGCTCCGGCAGGGTGCGGCCCGCAGCGATGCTGTCTTCCTCGATGCGCAGTACGGCCGAAAACACCCGTGGCGTGGTGTCGCCGAGTGGCGCATGGCGTTGCGGCAGCAGCCGCGGCGCCACCCACCACAGGTACAGAAGCGCGAGGAGACCGGCAGCGAACACCGGCCCGGCCATTTCATCGATTGCAATCGCCGGTGCACCGAGATCGCCCGCCACACCCAGCACCACCAGATTGGTCGACGCACCGATCGCCGTGGCCATGCCGCCGAGGATGACGGCAAAGCCAACGGGCATCAGCAGTCGCGAGGGCGAGAAGTGCTGACGCAGGGCGATGCTGATCAACGCGGGCATCATCATGACCACCACCGCCGCATTGCTCAGAAAGGCGCTGAGGGTGGCCGCCAGCGCCAGCGTGACCGGCATGCCAAGCTGGGGATGGCGTTGCCACAGGCGCGCGAGTCCCTCGAACAACGAGGACAGTGCACCGGTGACCTCCAGCCCCCTGGCCATGATCATGAAGCCGGCAATGCTGATCATGGCGGGATGGCCAAGGCGGCTGAATACATCGTTGGCCGAGACGGCCCCGAACTCACCCCGCACCGGGAAAAAATGCAGGCCCAGCAGCAGCACCAGAAGAAAGCCCAGGGCTGCGGATTCGTGCGGCACACGCTCCTGTGAAAACAGCCACAGCGCCAGCAGCACCAGCGCCCAGACGGCTGTCACATGAGGATCAATCGGGGTCACGCGATATCCAGGTGGCTCGCCAGCGTGCACCATTAGCACGGCGACGCAACGACTCCAAGCGCCATACGGGTGTCGGCTGCGTGAAGACCAGCGATCGCGCTTCCATCACGGCAGGGCCGGGGCTAGTATCTCGGCCTCCAGTCAAATTACCGCGGATACCCGCCTTCATCATGAGTCTCAAGGACCTGCTGGTCACCTGGGAGCATACGCCCAAGGTTCACAAGACCGCCGAGAAGTACGCCATGCGCCTGCCGCTGGAGGACGCCGCGCGCATCGAGGCGCTCGACGAGATGTATCCCGGCATCAGCCGCGAGCAGATCCTGACCGACCTGTTGACCGCGGCGCTCGATGAACTGGCCGAGAGCATGCCTTACGTGCGCGGCGAACGGATCATCCAGGAAGACGAGTTCGGCGATCCCGTGTATGAGGACGCCGGGCAGACTCCGCGCTTCATCGAGCTTACGCGCAAGCACCTTGCCCGACTGTCCGACGGTCACTGAGTCGCACCTGTGAGCCCGCCCGCCGAGCGCCCCCGGGGTGCCCCTGGGTTGGCCGGCTTTCTGGGCGTGTTCCGCTACAGTCGTGCGGCCATCTCCCTGGTCTGGACCACCAGCCGGCCGCTGACGCTGTGGTTCGGCGCGCTGACGCTGGTCGCAGGCCTGCTGCCGGCGGCTATCGCGTGGGTCGGCCAGATGATCGTCGATGCGGTCGTCGATGCGTTCAACACCTGGCAGCGCACCGGCGAGGCGATGACCGGCGACCTTCTGCAGTGGGTCATCGTCGAGGCCGCGCTGGTGGTGGTGCTCGCCGGTGTCCAGCGCGGCATCAGCACCTGCCAGTCCTTGCTGCGCGCGCAGCTGGGGCAGCGCGTCAACGTGATGATCCTGGACAAGGCGCTGACGCTGAAGCTCGCGCAATTCGAGGACTCCGAGTTCTACGACAAGCTCACGCGCGCGCGCCGCGAAGCCTCCTCGCGACCCCTGTCACTGGTGACCAAGACCTTCGGGCTGGCCCAGAACGCCATCTCGCTGGTGAGCTTTGCAGCCCTTCTGGTGCAGTTCTCGCCGTGGGCGGTGCTGATCCTGGTGCTTGCGGGCCTGCCCGCCTTCGTCGCCGAGACGCACTTCTCGGGCGAGGCCTTCCGGCTGTTTCGCTGGCGCTCGCCGGAAACACGCCAGCAGATGTATCTGGAGACCGTGCTGGCGCGCGAGGACTACGTCAAGGAAGTGCAGCTCTACGACCTGGGCCCCGAGTTCCTCGATCGCTATCGGCGCATCTTCGACAAGCTCTATGCCGAAGACCGCCGCCTGACCATCCGCCGCGACGTCTGGGGCTTTTTCATGGGCGTGGTCAGCAGCGCCGCCTTCTACGGCACCTATGCCTGGATCGCGCTGTCCACGGTGATCGGGCGCATCACGCTCGGACAGATGACCATGTACCTGATGGTGTTTCGCCAGGGTCAGACCGCAGTCGCCGCGATCCTGTCTTCCATCGGCGGCATGTATGAAGACAATCTGTATCTGTCGAATCTCTACGAGTATCTCGATCAGCCGGTGGACGCCCATAACGGCACGGCCGTGACCCCACTGGTCGCCAACGACGGGCTGCGCTTCGAGGATGTCTGGTTCACCTATCCGGGTCAGGAGGCGCCGGCACTCAAGGGCATCTCGCTGCACGTACGTCCGGGTCAGAGCCTGGCCCTGGTGGGCGTGAACGGCTCGGGCAAGACCACCTTGATCAAGCTGCTGACGGGGCTCTACGAGCCTGAGCGCGGACGCATCCTGCTCGACGGCCGGCCGCTGCCCGACTGGGACCGCGCCACGCTGCGCCGACGCATCGGCGTGATCTTCCAGGACTTCGCGCGCTATCAGCTGCAGGTCGGCGAGAACATCGGTGTCGGCGATATCGAGGGGCTGCGCGATGAATCGCGCTGGCGCAGCGCGGCCACCAAGGGCAAGGCCGCCGAGTTCGTCGAGACATTGCCCGCGGGGTATCTCACGCAGCTCGGCCGCTGGTTTGCCGACGGGCGCGAGCTGTCGATGGGCCAGTGGCAGAAAATCGCGCTTGCACGCGCCTTCATGCGGGAGGAGGCAGATATCCTCGTACTCGATGAACCCACGGCGGCTGTGGACGCCGCCGCCGAAGCCGAGATCTTCGAGCACTTCCGCGAGCTCACGGTCGGGCGCATTGCGATCCTGATCTCGCATCGCTTCTCGACGGTACGCCGCGCCGACCTGATCGTCGTGATCGAGGACGGCCGCCTCCTCGAGCAGGGCACCCACGAGGCGCTGATGGCGGCGGGCGGCCGTTATGCGCGGCTGTTCGAGCTGCAGGCGGAAGGGTATCGCTGAGACGTTCCCAAGGCCGTTTGATCTGCGCCCGGGGCGCACGCCATACTTCGGTTCATCATGAGCGCCAGCATCAAATCCTCCGGCTTCACCGATCCACCTTCCCCGCTAGCCGCGCACGAGTCCCGCGACTTCCGCAGCTACCATGCCTTTCTGCGTGCCGCACGCAACTACATGGAAGGCCCGCTGGTCGGCCAGATGTACGACAGTTACGAACGTGCCTGCGAGAAGGCGCAGCAGCCACGCCCGGCGGACTGGCGCGAGGCCGAGGCCATCCTCGATGAGTTGCCCGAATTCGGCTTTTACTGTTGGGCCTATCGCCACCTGCAGCGCTTCAAGTATCACCGGCCGGGGCTGGGCATCTTCGACACGCTGGAGGCTGAGCGCGCGCGGCTGAGCGGCGCACTCG
>JBGTIC010000285.1:0-12511 GCA_041745895.1 Gammaproteobacteria bacterium
GCGGGCGCGCCCGGGTCACCGATCGGGCCTCGCATCTCTGGCGCTGGCGGCTGCCCGCCGACCTCGCGCCGGGCGTCCATCGACTCGAAGTGATCACCACGGACAGACACGGGATCAGCCACCGGGAGAGGCTGATATTCGAAGTCGCCGTGGAACGCCCGCCGGCGCACTGGCGTCACGACGCCTGGTAGCCTTGCGCACTTCCGAGCTGACCGGTGCCGTGTCGTGGCCGACAGCTTTATGGGTAACCCGTCACATCGGCAGGAAGGAACTGATCGTATCGTGACAGGATGGTCAAGCGCCTCCAAACCGATCTCGGTGCCCATCGCACATCACCGGACGCAGCCGACGTGCGACTCGGCGCGGCGAGTTGTAAGTTCACCCCGGAGTTCGAGGCTGAGTTTGTCCGTGCCCGCCTGTGGGACAACCGTACACTCATCCGGGTGGTGTGTACGTTGGCCGTGCTGCTGGCGGCCTTCCGACTCACGGAGTTGGCGTTCGGGGGTGTCTGGAACCAGGCCCATCTTATCGGCGTCACTGGGGTGCTCCTGGCATCCATGGTTCTCACAGTGATCGCCTGGAGCCCATTGTTCGAGCGTCGTTATCTGCCTGTGGCGACGATCCTCGTTCCGATCCGCAACGTCCTTGCGGCTGCCCTTGTCGGCGCCGCCGCCGCATACGGTCAGCCCGAGTTGCTGATGCTCATGCCGTTCATGGTGCTGGGACCGTTTTTTTTCCTCGGCCTGAGCTATCGTGTGGCCAGTGTAGCCGTCGTACTTACCGTGTCGTCCTTCGTCGTGTCGGCCACAATCTTCGAGATGCCGTTGCCGACCCTGCTGCGGTCGACTTTGCTGCTGGTCTCTGCCGCCGTCGGATGCGCTATAGCTGCACGGCAGCTCGAGAAGTGGTCACGCAAGAGTTTTCTCGAAAGCCATCTCCTGGCGACACACGCGCACTACGATGCTTTGACGGGACTGAAGAACCGCCGGGTCTTCGATGACCACCTCAGCAGCGTCTGGCAGCAAGCCATGGACGATCACAGGTCAATCGCAATTCTGTTGATCGACGTCGATCACTTCAAGGCTTTCAACGACAGCTACGGCCACCAGGCTGGCGACAGGGCGTTGAACGAGATCGCACAAACACTTCGACCCCTGGTGTCGCGTCCTCTCGATCTGCTTGCGCGATATGGTGGCGAGGAGTTCGTGGTCATTCTGTACGGTATAGACGCGCGTGGGGCGGCGGCCGTCGCGAATCGGATGCGGCGCGCAGTAAGCGAGGTTGCCATCAGCGACCGATCGCCGGCAGCGGGCAAGGCGGTGACGATCAGCATCGGTGTTGCCGTAGTCGAGCCCAGCCACGATCGCCAGCCCGATGGGGCACTGCAGCTTGCCGACCAGGCACTTTATCAGGCGAAGATGCGCGGCCGAAATCGCGTCGAACTGATGGATGAGGCAGCGCACGCACAACTCGAGACGGGTGTTTTCGCCCGCGTCTCGCTTATGGAGAGTGCTTAGAAGAGGCGAGTCAAACCGTGACGTGGTGGGCGGTTTCCTCCTGCATCGAAGGTATGCTACCGCTCATAAAGAACCCGAAAGCGGGCTGGGGAGTTTGCCATGAAGACTCAGATTCTCATCATGTTGATCATCGGCATCACATGCGCCGCGGATGCCAATGCCAATAAGGTCAAGCACTTGAATATCGGCAATCCTCACGGATTCGATCGAGCGCCTGAGCTCGTCGTCTACTCGACGACCGGTGAGAAATGGACGGCAGTCGATCCCACGGCGAGCACTACGATCGAAGTAAATCTTCATGCGGAGTGTCAGTGGGAGGGCAGGGGAAACAAGGCCTACAGAGGTCGTCTCACGGCGGCAGGCTTCGTGCTGGTCGGCCAGCAGCAACCCTCGAATTTCATGATCCCGCACTCACGTACGGCGTCTGGTCTGTTTCGGTGGGACGGTGGTTCGGAACACTCGATTGATCCCGTCAAAGTCTGCAACGACGAGCTCGACCGACGAGTTTCGAACGCGCCGGGCAAGACCAGATATCACTTTCTTGCCGAGGGTTTCAAAGTGGAATACCCGGCAGCGCTGCGTGTCGACTACAGGCTGAGCTGCAAGCCGATCGGACTCGGATTTGAAGAGGCCAGTACAAAAACTCTGAAGGCCAATGCAGTGGTCGACTGCACTGCGTCGCCGCAGGCTCAGGCAAAGATTCCCTCATCGCGGCCCGCGCGGGCAAGCGCACCGCCGCCGAGCAGGGCGGCGCCCTTGCTGAGGTCGGCCTCGTTCGAGGCACAACCCGAGGTGCACACGGCCGAATGCCCGGCGACCATCGAGTTCAACGGGGCGATGACGGCGAATCGTGCCGGCAGCGTTCGCTATCAATATGTGAAACACGATGGTACGAAGTCGCCGGCATTTACGCTTGATTTCGACAAGGCAGGCACGAAAGCGACCCGACCTTGGCGCACCGTCGTCTCGCAGCCCGCCGCAGCTGCCGCGGGAACCACGTTGAGCGCTGGCGGTGACTCCTCCAGCCATGATTTCCAGGGGTGGTATCGTCTCGATGTGCTCTCGCCGGCGCCTGCGGGCCAGATAGTCGCTCCCTACCGTGTGATGTGTGGGGCCGACAACGAAGTCGAGCCGGCAGCCATTCGCGCGACTCCGGCGCAGCCACAACCCGAGGCCCAAAGGCCGGAGCGCGCACCGGCGCGTCGCGCGGCACCCACCGAGCGCCTGCCTAACCGCTAGTATAGCTGGTAGCTCACTCACTGAAGTGCGATAAACGTTCCGTCAAGCGGCGAAGGCCAGGTAGTGCCCGAGCCGGGCTCAGCCAATGCAGATCCGTGCGACATCGAACGGACGGCCCGACCGCCGAATGTGTGAATGTCGCTGTATGAGATGGGCGCCACATGAATCTGCATAGGCTGTCGAACGCTCTTGTATTCATCGTCGCAGCGCTGCTGCTGCTCGGCATGCTGGTGATCCTGCTGGTGGGGGGCTTCCCGCTGTTTGGGTTCCTGCGCGTGAGTCTGCTGCAGGCGTTCGGGTTCATCATCGCCACCACCGCATCGCTGTTCTTCTTCCTGCGCCTGGTGCACAGCATCGACTCCGCCCCGATGCGGGCGTCGATTGTCGTGTTCATCATCGGAGTCGCGATCTTCGCTTCGGTGTCCGTCGGCAAGGCGTACCTGTTCCAGTACCCGATGTACGTGCAGTCGTTTGGCCCGGGCGCGGGTCCGGGCTTGCCGCTGCAGAAATGTGTTGACGTTCTTTCGTCAACTGGAGCAGTTCGAGTGGATCGACGACATTGCCCATGACCCGAATCACGTGCCGCCGGCGATCGCGATCGCAAGCACGAATGATCCGCTGGCTAGCGCAGCGGGGCGTCGCGAACCGGAACTCGTCCGCCTGGCGCTGGAGACGAAGGAAGTTCTCGCCGAAATCGCGCCGGGGATCGTCTTCAACTACTGGACATTCAACGGCACCGTACCCGGCCCGATGCTCCGCGTGCGGGTGGGTGATACCGTCGAGCTCACCTTGCACAACAACGCATCGAGTCTGCATCATCACAATATCGACCTGCATGCGGTCACAGCCCCCGGCGGCGGTGGCGAGGCAACCGTGGTCGCGCCGGGGGAGAGCAAAAGCATTCGCTTTCGCACCCTGAACCCGGGCCTTTATGTGTACCACTGCGCCGTACCAAATATGTCTGTGCACATGGCACATGGCATGTACGGCCTGATCCTGGTGGAACCTGAGCAGGGCCTGCCGCCGGTGGACAAGGAGTTCTATGTCATGCAGGGCGAGCTGTACACGACCGGTGCGCTCGGGCGGAAAGGCCTGCAGGCATTCGATGCGAAAAAGATGCTCCACAGCCAGCCGGAGTACGTAGTGTTCAACGGCCGCACCGGCGCCATCGTCGACAACATGCACGCTGAGGTCGGGGACAGGATCCGCATGTACGTGGGTAACGGCGGCGTCGCAATGAGTTCGTCACTACACATGGTCGGGGAGATCTTCGATACGGTCTACCCGGAAGCGAACATCGGCGGCGCACTGTTCCACAACGTGCAAACAACCAATGTGCCCGCAGGTGGCGCTACAATCGTGGAGTTCACGCTTGATTACCCCGGAAGCTACGTGTTGGTGGACCATGCATTGATGCGCACGGATCGAGGCGCCTGGGGTGTGCTGCAAGTCAGCGGCGCGGCGGATCCTTCGTTGTTCCAGCACGACTGACAGCCGCGATCTAGCCGCGGATGGTTCATGCGTCGAGTCAGTAACACCTCCGTAGCATGATTGCACCGGGGTTGAGTTCAGCTCCAGCATGGCGCAATCCAATTGCGCTTGACAAGCTTGCCGAGCACTGGCATTTACCCTTCCGATACTCTTCACGCGACCCTTTATGGGGGCTTGGAATCACCTGAAAGCGGTGCTGGCTGATTTGGCTAAAGCGGTTAGCAGAATTGTTCGGGCGTTGAGTTCTAGTCGGGAGGTTGGGGAAATGGCGATTGGGGAAATGTACGGACGTTTGGGTGCGGTAATTGGAGCGCTGGTCATCCTATCGGGCTGCGCTGTGACGCCGATGACGGCTGAATTGCGCCCGGACACGGGCATTGCATCTAGCGACATAGGCGTCGGAAAGAGCGTCAGTCTGCAGGTTTTTGATCAGCGCGAAGCACAAAGAATTGGCAATCGGGGAGGAAGCGGGTTCTCAGGGGCAACCATCCGCCTTGATCAGGATCTGGTCGCGGTCGTTCAGGATGCAGCGGCGGAAATGCTTTCCCGTAAGGGGTTTGACGTCAAACTCTCGGGTAATGAGGAGGCGACGCTAAGGAACGATATTCGTGGGCTGCAGTATTCGACCTCCACCGGATTCTGGACTGGCGGTATCCACATGACCGCTGCGATTCGGGCAGAAGGACGTAACGCGCTATCGAGCTTCGAGAACTTCTACCGATTTGAAAGCGAAGATCGGGTTGTGATCGTCCCTGGTGCCGCCGCTAATAACGAACGAATAAACGCTGCGCTCAACGACGTACTGCACCAGTTGTTTAGTGACCAGAAAATGCTGGAAGTGTTGGCGGGCACCTAGTCCGCGAAAGAACCTGGGCCACTGCGCGTAAGCCTTGATGGTTCATGAGAGCCTAGCGGGCATGGGGCGCGCGTGCGTCGGCGGCAAGCACATCAGGGGCAGCCTCGCCAATGTTTGTAAACACGAGCCACCGGATCCGCGAGATAGCACCGCTTTTGGCGATCGTTGCCCTTGGTATTGTGACCGCTGCTATGGTCGCGACCCCGACAATGGCCGGGGGGCAACCCAGCTTGGCGCAGTTGATCGACGCCGCCGAGGCGGGAAATGCGCAGGCGCAATGGAGCCTTGGTGTCGTCCACACCGTGGGTCACGAGGTCCCGCGAAACGATGCCGAGGCGGTCCGATGGTACGGACGGGCAGCGGCACAGGATTTCGTGCCAGCCTGGAGCATGCTTGGCTTCGCCTATTTCGAGGGCCGTGGAGTTGATCGTGATGATGCCGAAGCGGTTCAGTGGTTTCGGCGCGCTGCCGAAGAAGCCGACCCGCTAGGCCAGTATGGTCTTGGAAGCATGTACGCGGAGGGCAGCGGTGTTTCCCAAGACTTTGTTGCGGCCGCGCGCTGGGTCCGCTTGGCGGCCGCGCAGGGACTCCCTCCAGCGCAGCACCAACTTGGGCTCCTCTACGCCGCGGGTGAGGGGGTCCTACAAGACGATGCTGAGGCTCTGCACTGGATCCAGCTGGCGGCCGAGCAGGGATACCCGCCTGCTCAGCTGGAACTGGGCTATATCTACGCCGAGGGCAGTGGCGTTCCGCGCGACGATGCCGAAGCCGCGCGCTGGTATCGACTCGCAGCCGTGCAGGGAGAAGCGGAAGCGCAGATGGCGTTAAGGGATCTGTACATGCGAGGCGGAATCGGTCCGGAAGAGGTTCAGGACGTGCTCGGGGTGCTACCGCCGACGCTTGATGTGCTTGTCGACGACGCTGCTGCACGAGTTCGAGTACGTCACTCTGCCGAGAACGGGTACGCGCCGGCGCAGCTGCAGCTGGGATTGATGTACGCAACCGGTGACGGCGTTGAACAGAATGATGCCGAAGCTTTGCGCTGGACCCGATTGGCGGCCCAGCAGGGATATGCGCCGGCGCAGCTCGAACTGGGCTATATCTACGCCGAGGGCAGTGGCGTTCCGCGCGACGATGCCGAAGCCGCGCGCTGGTATCGACTTGCAGCCGCGCAAGGCGATGCTGAGGCCGAATATGCACTAAGCCAGATGTATTCTACGGGTCGGGCTTTGCGGTAATGACAACCGTTGTTCCAGCACGACTAGACAGCCGCGATCGAGCCCGCCGTTCACGCATGCGGAGATCTGACGGTATGCCTTGAGCTGGCAGGGATCTCGCAGGCGGCTTTTTCGCGACCATTGGCCGGACCAAGTCGAGGCTTGACGAATTGATCAAGGGGAAGCGCGGTATCATTGCCGAGGCTGCGCTGGACCTTGCGAAGGTGCTGGATGCCTCGCCACGCTTGTGGGCGAACCTGGCAGACTACCTATGACCTCGCGCAGGCAACGTCGACGCGCGGCCTGACCGGGCCTGGAGCCGCGGTTGCGAACTCCCCAGGCGTCGCTCACGAATTCCTCACCCTGCGCTCATGCGGCTCACTGAAGCGTAGACCACACTTCGCACCTCATCCACAAACAGGAGCAGGGCGATGGCGGCGATGACGGGCGAAGGTGGCTGGTGGCGTATCGCGCAATAATTCCGCGATGGCGCCGGCACGCTACCGATTTGCTGATTTCATCCTCGACAAGGACAATCGCAGGCTCGAGCGCGCCGGCGTGCCGGTCGATCTGAATGCCCGGTACCTCGACGCGTTACTGTTACTTGTTCGTGAGCAGGGTCGTTTGGTGTCCAAGGATCGCTTCATGGCGGAAGTGTGGGGTGGTATCGCGGTCACCGACGAGGCGCTCACGCAATGTATCCGCACACTTCGCCGGCAACTCGGCGACGATGCCGCAAAGCCGCGCTTCATCGAGACCGTGCCGAAACACGGCTACAGATTCATCGCGGCAGTCGCTGCGCCTGGAGCGGTCGCCTCAGGCTCCCCGCTTCCCGGGTGGTTGGTACTGGGTGGTGCCGGCACCGCCGGGGCCGGACTGGCCGGCCTGATTGGGGGCATGTTGTACGGTTTCGTCGGCACAGCGCATTCGGTGCCGTCGGGGATGGGTGCAGTGTCGGTGCTTTCTGTCACCGTCGTACTGACGATCTTCGTAGCGCTGGTCGGTGGAGCAGCAGTGTCATTCGGTATCGCAGCTTCGGGTCGCATCTCCGGCCCACGCGGGCGTTGGAGCATCATCGGCGGCGCCATCGGCGGACTGGTCATCGGCGCAACGTTCGAACTGCTCGGGATGGATGCGTTCCAGGTACTGCTCGGCCGCTCCCCCGGCGACATCACCGGCGCTATGGAGGGGCTGTTTCTCGGTGCCGCCGTCGGCTTCGGCTGGTGGTATGGTGTGCGCAATGGAAGATCGCCGGTGCTACGGCACAGCATCGGCGCCGCGGCGATCGCTGGCGCGGTGGTGGGCATCCTTCTTCCGATGCTAGGTGGCCGAATGATGGGAGGTAGCTTGGATCATCTTGCCCGCAGCTTTCCCGATTCGTACCTACGCATTGACTACATCGGCACGCTGTTCGGCGAGAAGGGCTTTGGTGCCATCAGTCAGTCGGTTACCGGCGGAATCGAGGGTGCGTTGTTCAGTATGTGCGTGGTGGGCGCGATGGTTTCAGCGAGCCGCATGATGCCGGCCGGCCGCTGTTATGGAGCCTGATCAATGGCCGATCTGAATTATCGTATCCTTGGCCCTTCGGCGTTGCGGGTTTCTGAGTTGTGTCTGGGAACGATGACATTCGGAGCCGATCATGCGATGGCGAAGATCGATGCGGGTGCTGCGCGTGAGATCGTGGCCATTTTTCGCGACGCTGGCGGAAATTTTATCGATACCGCAAACATGTATACCAGCGGTCAGAGCGAAGAGCTTATCGGTGAGATAATCGCATCTTGCCGTCAAGAAATAGTGCTCTCCACCAAGTACGGACACTCGATGAATCCGATCGATCCCAATTCCGGCGGGATGCATCGCAAGAACCTTGTCCAGGCGGTCGAGCGCAGCCTGAAACGCCTGAAGACCGACTATATCGATCTTTACTGGGTTCATTCATGGGATCGGTTCACCGAGACCGATGAAGTGATGCGCGCACTTGATGATCTGGTCCGCGCGGGCAAGATACTTCACATTGGCGCTTCGAACACGCCGGCGTGGCGGGTGGCAGAAGCCAATGCGAAAGCCGGGGCTCACGCTGCGACGCCATTTACTGCAGTGCAGGTGCAGTACAGTCTCGTCGAGCGCACAGTCGAAAACGAGGTGTTGCCGATGGCCCGCGCCAACCGCCTTGGCGTACTGGCGTGGAGCCCGCTGGGAATGGGCGTCTTGACCGGCAAATACATAGATGGAGAAGGGCGGGGCAGGCTGAACAATATGCCGGGCTCTGCGTATCTGGGCGATCGGTCACTGGAGATCGCCCGGGTCGCCGTCAATATTGCACAACAGATCGATGCGACGCCGTCTCAAGTGGCGCTGGCCTGGGTGCTTGCGACCAACGCAATTCCGATCATAGGCGGTTCGCGCAAGGAGCACTTTGCCGAAGCCATGGATGCGTGCGCCGTTGAACTGAGCGCTGACTTGCGATCACTGCTGGATATGGCAAGCACACCGCAACCCAACCAGCCCGGAGCGCTTTTCCCGCGGATCGACACGATGGTCCACGGTGAAGTCGTCGCTCGGATCATTCCCTGACGAGGGAGGCTGCGCGTTCACGGTCTAGTGTGTTCTCGGCGGGAGTTTTCTATGTTGAAGGGTCTATTGGGGGACAGCGCGGGCAGCCGGTTTTTCAGCGGCGCAATGATCAGCTTGTTGACGGCATGCGTGTCGGCTCCACCCTCCGTTACAGACGTCCCTGACGCTGTTCCCCAAGCGCATATTCAGAGGATTTCGCTGGTCACGGGCGACCTGAAACTGTCTAGACGCATGTGGGTGGAGGCCTTCGATTACCGAGTCGTTTTCGATGCCCCGGGTATGCGCGGCCGCGAGCTGGCCGATGCCTACAACCTTGACGACGGAGCCTTGGTTGATTTGGTCATCCTCGCGCCTCCCCAAGGCATTCTTGCTCCGTATGTCGATTTGCTCGGAGTAAGCGGCCAGACACTTCAACCGTTGCGAACCGACCCTCCAGGCAGTCCTCCTCGTGCTGGTGATCATCGCTTGATCGTGCATGTGCCTGATATCTACGAGGCTTGTCGGCTGATCGAGGGCATGGGACTGCCGGTTCTGCAGTCGCCAAAGCACTTTCGGGGTGCGCAGGTTGAACGTGGGGCCTTCGGGGCAGTGTCTGCGCCAGATCTCGAGGCGGTAGTGGTATCCCCTGACGGTACCCGCATTCAACTAGTGTCGTTTTCCGCCGGTGGGCCGGAGAACTGCTACCTTGACTGCACTCCTGAAACGTCCACGGGTTCACCATCGATGACCCTCGGTCGATAGCGAAAGCGCATCACCAAAAGCCGAGCGGGCCTAGCTACCAACCGCGTCACAGTACCACTCCCTAATGTGGCGCACAGTGCACGTCATCCGGTCCCGTTCGGGATCCTCAAGATTCGCGTCGGTGCGGCCGCCCTTCAAGTTGAGCGGCAGCACCGCTACCTGATTTCGTTTACCCGGGAGTCGAACACCGTGTCCAAGCGAACCTTTTTGCTTCCTGAATGTACAACCTGGCCGCGGCGCAGTGGATGCGCAGCTGTCTGCCTCGTAGCCGCGGGATTGTTCGGATGCGGGGCCGAGGACGACTGGCAGCATACGCCTGCCCACGACGATTTCCGATACGCTCACGTCCTGCACCCGGATTATGTGGATGCCTACGCCGCGCCGGATACTCAAGAGACTGATTCGGGCAACACGCCCGCGGAGGACGGGACCTACATGCTGAGCAGGGCCGTGATGGCCTCGTCCAGTCAGAATCTTTCCCCCGGGTGGGCGCCTCAGCAGTTTCAGACGGCCTACAACGTGCCGGGTACTCGAGGTGACAACAAGCCTGCGGGCTATGGGGCTAAAGTGGCCGTCATCACGGCCTACCACTACTCGAACCTGCAGAACGATCTGAACAAGTTCGCGAAGAAATACAGCTTAAAACCGATCACGCTGAACATCATCAACCAAGCCGGAACTCGTTCGGATTCCAATTGGGCCATGGCGTCCTGCCTCGCCGTTCAGATGATAAACACCGTAAGCCCCGGGGCGATTCTCTACGTCATCGAGGCCAAATCCGTAAGTCAGATCGACATCAGGACGGCCATGCAGACTGCCGTAAACTTAGGGATAAATGTCGTATTGATGCCGTTCGGCGCAGATGAGGCATTCTCCCAAAATTACGAGCCTGTCGCGGGCCTATCAACAGGTGGCGTGGTGTGGATCGCGCCATCGGGCGACTCCAGTACACCGAGCTTTCCAGCCACGCATCCTAGCGTCATCGCGGTTGGAGGCACGACAGCGCATCTGAACACGTTGAACGCGCTCCATTCCGAGACCGCGTGGGCTGATGCAGGGGCTGGCATGTCCATGGTGGCAGAGATGCCAAGTCACCAGATGATTCCATCCGTCCAGCAACGCAACACCACGGCGCACCGGTCCGTCCCGGACGTGGCCTTCAACGCCGACCCTTATTACGGTGCCCAAGTCTATACATCCATTTTGGGAGGGTACTTCACGGTCGGCGGCACCGCGGTATCGGCGGCGTTCTTCACAGGCGTCGTTGTCAACGCCCTGGCCTCCAGGAAATCCAAGGGTATGCCGATGTTAACTTCCAGTCCCGGCACGGGCCTGTTGCTTCAGGACAGCCTCTACCGGCTCATGTCCACAAACGGCGGGCCCACCAATTCCAACGTCCTCAACGATGTGGTGGATGGGTTCGCCGGCGCAGGAGCCTACCCAGCAGGCCCGGGCTACGATATTGCGACCGGCCTGGGTTCTTTGAATGTGGAGAAGTTCATCGAATACATGGATACGCAGTAGCCTGTCCCGAGACACTCAGTCAAATTAAATAATGTCCCTCGCGGCACACGCTCGGTACCTGAGGAATCGAGATCCCAGAGACGGGCGACATCGAAAATACTGGGACCTTAGTCAGTGACATCAAGTCTCCGCCTTCGCGTGCCGTGTCGGGTCTTGCGGACGACAGTTGGGTCTTGTGTGGGGCGACCCAGCAGTATTCCGACCGGACAGTTGAGCGGGCCAGCTTGATCGCATGCTGGGGCAGACCAGGCCGGGTAGGCTCCTGGCACCCTCGAAAGCTGTCTGCACTGTGTTCGCGACGGGGATGCTCTGCTTGATGTACGCCTAAAGTGAGCTATGCGCTCTTGGCAAATCGACATCGTGGATACTTCTCACATCCCAAGAACGTAGAGCCAGCGGTCCTTCCCTTTTTCGCTGTCCGTTCTACGAGCATAGAGCCACACTTCGGGCAAACCGTATTAGACTCATGTCGCTCTCGCAGTGACCTGACATGATCCCTGCCGGTCAATGAGGATTGAGAAATGTGCTGTTCCAGCTTCCTCGTTATACGGTCGATCTCTTCGGGCGGAAGAATGCTTGTCTGGAACTGTTTTATGTGGCGGCCTAGTCCAGAATTGATGACGTTATTCGGCAGTGGAGTCTTGAATCTGCAATCACTCACAAAATAGATGACCGTACGAATCTGCGGCTCTTCTATGCCCAGGTACTCAGAAAGAAGTTTCTTCTGTCTATAAGTTTGTCGAAGTGGATTCTGAAAGGAGTACTTCTTTCTGTAAAGCGATTGAGTCCACTTTGACTGGCCCGCAGATCCGAAAATCCAGCCTTTGATATTCTTGGTTTCTACAATGAAAACCCCGTAGGGCGATACCAACAGATGATCAATTTGCGTCGTTCCGCTATTTGAAGGGATGATGACATTATGAAATCTGCGATAGATTCCTTTATCAAGCGACATCCACAGCACAAATGTGGCTTTCTTTTCGCCGAACCAACCTCGAAGTAGATTCATTTGCGTCTATCCAAAAGCGCTGGGCCGAAGGTCTCCCCGGCCTCAGAGCGAATACCATGTCGCCCTGGCCTTGCCGTGGCGCCGGATGCGACCGGATTCGACAAGCTCTCGCAAGCGCAGCTTGAGTGTATTGCGGTTGGCGCCAGTGGCTTGCGCGAGTTGCGCAATCGTCTGCCGTCTGTGCTGTCTCAGCAGCGCAATGACTTGCGTGGAGAGTTCAGGCAGGCTCGCGTCATCTTCGCCGCCATCTGTTACTCGCTCCTTTTCGATGCGGAAGGCCAGCGTGTCTTTTTGCTTTTTCAATGTCCTCAGGAAGAACCCGATCCATGGCAACCAGTCAGGC
>JBGTIC010000286.1:0-1685 GCA_041745895.1 Gammaproteobacteria bacterium
GGCCCCGGCTGAGGGGCACGCGCCAGCAGTGTCCGCAGCGCATCGAGCAGTTCCGCCTGCCCGTTGGGGCGTGGCAGCTCACGGCCGTCGACGTGCAGGGCTTCCGGGGTCAGCCGGATCTCCATCCCCCCCCCGAAGCCGATGAACGAGTATCGCGCCAGCCGCAGGCCGCCCTCGACACTCTCGAGCAGGAACCGCGGCCGAAAGCCCGCCAGCTTCAGGTAGGCCGACACCGGTGTGTCCAGGTCGGCGGCAATGTCGAAAGGTGCCTGCATGGTTTCCTCGGACCGCATCGACCAGGGGCAAAAAAAAACCCATCCCCGGCGTGCGGAGATGGGTTTTTCAATCAGATGCCGTAACCTCTAGCTGATGACCCTCTCCGCGGGGAGGGGCTGCCACCAGTTGCCACGTGAATGCTGAGTTGCGCTTTCCATTCTGCGGCGCAGTATCTCCGGCAGCGTCGCCTCCGTCAAGCGGCCCGGCGCGCGCGGCCGCGCGCATCGGGGCGGCGTCAGCTGATCAGTCTGAGCGCGAAGGGGTAGCGATAGCGCACGCCTTCGCTGGCCTTGATCATCGCGACGATGATGAGCACCAGGTGCAGAAGGCCCAGTGCCATCATCAGCAAAACCCCGATCACGATGATCATCAGGATGAAACAGATCATGTAGCCCAGGAACATCGTGATGTTGAAGTTCAGGGCTTCCTTGGCCTGATCTGCCACATACTCGCTGTCCTCGCGTTTGAGCAACCAGACAACCAGCGGGCCGAGTATCGTGCCAACGAATGGCACGAGCATGCCGGCGATGGCGCTCAGGTGCGCAATGAGTGCCCAGTTTCGTTCTTCCTTGTCCGGCTGACCTGCGATGACCTCGCTCATGTGCCTCTCCGTTGGGTGGCCTGAGGCTGCATTGTACGCAAGCCGCGCTGCCGTTCGTATCTACTCTACAGGCCGTATCGAAATGACAGCAGGGCACTGAATCCCAGCCACAGGAGCACTGCCAGCGGTGTGCCCACGCGGGCGAAGTCGCCTGCCTGATAACCACCCGTGCTCAGCAGCAGCAGGTTGGTCTGATAGCCACCCGGCCGGATGAAGCAGATGCTGGCACCAAACAGCGATGCGAGCACGAAGGCCTGCGCCGGCGCGTGCAGACCGGTGGCCAGCGGCACTGCCAGCGATACGCCAATGGCCGCCACTACGACGTTGGCAGCCAGCGTGGTCAGCAGCACCATCGCGGCCATGAACAACGCCAGAACCACGAAGACCGGCCAGGCTGCGAACCAGGGGAGCATCCCTTGGGCAAGCCACGCCGCAGCCCCTGAGCGCTCGAGCAAAAGCGCCAGTGACAGGCCCACAGCCACCGTCAGTACCAGTCGCGTGTTGAGTGACTGGACGATATCGCGCCAGCCCACACAATGGCTGACGAGCATCAGCGCCACACCGATCAGCGCACTCATCGCCAGCGGCAGCACACCGAACCCGGCGATGGCCACCACCAGTGCAAAGACGGCCAATGCGCGCGGTGCACGCCGGGTATGTGGCAGATCCATCGTGCCATCGAGCACCAGAGCATCGCCGCTCCTGCGTACCGCGTTCAGCGCCTCGCGACTGCCCTGGACCAGAATCACGTCGCCGGCGCGCAGGAGCGCATTGGACAGATCGGCCACCGGCTCGACCGCCGGGCCGC
>JBGTIC010000287.1:0-39908 GCA_041745895.1 Gammaproteobacteria bacterium
CGCTGCGCTGCGTGCCGCCGCCACTGCGGCACAGGCATCCTCATACTGCGCGGGCCACCGGCAGCGCGGCGCGAGCCGATAGGTGGCGGCGACAAAGATCGCGCCCAACGCATTTACATGCGGCGCCATGAATCGCAGCCAGCCCAGGTGACCATGAATCCACGCGCCACCATGAAAGAAAACAAGCATGGGTGCATTCGCCGCTTGGGGTGGCGTGTAGATTTCGAGCCGCTGCCCACGATCCGGTCCGTAGCTCACAGTCTCGGCCGGCTCAGCCCCACTTGCAACGCCCAATGCTTCGGCCCTCTCTGCGTAGGCGATCGCGGCTGGTGCCGTGAACGGAACCGAGTCTGCATCACGCACGTGCATCACGATCGGCAGATGCCGCCATCGACGCGCAAGATCGCCCCGGTCATGAAATCGCTGCCGGATCCGGCAAGCAGGACCGCCAACGGCCCGAGATGCTCGCGTGGATCGCCAACGCGTGCCATGGGCACCCGAGAGGTGACGAAACTCAGGATGTCGGGATTGTCAAACGCCGGGCGGTTCGCATCGGTCATGAACGGGCCCGGGGCAATGATATTGACGCTTACTTTTGGCGCCCACTCCCAGGCGAGGCTCTTGGAAAGCGCGACCACACCGCCCTTGGTGGCGCTGTAGGCCGACCAGTCGGCCTCGCCGCGGATGCCGATATCCGAGGCGACATTGATGATCTTGCCGCCCTTGCCTGCCAGCATGTGTCGTCCAACGCTCTGGCACGCCCAGAAGACGCCGGACAGATTGGCAGCGAGGAGCTCATCCCAGTCTGCTTCATCTGTCTCCAACGCAGGCTTGGTCACAACCGCACCTGCGTTGTTGAACACGACGTCGACGCCGCCCGCTGTGCGCCAGACCTGTTCGATCACGGCATCAATGGCCGCGCGGCCCCCAGTGAGGTCGAAGGCCACACCGCGCGCCGAACTGCCCAGTTCTCCGGCCACGCGCTCGGCCACGCCAGCGTCGCGAGCGGTAATGATGACCTCGGCGCCCGCCTCGACCAGCGCTTCGGCCATCCCGCGCCCCAGGCCCCGGCTGGCCCCCGTCACCATCACGGTGCGTCCCTTCAGAGTGTTGCTCATGGCAGACCCGCCCCGCCGACCGAAAGCTGTACACTTTCCACAAACGCCTCCGACTCACCCTTCGGCATGCCTTCCAGCGTGGTCGCGGCGGTAATGCAATGGAGCGTGTCGCGCCGAGCGCCGCCAAAGACGCAGGCGACAGCCCAGCGCTTGTCAATCGTGTCGATGCGCTCAAGTACTTGGCCACCTTCACGTACGCGCAGAAATGCGCCGGTCAGCGGACTGCCGGCCCACACCGCCCCTTCCGCATCAAGGCAGATGCCGTCGGGCGTATGACCCGGGATCGACGCCCACAGCCGCTGATTGGAAAGCGAGCCGTCTGATGCCACATCGAATGCAGTGAGTCTCTCCGCGAAGCTCTCGGCGACGATCAGTGTGCGTCCGTCTGGCGTCAGCGCCATACCGTTCGGGAAGACAAGTTCTTCAGCCACGACGCGTACCCTGCCATTGGACTCCACAAGGAGCAGCGTCGAAGGTTTCGGCTCCGCACCACCAAAAAAATCGAATCCATGGTGCCCTACATAGGCGCGCCCCTGAGGATCCACCAGCAATTCGTTGGCCGCGCCTCGAGCATAGGCGCTGAGATCGGCGTACTGCGTGAGCCGTCCGTCCCGCCCGATCCGCTGCAGCGTGAAACTACGCTGCGAAACCACGATCGCATCACCGTCGGGCAGGAACCCAAGCCCCCCAGGCATGCCTTCTACGCTGGCGAACGTTTCCGGTGGACCTGAAAAGTCTGTTCGCAAGACTGCGGTCGAGAAGTAATCGACAAACCAGAGCCGGCCGTCGTGCCAACGCGGCGCCTCGGCGAAACCCAGTCCGGACACATCGGTCGTGAGCCGCCTGTTCATGCCGCTTTACCGACGCGACCGGCACGCAGGTCGTCCAGCTGATCATCTGTTGGCGGCGGCGTATCGTAGGCACCGTATATGATGCTCATCGCCCCTGGATCGAGCGCGAGGCTGTGCTGCAAGGCGCCGGCGACCTCGTCGTGGGTCTTGTGATGCGCAGCGGCGACCTGCCCGTAGAGCCACGACGCGGTGATGACATATTCATTGAAGTTTCTAACCTGCTTTTCGAACGGCGCCAGCGCGGCTGCCGTTGGCTTTTCATTCGCACCGAGCAACTGGGTAATGTGTTTCGCTGCGTGGTGTGCATCGCGCATGCTCATGTTCATGCCCATACCGTAATACGGAGGCGTGCAGTGTGCGGCGTCTCCGAGCAGCAGCACACCGTCCGCGACATAGGTACTCGCATGGTGCTTGAGTATCTTGTAGACGTGCACACCGTCCTCTCGCAGCACCATCTTGTCCCAGAAGGGGAAGCGCGCCTTGAGCTCTTCGTGCGCCTTCGCCAGGCCTTCCTTGCGCCAGCGGTTGAAATCCTCAGGCATCGCCTGCACCGGGCAGCGGACCAGTTCCGGCGTGATCGGGAACAGACCGCAGAACCCGTCCGCACCCCAGATCTCGGTCTGCCGGTCGCCGGGTTGATCGGGCGAGCGCTCGCAGGTGAACATCACGTAGCTGTACGGATACGTGTCGATCTGTGTCTCAATGCCGGCTTCCTGGCGGATCATCGAAGCAGATCCGTCGCAGCCCACCACCAGCGAGGCGCGCACCTCGGACTCCCTGTTCTCGATCAGCGCCGTCACGCCGATCGCGGCGCCGTCGTCATCCTCAAGCAGGCCTGTCGCGCGACCGCCGCGCATGAAGCGGATATTCTCACCCGCTGTCGCCGTTTCCGACAATGCGGCCTGAAGCAGCGGGTGAGGCAACGCGATGCAATAGTTGTAGGGGGCCGGCGCGGTGGCGGCGAGCGGCACTTCAGCCAAGGTCTCCAACTCCGGGCCCAGAGCAAGCCAGTGATGAAGCTGCACCGCTCCCCGGTTCTGGAACGCTTCCAAGGCGCCAACGGCCGCGAGTTTGGAAACCGTGCTTGGCGCAAGAAGGTCACCTCTGCGCAGCTCCGGGATGCGCGGCTGCCGTTCCAGCACAATGACATCAAGCCCGCTGTCGCGCAGATTGATCGCCAGCATGGCACCGGCAACGGCGCCGCCGACTATCACCACATCGCACTCATAGTGCTCCATCGCCTCCTCCTAGGACCTCAGATCGTCGCGCAGCGAGCCGGCCGTCACGACCGGCTCGCCGTCGAGCTCAATCGTGCAATTGCGCATCGGCAAATCGAAATGGCAGGCGGTAAAACGGCCCGCACTCTCGTTGGCGCCTGTCGAATAAAGAAAGTTTCCTGCGAAGGCTCGCAGCTCGGTGCCGTTGACGTCCCCGCGATCGTACATCGTCAGCGCATCCCAGCGCGCCGCAGGGTTCATGCCCCATCCAACGTGGGACACTGCATACGCCCCGCGATCATTCCATGCCGCGAAGTAGCTGCGCATTAGCTCGGCATCAAGACCTTGTCCTTCGATGCGAACGACGTAGTCGTCTTCTACAACGAGCGTCACCGGCGTCTCGATGTAGCGCTTGAAGGTCAGGTTTGCGTCGCCCGGCGCGAACACAAGTTGTCCGTTCACGCTGGCGCGCCCCGGATTGCAAATGCACATGCCGGCTGGCCAGTACCCCATTCGCCCCGGCTGATCAGCGACACCCGCGCTACCACGCCCTTGAACACCCTCAAGATTGACCTCGAGATCGCTGCCGGCTGCCGAGGTGACGCGCATGCGCTTTGCATCAGTGATCAGCTGCGCGCCGTGCTCGCACAGTCCCTGCAAACCTTCGATCGGGCGAAGGCGCTCGAACACCTCCGGGTGTTCGTCACTGAGCATGAAGATGCGAGCGCCTTTTGACAGCAATTGCGCGCGCTCCTGTGAGTGCAGGAGACCTTCCACAGTACAGTCAACTATCAGGCTCGCTTCAGCCAGCCCGCGTACCGCAGCATCCAGTCCGCGATACGCAAGCGATGTCCCGGTCGACCGCAGCGCAATCGCGCCCGGCGTACGCGGGGTCAGTGCCACGACGTGATACGGTTTGGCTCCCATCCGTGAGAGCGCCTGTTCCGCCAGTTCGACGAGGATACGACGCGATTGGGTTTCCGATGCGATCGCGACCTCCTCGCCCTGACGAACAGCAGCCAGTGCGAGCGTCTCGACCAGCGCATCCACCCATTTCGGTTCGATCCTGTCCACGTGCATCCCGTAACACTCCAGCCGCAGCCGCGAATCGTCAAAGCACTATTTGGAACGCCCCATCAGTCCACGTTATCCGGCAGGGCTTCGCGAAAGCAGGGAATTCAGTGCCCTGTCGTCCTCGCGCAGCGCTGCCTCGTGCAACTCGTGAACGCGGGCGGCGGCGTCCGGGGCCTCCATCAGCCGCGGCAGCTCGTTCATGATCAGGCTGAAGCACTGCAGCCCGCGCGAATATGTGTCACCGTAGCCACGCACCAGGCGTTGCAGGCGCAGCACCTCGACGCCAAGTTCGTAGCTGGTACGCGCAGCATTGACGGCCGACTCCAACCACGCCTCGATCCGTGCCTGCTCGTCGGCGTAGCGCCGCGAAACGGGTCGAAGCGGACGCAGCGCCGACACCGTACCCAGCAGCAGGAATCCGCGCAGGCGGGAAGTCGCCACCTTCCAGTCTCGCTCGAACAGTTTGGAAAATCCGCGCCTGGCCCACCGTTGGTTCGCCAGCGTGGTGCCGATCGCGCGCGGCAACACATCGCAGAATTCCTCGAAGCGCGGATGCATGAAATCAACAATGCGCACGATCTGACGTTCCTCCGTTCGCGCCTCAGCGCCGATGCGTGTGAATCGGCCTCGCCTGATCTTGAGATCAGCCACTCTGATAACGTCCTCGTAGGTCATCCAGAGCGCGAGCCGCCTCGCCGCCTCGCGTGAGAAGCGCCAGTCCGACACCTGCCCGAGCTGGGCCTCGGCGGCGCAGATGCGCACAACGCGCTCCACGTAGATGGCGGCGTAGTGCTTGCCCTGATAGTCGGCCGCTCGCAGGCCACCCACCTGCGCCACAGACCGCACTGATGCCGGAAGCTGTTCCAGCTGCGCTGCCGTCGGCCCCGGCCCAGGTGCCGGGCCGACGGTCGACGGGAGCGGCTGTTCCGCAGAGGCTATCAACGCTTCTTCAAATGCCGCCAGACTCTGCTTGACCCCTCGATCGCCTTTGGCGATGGCTTCGCGAAAAGCATTCGTCTCAAACGGCAGCGCTCGTGATGCGGCGAGCGCGCCCAGCGAAGCGGCGCTGATGACGCTATGGTGCTTCTGGGCAATGCTTTCCAGGTCGGCCACCAAAAGGTGCTTTGCTGCACGCGAACAGGCCTCCAGTACTCTGCTGGATGAGTAGGCACCATCGCCGCGCGCGGACTTCTCGGAGATCGCGAATATCCTGTGGTTCGACGCTATGAGGGTCGTTCGGTCCGGTGTTACCAGCCCGCGGGCAATCGCCCGCCCCGCCTCCATCAGCTCGAGGGCCAACACCACATCGACATCACCCGGGACGGGCGTGAGAGACAGCACCGGCTCGCGCTGGGATGGTGGACAGATCTCGATGTAGTACACAGTCGCGCCCGTGCGCTGCGCCACCCCCGGGACTGAGGTCGCCTGCGCCGTCCACCCCGCGGCTTCCGCGACGGCAACGATCCAATCCGCGAGTGTGCCGCCGCCCTGGCCGCCCAAGGCGTTGATTGAAATTCGGATTGGTCGGATGCTCACTGGCTTGCAACACGTGCGCGACGACGCCGCTCTGCACCGGCTTGCAACAGCGCGATAAGCGTTGACCGCAGCGTTTCGCAAGTCCGCTCCCAACGCGAAGGATTATGCACAATGTCGGCGCGGTAGAAGCTTGGACAGAGAATGGCTGCGTGCGCCACCTCGCCACAGACGCCGCAACCGACACAACTGTTGTCCACCGTCGCCACCGGGTCTTCGCGCAGCGGATCGGGATTCGATTTCACGGTGAGCGAGGGACAGCCCGACAACCGGATGCAGCTGTGATCGCCTGTGCAGATGTCTTCATCGACACCGAAGCGTTGACGCACCCGGCGCTTTCCGGACGCCACGGCCTTGGCAAACAATGGCTTCTCGCGACGCTGACGATTGAGCATGCACTCGGACTGGGCGATAATGACCTTGGGACCTCGCTCGGCCGTGGTCATCGCTTCCTTGAGCACCCCCTTGACTTGCTTGATGCGATAGGTCTCTACGGTGCGCACCCACTTCACGCCGACGCCGCGCACCGCATCCTCGATCTTGTGATGAGTGCTGCGCATCTTCTTTGCGCCCCGCGACGAGAGCAGATCCTGACCACCAGTCGCCGCCGAATACCCGTTATCAACGATAATCAGCACGTTGTCGCTGTTGTTGAACACAGCGTTGCCGATGCCGCTGGTGAGCCCGTTGTGCCAGAACCCACCGTCGCCCATGACGCTGACAGCCCGCTTGCCTGAAGTTACTGATTTGAACGCAGCAGCGCCCGCCGCCCCCAGACCGTAACCCATTGTCGTGTTACCGATATTGAAAGGCGGCAGAATCGAGAAGAGGTGACAGCCAATATCGCACGACACATGAAACTCACCGATCTCACGCTGCAGCAGCTTCATCGCAGTGAAAACTGGTCGCTCCGGACATCCGGTGCAAAACCCAGCGGGTCGGACGGGCACCGCGTCCATTGCAAGCGTCGGCTTCACCGGTGCAGAGCGCGCTTTGCCGGTGAACTGCTCGAGGAACTGTTCCACGCTCTGGTGAAGCACCTGGCCGGTGTATTCTCCCGCGAGCGGCAATATATCCTTGCCGCTGATCCGCGTGGAGACCTCGGCCCGACGCAGGATCGTGTTGATCGCCTGTTCGATGAACTCCGGCTGTCCTTCCTCGACCACGAGTACGGCGCGTTTGGACGCACAAAAGGCGGTGATTTCATCGTCCACAAGCGGGTAGGTGACGTTGAGCACGTGCACTGGCAGCTGCGTTGCCCCAAAGCCATCGGCCACGCCCGCAAGCTCAAGCGCCCGCATCAGCGTGTTGTAGAGACCGCCCTGCACAATGATGCCGATATCCGACAGCGCTCCCGCCTCGGCGGGCTCAAAGGTTTCGTTGAGCTGATGCGCCTTGATGTAGGACACGGCAGCCGGCCAACGCTGAACGATCTTTTCCTGCTCATGCAGAAAATTCGCTGGCGGTAGCACGATACGCTCGACATCGCGCACAGGGTTTTGCATCGCGTGGGCTAGCGTGAACGCGGGCCGCACATTCTCCTTCGCCGAGAATTGTCCGTGCATATGGCAGGCGCGAACGCGCAGCTCCAGCATCACCGGCGTCGAGGAGGCTTCGGACATCGCAAAGCCGTGCTCCACCATTTCCACGATCTTGGCGAGGTTCGGCCGCGGGTCCAGCAGCCAGATCTGCGATTTCATCGCGAACGCGTGGGTGCGCTCCTGCATGATTGATGATCCATCGCCGTAATCCTCGCCCACGATAACCAGTGCGCCACCTGTCACCCCGCCGCTCGCCACATTGGCGAGCGCGTCCGAGGCGACATTTGTACCGACAGTTGATTTCCAGGTGACCGCGCCGCGCAGTGGATAATTGACGGATGCGGCGAGCATCGCCGCAGCCGTCGCCTCCGAGGCGGACTGTTCAAAGTGCACGCCGAGTTCACCGAGAATGCTCTCCGCATCGGCAAAGACATCCATCAGGTGACTGATCGGGGCGCCCTGGTAGCCGCCGATGTATGACACGCCCGACTGCAGCAGCGCCTTTGCCACCGCGAGTATCCCCTCTCCGTGGAACTGCTCGCCTGCGCCAAGCTTCAGCCTTTGAACTTCCTTGGCAAAAGAGCGTTCGGCCATCGAGAGCTCAGGTTGCCGGCGCTAAGGCCAGAACGCGCAGCGGCGAACCTGAGCCACCCTCCATTTTCAAGGGCGGCGCGATCACGACAGCACCCGTCGGCGGCAACCGATCGAGATTTGCAAGACACTGCAGTCCATAGCGCCCGGCACCATGCAGGAAGTGATGGGCCGGATAAGGTGGGTCCATCGCGTGGGCCTGTCCCGCGTCAGTACCGATCGTCTCCACGCCGAAGCCCAGGATATCGCGCTGGTCTACCAGGAAACGCATGACCTCCACGTCAGGGCCCGGCGTGTGGGGCCCGTCGGCACAACGATTCGTATAGTCATCGCCGCTGCGTTTCGACCAGTCCGTTCGAAACAGTACCCACGATCGAGGTGGGATTGTCCCGTGCTCTTCCTCCCAGGCTTCGACCTCCGATCGGGTCAGCAGGTAGTCCGGGTTCTCGTTGGCCTGTCTTGAGCAGTCCACGACGATCGCTGGCGCAATGAGATGCTCGACGGGCAGCGCATCGACCGAGCCGTTCGGCACGTCCCGACCCGTTACCCAATGCACCGGCGCGTCGAAATGGGTGCCTGTGTGCTCGTTCATCGAGAACTCGTTCCAGTACCACGCAACCCCACGCTCGTCGTAACGCGATACCTCCTTGCGGCGAAACGGCGCGCACTTTCCAAACTCGGGCGGCAAGACCAGCGCGGGGGTCGTTTCGGAGAGGGTCTGGGTCAAATCGACCACCCGCACGTCGCCGGTGGCAATACAGCCAAGCAGCCGATGCAACATTCCACCTTCACTCATCGCCTGACTCCACTCGCGCCGGCCGCCATAACCTGCCCACCCCAGTCAGCCACCTCAATGGCTCAGAAATCCCAGGCGACTTCGATACCGACGACTCGCGGATAGTATCGCGATCGGCCGGAGCCGGAGATCTGGATAGGACCGTCATCGTCGAGAAGGTTTTCTCCGAACAGGAACACCCCAAGCGGGCCCCGCTCCACCCCTACCCTGGCGCGAAGCAGGTTATGCGCATCGCCCATGCGGTTGGGGCCACCCAGCGGTCCCGGCGGAGGCGGATCATCGCCCGGATCACCCTGCTCATCGATATATTGGTAGCCAGCACTGACGAAGAGGTCGAGCCCGCTACCGATCGCGCGCGTGTAGATTGCGTCGAGCGAAAAGGTCGATTTCGGCACGCTGGCGAGCTGGTTACCAACACCGATGTTGGGGGTGCTGACGAACACGGCGGGATTGTCGATATCCTTGAACCTGGTGGTGTTCAAGTTTCCGGCCGCTCGCAGCGTCAGACCATCAAACGCCCGCCAGGTCATCGACAGATCGATCCCACGCCCTTCGATGTCGCCTGCATTGCGAATCACCTGCACGCCGCCGCCGAGCGAGTAATTCAGCTGCACATCGGACCAATCGAAGTGGTAGATGGCCGCTTCGGCATACACGCTCTCTGTCAAGTTGAACTTTCCACCGATCTCGTAGGACCAGATATCGTCCGGCTCAACCGCGAACGGTGCCGTTCCGCCAGAGCCAGCTACCGCTGCGGCCGTGTTGAACGTTCCGCTGCGATAGCCACGAGCAACATTCAGATATACGAGGCGCGCTGAGTCAATCTCGAACGCGAGATTGAAGCGCGGGCTAAGCGAGGAGAACGTTTCGTCGTCAATGTAGGGAGGCGCGAGAAACGGCGCGCGGCTTTGCGTGAAGAAAGAGCGATCATCGCTGAAATACCGCAATCCCAGCAGCGGCCGCAGGCGTCCGTCCATGAAACCGTAGGAGACTTCGCTGAACACCGCGTACGACTCCGAGTTGTAGATGGAGACGGCGCTGATCGGCGGGCCACCGATCACTACGATATCCTCAAGATTGTCGGCTTCCTGATAGATCGCGCCGACCACCCACTCAAGCGGGCTGTCGCTCTGCGAGACCGCGCGCACTTCCTGCACAAAGCTCGTTGAATCACCGATGACATCAAGCCGAAGCGCCGATCCCGGGCCGAGCACAATTGGCCCGCTCGCCCGATCCTCCCGGTCCACATAGCCGGTGGAGCTTTCAAGCAGGAACGAGCCGAAGTCGTACCCGACATATGCCGTGTACATGTCAAACACCTGACGGTTTCGTCCGCGAACCGGCGAGGCCGGGAACGCAGCGGGAGCGGTAGTCGCCAGGTTGCGCCCCCACTGGTCCGCAATGTCGCTGCGGTGATAACCGAAGCGCAGCGTGAGAAGATCAGTAGGCGTCGCCAGAACCTTGAACCGGTAGTTTCGTATATCGTCTTCATTGAAGTCGCCAGGAAAGCTCGGCGATTGCGCAAATCCTCCCAACTTTTCCTGACTGGCGACAGCTCGTATGGCGAGCATGTTTTCGATCAAGGGCACACTGACGGCGAGATCTCCGTAACGATTGTCCTCACCGCCTCTGGTGCCTGAGTACCCCAGGGCCCCGCGAACGCGCAGTTGCTCGAGGTCGGGATCGGCCGTGATGAAGCGGATCGTTCCGCCCATTGAACCCAGGCCATATAGCGTGCCTTGCGGGCCGCGCAGGACTTCAACGCGATCAATATCAAAGGTGCGCGCGACCGGCGCGTAGTTGCGATTTGGAATCACATAGGCAGCTTCGTCGAGATAATATCCAACAGTGCTGTCGCCGTAGAACGACGACACGCCTCGAATTTGATATGAGCGGATACCAGCAGCGTTGCCGCGCCCCTCCGACGCGCCGGGGATCAGACTGATCACTTGCGAAAGGTCTCGCACGCCGGTGTCTTCGAGCACGTCGCCAGAGAAGGCCTGAACAGATAACGGTACATCGGAGATTGCCTGGCTGCGGCGCTGAGCCGTCACGACAATCTCTTCAGCCAGACGCCGCTCCTTGGCAGCATCTTCATCATTCTGCGCTGCTGCCGGACTGACGACCGCGACCGCAGCAACCAGGATCGCTGGCGCCGCAGCGTGCAATTTCATGATCTTCATACGATTCCCCCTCGTAACGCCATGTTGGATATTTGAGACAAGACTGTTTTCTGTAACCTGATCCGGAAACTAGCACGGGGGCCGCGGGCTTGAGATTCAATATTTTTCCTGCCCCATAACGCGGGGGCATCGGCGACGGCACGTTACTCTTAAAGCGGCGCGGTGAGGGCCGATTGAAGGGTGCCACGGACGGCGTTGGCGAGTACTCGTGCTCGATGTCCGGCAGAGGATGGGCCTGTCCATCGCCATCTGAGATCAGTCATAGCCTTTACTTATAAGGCTAAGCGAAATTTGAGTGTAGGGTGATTTTGATTTCGATACCCTGTTGGCTGGCGGTCTGATTTGTCCTGCTTAGCATTCTTGTTGTAGGCATCAAGCTGGTGGCTGTCGGGCCAAAACTGTGTACACCGGGAGGACCTGGGGCATGTGGCCGTGATGCGACTCTGGCTTCATCCATTGACCACGCCGAATTCTCTTCCGGCGAACGCTGCACTACTGCTGGGCCGTATTTTTATCGTGCTGGCCCTCTTTCCCAATGGATTGCGCAAGATTGCCACCTTTGATCAGACTGCTGCGGGAATGGGCGGTGTGCAACAAATGATCGACGGACGGCTTTTTCCAGACCAGACACCATTGTTTCATTTCCCGTTCCCTGAGTTTTTTCTAGGCGCGTCGATCCTGCTGGACCTCTTGGGTGCGGCGCTGATTGTCCTTGGCTTTCGAGTCCGGTTCGTATCAGCCATTGTCGCGGCGTACGTGCTGGCGGCGATGGTCATTTACCACTCGGACATTCGGGGCGCACAGGACATCTTCCATTTGCTGAGAAATCTGCCGTTCCTCGGTGGCCTTCTGGTGCTGGCGGCCGCCGGTGGCGGCTTCTGGAGCCTGGACCGGTATTTCCAACCGCGCGCCGCAGATTCCGCGACTTCAGCACCCCCTCCTCCATAGCGAGCGGGGATACGACAGGGGCGTCGCCAGGATATTCAGGCGCCTGGTGGTCGTGACATTGCAGATTCAACAGGAGGCGTGCAAATGAACCGTGATTCGGATCCATTGGGGGTTGCGGACTGGCAGGACAAGCTATTCAGCAACGGTTGGCGAGCCGGTACCGGCGACATTATTTCGGTCACCGAGCCGGCAACCGGCGACATTCTCCTGAACGTCGCGGGCGCCAGTGCCGATGATGTAGCCGACGCCGCGGGCCGGGCCCATGCAGCGCAGGCAGGGTGGGTGAAAATGCCCGCCGATGCACGGGCACGCATCTTTCGAGATGCCGCCGCGTTTATCGAGCGTAATGTCGATCATGTACGAGACTGGATCATCCGTGAAACCGGATCGATTCCGGGCAAAGCCGACGTTGAGATCAAAATCACAATTGGGGAGTTGTACGCAGCAGCCGCGATGATTCACGAGGCCCGCGGAGTGGTGCTGCCCAGCGACCCCAAGGTAATGTCCATCGCCCGGCGCGTGCCCCATGGTGTGGTGGGTGTTATCTCACCGTTCAACTTTCCAATGATCCTGTCCATCAGAGCCGTGGCCCCTGCCCTGGCCAGTGGCAATGCCGTGGTGCTCAAGCCTGATCCGCAGACGCCCGTCGCGGGAGGATTCATCATTGCACGCGCGTTCGAGGAAGCCGGACTGCCCGCGGACCTGCTGCACGTCCTCCCAGGCGGCGCGGACGCCGGTGAAGCGCTGGTGAAGGATCCTCGCGTGGCCATGATCGCGTTTACAGGATCCACTGCCGTCGGTAGAAAAATCGGGGCGATGGCCGGGGAGCATTTGAAAAAAGTCAGCCTGGAACTCGGCGGCAAGAATTCCCTGATCATCCTCGATGATGCCGATGTGGATCTGGCCGTATCCAATGCAGCTTGGGGCGCATTCCTGCATCAGGGCCAGATATGCATGGCCACAGGGCGAATTCTGGTTCCCTCGCGGCTGGCAAAACAGTTCGTTGATCGCCTGGCCGAAAAGGCGGATCACCTGCCCGTTGGCGATCCTTTCAAGGAGAAGGTGGCGCTCGGGCCGCTCATCAATCAGCGCCAGGTGGCCAACGTGGAACGAGTGGTCCGCGAGTCGATAAGTGCCGGCGCGCAGCTGCGTGCGGGCGGAACAGCGAAGAATCTGTTTTACCGACCGACAGTTCTGGATGAAGTCGTGCCCGGTATGCCCGCCTTTGAGGAAGAAATCTTCGGTCCCGTGGCGCCGGTCAGTGTCTACGAAGACGAGGAAAGCGCAGCACGCCTTGCCAATGCCGGTGACTATGGCCTGTCCGCCGGCATTATCACAGGCTCCAGTGCACGGGGGCTCGAGTTCGCAGAGCGTTTGCGCAGCGGGCTGGTCCATGTCAACAATCAGACGGTGGCGGATGAGCCGTGTGTTCCCTTCGGCGGCACAGGTGCTTCGGGCAACGGTTCGCGGATCGGCGGTCCGGCCAACTGGGATGAATTCACGCAATGGCAGTGGTTGACGTCCAGGGCGGAGGCGCCACGCTACCCGTTTTGAGGGCTGGGGTCCGCCGCGATGGCTATCGCAGTGCGATGCACTGTCCTTGCGGATACTTTTGGCTATTGCCGGCAACGAGAAACGATTTCACACAAGGGCTTCAGCGCTGATAATCGTAGCTGCGAATGCGAAAGACCTAACTGCCTCATCGATTCCAATTCCGAACCCGATTTTCAAGGAGTAAATGAACCATGCCAAAGAAGGTATATAAAGGCCGATTCGAAGACCTGCCCCGTCAATCCCGTTTCGGCGGTGCCATGCAGGAAACTGCCGTCCTTATGGATGACGCGATACTCAAGTTCGCGTGGGGCAAGGCGTTCTCAGGCGAAATGACCGGCCGCGCTGCCCCCGCAGGTAAACCTGACGTACACCCGTGGGATCAACTCATGCTGATGATCAGGGGCAAGGTAGAGGTTGTGCTGGGCGATGATGGTGACATGGGCACCTTCGAAGTTGAAGCGGGCGAATTCATCTACATCCCCGCCAATGTCCCCCATACCGGTCGTGTTCTGGGTGAAGAGGAAGCCGTCGGGGTCGAGGTGTTTGCGCCCGTGCGCAAGGATTACCTGGATATGGCCGAACACCAGCTTGCCCATGAGCAGTCGGAAGACTGAGCTAGCCCGGACGGGCGTTGCCGACACACCCACGACAATTACTCAACTGGATTAGCGTAATGACGAACAAGGTCAAAAGAGAAGACAGAAAGGCCTGGGCGCGGGAGCATTTTCGGGGAATCGAAAACGTTCTACTGCCCAGTTTCAATGCGGATTTGACGGAACTGGATGAAGAGGGCGTTCGCCTGGATGTCCGCCAGTCAAAAAAGCATGGATTTTTCAGCAGTCTGTGTTCCGTGGAAAGCGGACTGACAGCTGATGAGAAAATCCGGTTTGTCGAAATCGCCTGTGATGAAGCGGGCGACGACTACGGTATTGCCGTCTCGCTCGCAGGCGATACCCTCGAACAGGATCTTGCGCTTTTGCAGGCAGCGGAAGCCGCAGGCGCCACCCACGGGCTGCTGAGCTTCCCGCAAGCCTTCGTGCCTAAAAGTGAAGACGACATATACGAATACGGCTGCCGCCTGGCCGATAGTACGAACATGGGGATCTACCTGTTCGTATCGGACAAGTTCGGCTTTCGCTTCCATCCCTCCGGTGTGCCGTTCGATGCCTATGAACGACTCGCCGACCTGCCCAATGTCGTTGCCATGAAAGTTGGCGGTATGGACGCCGGCATGATCAACGAGTGCTTTGAACGGTTCAGCGACCGGCTTCTGGTCACCACCGTGAACATTGGCCTCATACCCCTGCTACGCAAGAGCTATGATGTGCGCTGGACGGGCGCGTGGACGGCGGAAGCCTTGCAGGGCACCGAGCAGCCGCACGCTGTCAACATGATGAACCTTTTGCTGGAGAATCGCACCGAAGAGGCGATGCAGACTTACTGGCGCATGGCACCGGCTTTGGGCGCGATGATGCGGATCATGGCTCCACTGATGCCCACGGGGACCTATCACTGGTCCTTGCTCAAGTATCAGCAATGGCTCTCCGGCGGCAACGGCGGGCTGACACGCCAGCCCGCTATGAGGGTATTCCAGCGCGATCTGATGATGATTCGTCAGGGGCTGGCGGCCGTGGGCGTGAAGTGCGAGGACCCGGACGAGGACTTCTTCGCCGGCCGCTCCGTAATGGCGCGGCGAAAAAAGGCGAGCTGATGACGGTATCCAGGACACAGCGCAAGGCGTGGGCTCGGGAAGCCCTGGTGGGCATCGAGAATGCCCTGATGCCGAGCTTTTCGCCCGATATGAAAGACCTGGACGAAGAGGGAATTCGCTGGGACGTGCGACAGGCCATTGCGCAAGGCTTCTTTTCGACCATGTGCGCCGTGGAAACCGGACTGACCACCGAGGAGGCGAAGCGCTTCATTTCCATAGTATGTGATGAGGCGAGGGACAAAATCCTCGTCTCCTTCACGCTCCTGAACAACAGCTTTGCGGAATCCCTTGAACTATTGGCCCACGCCGAGACGGCGGGATGCAGTCACGCCTTGCTTGGCTATCCAGCCACTTTTCGGCCGCAGGACTCCGCCGAGATCTACAATAAAACCGCAATGCTGGCTGAAAGCACTAACCTTGGACTTGTCATGTATGCCAGCGACAAGTTCGACTTCGTGCGCTTTCACCCTTCCCATATACCCTTTGAAGCCTATGACCGCATCGCGGACTTGCCCAACGTGGTGTCGCTGAAGGTCGGGTTCGGGGACCCCGCCATGGCTTTCGAGGCTTTTGAACGCTATGGCGATCGGGTTCTGGTCAATATCGGGACGCCCTGGCTGCTTGGGCTGTTTCCGAAACTGCGTGATCACTACGGCGCACAGTGGTTTGGTGGCGGTGCATGGGAGATGTGGCAATCACCCGAAAAGCCGTATCTCGTTGAATATCACCGTCACATCATGGCAGGTCAGTACGACAAGGCTCGGGCGATCTACTGGCGCATCGCCCCCGCCACCCAGATCATGATGGGGTCAATCGCGCGCGGTGGCGATGCCGGCATGTACCACTGGCTGTTCGGAAAGTATGTGAGCTGGACGGTAGGCGGCAATGGCGGCTCCATGCGCGAACCGGCCCAGCGTCTGGGCGCAGCGATGATGCAAAGCCGTAAGGCCGCCCTTCGCGCGATCGGCATCGAACCTCCTGAAGACGATGCCCAGTTCTGGATTGGCCGTGCCCGGTGGCAACGCGAGCACGGCTGACTTAGATGATCGCGAACGCCCTGGCATGATCTTCTGATCGTGCCAGGCTCTATCGTGGGTCACATCGGAGGGAGGATGGCATTGCGCCTTGCCCGCCGCCATTGGAGTACCGTCACAAGTCGGCCATGAGTGCGCGTGTCCAGCGGATAGAACAGGATGCAGGCACCAGCGGCCAGAATGCATGTAGCGGGAACAATAACCATGATCAGGCTGATCCCGGTGAGGGTTTCAGGTGACTGAGGCACGTTGGCTTCGAAGCCGATCCTGCTGAGGGTCTCGCCGAGCAGCCCTGCGCCCAGAGCAAGGGAGGCCTTCTGCGCCAGCGACACGAAACCGAAAATGGCTCCCTCGGCGCGTATGCCGGTCCGCCACTCTCCGAATTCGACCGTGTCGGGCATCATCGCCCATGTACTCAGATAGATTGCCCCCATCCCAAAGCCTAACAGGGCAAGCAGCGGCAAGAGGGTGTTTGGTTGATTGGGTGCCAGCCACACGAGCACATAGGCAAGGGAGGCAATGCAGGTGCCAGTGAGGAACGCGATGCGCTTGGTAGTACGCCGCATCACGAACGCCCACATCGGGATTGACAGCGTCATGACGCTGGTCAGGATGCCAAGCGCAGGACCGATCAGGTCCTCGCGCTCAACGGAATATTTGAAGAAATACGGAATTGTCTTGTTGAAGAACACATTGGCCATGGATCCGGCCAGCAACGCACCACAAACGAGCCAGAACGCATTGTTGTCGCGCAGCATGCGGATCATTTCGCCGAAGCTCGGTTTGACGATCGCCTTGGCATCGATCACTTCGCGTGTAGTCAGAAAGACAATGATCAGGAACATTGTAGCCAGCAGGCTGTAAAGCATGGCAACGCGCAGGAAGCCGATTTCGCCACCCCCGAATGACTCAACGAGCTGCAAGGTCATGAATGCCACGAAGATCCCGGCGCAAGCTGCACTGAACAGTCGGAAGGCTGCCAGACTGCTGCGTTCAGTGCTGTCCTGGCTCATGGCCGCCATCAGCGCGAGATAGGGCATGGCCGCGAAGGTGTACACGGTGCGGAACAGGATGTGGGCGGCTGCCGCGAAAACGACGAGCGCGACACCCGTCAGGTTCGTGGGCAGAAAGATCAGTACCCACGATGCCGCCAAGGGAATCGCCGAGAACAGCAGGTACGGACGATAGCGCCCCCAACGGGTACTGGTACGGTTGGCCAGACCGCCAATGATCGGATCAAAGATGGCATCCCAGATGAGCGCGGCGGCAAACACCCAGCCCGCCGTTGCCGGAGGCAGGCCCATCACATCCGTGTAGTAATACAGCAGATAGAGGCTGGCAGTCAGGAAGAACAGGTGGAGACCGAAGTCTCCGATTCCGTAACCGATTTTTTGCCCGAGCGAAATGCCTGCCGCCATCGAAATCTCCTGTACGCGTATCTGCAATGTCAGGTCATGTTCCCGTCGTCAGCATCATACTCGACCGGGTGTACAGGAGCTTACGCACTGGTCGGCTTGGTCTTCCCTCCCTTAGCGGCCGTGGGCTTGCCGTCCCGGAGGTAATCGTGGATAAGGCGGGTGCCCTCTATTCTGAAGCCAACCGGGATGATGTAAGCACCCAGAATCTCTTTGGGCGCAATCGCCATGTGCTCCTCGAACAGCGAAGGCAGGTATTCAAGCTCGCCCTCGCCCTTCCACAACTCACCGAAACTGGGTTTGCTGCTGACAGTCTGAACGAGCTGGTGGAGCACCGGGTCACCATTGCCGTTCACGTCGGTGGACGGAAAGTGGAGTGTGTGGAAGAGATCGGTACCGAACGGCTGCGGGAGCTCCTTGGGTGTGATCTTTTTCTCTACTTTGATGGCAGCCGTAACAAGCCGCTCACCATGACTTTCACAGATGGCAGCGTAATGACTGCCGGATCCGCATGCCTGCATTGCCGGGTTGACGGCGTGCAGGTGCCGATTACGAGTGCCCATGTGAACGGACCCATTCTTTTTTGGAAACCCCATGAACCAGCCACGCGTGAGGCTGAAATCCTTGTCCACCCAGATATAGACCACTCGGTGGCCTTCGACGCCATTGTGACTGCAGCGAACGCCGATCAGGCACTCCGTGTATTGAGTACGTTCAGGATTGACCCCAAGCATGTCGCTGTGGCCGGCCCAAAGCCCCTGCCAGTCGCCGAACCAGACATAAGCGACATCTGGTTCTTCTTTCGACAGTTCGAGGGGCTCAGGAAGAAGCTTGCGTATCTCATCCGCACTGGTACGGTACTGAATGGACAGGATGTCCACACCGAAATCCCAGGGCAACCCGCCTACGATCTGGGCCGTGCCAGTCGGTGACAGGGGGACAGAATAACCTTTGAGATCCGCCAGTGGCATGATAGCAACTCCTTATGGGTATAACATGCTGAGCACATGCCCGTTGGGGCGAGTTCGCATGCTACTTTTCCAGAGCCCGCCTGCGATGGCAAAACACCAATTGGTAGCGGCCATCAAGTGCTTTTATGACCGTGTCGCATTGGATACCGCAGGTAATGGGTGCTAGGGTCCGTCATCGTTCAAATTGATTTGCATTACGCTCGTCGCTCCGCTGGGGGGCCACGTTCATGAATTCCGTCCGTCTTCAACGTTTTCTGGCCATCTATCAGCATGGCAGTTTCGGTCGTGCTGCTGCCGAACTCCATGTGACCCAGCCCGCGCTGACCAAGAGCATCCAGCTGCTTGAGGACACACTTGGCGTCAAGTTGTTCGAGCGTTCTGCATCGGGGGTGGTACCAACGATCTACGGTGACGCGCTGGCACTTCATGCCAAGGCCATCGAGGCGGAAATGAAGAATGCCGTACGTCAGATCCAGACGCTGAGCGGTGCCGCGACTGGCGAAGTAACCATCGGGGCGACACCGAGTGTCGCGGCCGACCTTATTCCCCGCACCTTTGTGGAACTTCAGAAGCAGCGCCCCGGCATTGTCCTCAATCTGATCGAAGGATTGATGGAAAACCATATTCCAGCACTGCGCCGGGGCGAGTTGGACCTGGTTGTGGGCGGGCGGACACGTGGTCATTATCCCGACCTGACCACGGAGATTCTGATGCGTGACGAGGTCCTTGTTTTCGCCGGCGAGGACCATCCACTCGCGCAGTTGACCGATGTGCCGTGGAGTGCGCTCAGCGACTATCCGTGGATCATGCCACCAGCGTCTCAGTTCTGGGTCAATGCGCTTTCACAGGCCTTCATTTCAGACGGACTGACCCCGCCGGAGCCGACAGCAGTTACCAACTCCCCCGGCTTCATCCGAGCCATGCTGCTGCGCAACCTCTACCTGAGCGGACTGCCGGCGAAGCTTCTGGTCAACGCCACTCGGGGCGGGCGGATCGTTGCCCTTGCTGTCAAGGGGCTGTCCGTTCCCTTTGATGTGACGCTGACTTACAGAACTCATCTTGTTCCGCTTCCCGCCCTCGATTTTTTCATCGACACACTGCGCCAGGTTTCATCGGCACCGGCCGAGTAGGCATCATGACGCCTACAGTGGCAGACCGACGTAATTTTCGGCGATAGACCGTTTGGCCGCTTCGCTCGACGCGATATAGTCGAGCTCCGCCCTTTGCATCCGACGCTCGAATTTGCCGTCCTGCGGAAACCTGTGCATCAAGCGTGTGAGCTGCCAGGAGAAACGCTGCGATTTCCACACTCGAGACAAAGCGCGCTCGGAATAGCCGTCGATCCCGATCGAGGATCTGCGACGCAACGCTTCGACCAGTGCGTCGGACAGATAGCAGACATCTGACGCGGCGAGATTCAGGCCCTTGGCGCCGGTCGGCGGCACAATGTGCGCCGAGTCGCCAGCCAGGAACAGGCTGCCGTGGCGCATCGGCTCGGCCACGAATGAGCGCAGCGCGGCGATCGATTTCTCCAGCGCCGGTCCGACCGTAATGTGAGACGCAACGTCCGGACCGAGCCTGATCGCCAGTTCCTGCCAGAGCCGATCATCCGGCCACTCCTCGAGTTTCTCTTCCATCGAGACCTGAATGTAGTAGCGGCTGCGCGTGTGCGAGCGCATCGACGCCAGCGCGAAGCCGCGCTCATGGTTCGCATAGATCAGTTCGTCGTTGCACGGCGGAACATCGGCAAGGATGCCCAGCCACCCAAATGGATAGACCAGTTCGAAGGTGCGCAGGATCGATTCGGGTATTGCACTGCGTGAGGGACCATGAAAGCCATCGCACCCCACGATGAATCGGGCGTCTATGCGCAGCAACTCCCCGTTTTGCGAAAACGTGACGTAAGGCGACTCGGTTTCGATCTCATGCAACGCGACGGAGGCCGCCTCCCAGAAGACCTTCAGGCCGCGGGCCGGGGCGGCCTCGATGAGGTCCTTGGTGACTTCGGTCTGGCCATAGACCATCACCGGCCGCCCGGTGAGACCGAGAATGTCGATATGGATCAGCCGTTCACCGTCCGCGAGGTTCACGCCGCCGTGCGGCAGGCCCTCCGCGTGCAATCGCTGGTTGATGCCGAGCCGGTCGAGGATGTTTGTGGTCGTGTCCTCCAGAACACCGGCCCGAATGCGGCTTTCCACGTGCTTGCGCGTCTGGCGCTCAAGGATGACTACATCGATGTCGTTCTGACGCAGCAGATGTCCGAGCATCAGCCCGGCCGGGCCAGCACCGATGATGGCGACCTGGGTCTTCAAGCGCCCGCCGCCCGCCACCCTGGCGATTCTGAAATCCGCTCCACGCCTACCTGCTTCCTTTGCTTAACTGCTTGTCGAGATCGTGCAGCACCTGGTAACAAGGCAATACCTGGCCGACGCTCGAGTTCGGTTCACGCCCTGTCGAGATGGCAGCGATGAACTCGCGATCCTGCAGTTCGATACCGTTCATCGATACATCCACTCCTGAGACGTCCACCGGCTCTTCCCGGCCGGTGACCAGGTCGTCGTAGCGCGCAATCCAGGTGCCGTTGTCACAGATGTAGCGGAAGAAAGTGCCCAACGGTCCGTCGTTGTTGAACGACAGCGACAAGGTGCAGATCGCGCCGTTATCGGTCTTCATCTGTATCGACATGTCCATGGCGATGCCCAGCTCAGGGTGGACAGGACCTTGAATGGCATTTGCCTCGATCACCCTGCCACCGGCCTGATACTGGAACAGGTCGACCGTGTGCGCGGCGTGATGCCATAACAGGTGATCCGTCCAGGAGCGTGGCTCGTCTAATGCATTCATGTTCTTGCGTCGGAAAAAGAAGGTCTGTACGTCCATCTGCTGAATGGTCAGCGCTCCCGTCTGTATCCTCTTGTGAATCCACTGGTGCGAGGGATTGAAACGGCGCGTATGGCCGACCATGCAGACCAGCCCAGTTTGCCGCTGCTTGTCATGCACGGCCTGGGCGTCGGCCAGGCTGTCGGCCAGGGGAATCTCCACCTCGACATGCTTTCCGGCCTCCATGCATTGAATCGCCTCTGCGGCATGCTGTTGCGTCGGCGTGCAAAGGATCGCAGCCTCGACACCGGGTTGTTCCAGCGCTTCTGCAAGATCGGTGGTGGCGTGTGTGATGCCGTATTTCCGGGCGACCGCCTGGGTCTTATCCAGGGTACGGCCAACCAGCGAGACAACCTCGACGCCATCGATCTTCTCGATGGCATCAAGATGCTTGATACCGAATGCACCGGGACCGGCGAGTATCACTTTCATTCAGTTCCTCCGTTGATTCTTCGTAGCAGTGCTCACCTGTTTTCGAGCACCAGATGGCCCATGGCCGTATTCGACGCGGGCACGTGATAGAAGCGATGCTTCTGTACTACGTGCTCGTTCAGCGCGCCGCGCATGATCAGCCACATCACGAGTTCGATGCCTTCCGAACCTGCTTGTCGTACGTAGTCGAGGTGCGGCATCCTGGAAAGTCCCTCCGGGTCTGATACGAGCCGGTCAAGAAACGAGTTGTCGAACTCGCGGTTGATCAACCCCGCTCGCGGTCCCTGTAGCTGGTGGCTCATGCCACCTGTGCCCCACACCTGGACATTCAGATCCTCATCGAAGGACTCCACCGCACGACGAATCGCCTTGCCGATCTCGAAGCAGCGCCGCCCGGACGGTGGCGGGAAGAGCACGACGTTGACTGCGAACGGAATCACGCGGCATGGCCAGGCATCCGGCTGTCCGAATAACAACGACAGGGGCACTGTGAGTCCGTGATCCACATCCATGCGATTGACGATTGTCAGATCGAAATCGTCCTGGATGACCGACTGAGCAATGTGTGTCGCCAACGCCGGGTGCCCGGTCACGGACGGGACCGGTCGTGGACCCCAGCCCTCATCGGCCGGCTCAAACGTCTCGGCGCAGCCGATCGCGAACGTCGGTACGATGTCAAGACTGAATGCCGAGGCGTGGTCGTTATAGACCAGGAACACCACGTCGGGCTTCTGTTCCGCGATCCAATTCTTAGAGTACTCGTAGCCATTGAAGACCGGCGCCCAGTAGGCCTCTGCAGTCTTGCCGAGATCGATCGCCGCACCGATGGCGGGCACATGCGAGGTGCACACCCCGGCCGTAATGTTCGCCATATCAGCTGCCTCCTGCTTCGCTGTCCCGCTCGGGCAGCCGCCCGCCGGAGAGCATCATCTGCGCATAATCCTCCTGACTCATACCGGTCATCGTCGCGGCCGCATGCTGGAAGCTCAGCCCGTCGGTGGAAAAAATCTTGGCGAGAAAATAGATGTTGCCGCCAAGCGCGATCATTCGGTTGTAATCGCGATCCATCACCGCTGCTTTCTGCTCCTCGCTCATCGGCCACTCGTCAAGGTAGCTTCGCTCGTTGGTCTTGAAGCGCTCGCGATTGTCGGTCTTCATCAGCGACATGCAGAACTGGTTCAAGTGATACCCAAGGCGCGCCTGGTCAGCATCGAAAATCGTCGTGCCGGGTATGTTGCTGTAGGGTTTGTCGAGGCTCATATCGTCTCCGGATTGCAGCGCGTCAGTCAGACCAGTAAAGGCGAGACGGGTTGTCCACCAGCAGCTTCTGCTGGAGTTCGTTCGTGGTCGCTATTCTCGGAATGTAGTCCACCAGTTTGCCGTCGTCTGGCATGTGGCTCTTCATGTTCGGGTGTGGCCAGTCCGTTCCCCACAGTACACGGTCGGGAAACTCCTCGACGATGCGCCGGGCGAACGGTGCGACGTCGTCGTAATCGGGCGGCCCGGTTTTAGACAAGCGTTCCGGACAACTCACCTTCGACCAGAAGTTCGGGTGCTCGTGCATCAGCTTTACGAACAGCTCGAAGTCGGGACCGTCAGCCGCCTGGTTGACGTCCGGCCGGCCCATGTGATCGACGACGACCGTGGTCGGCAGCGAAGTAAAAAAATCGTACAGGTCCGGCAACTCGCCGGCTTCGAAGTAAATCACCACATGCCAGCCCAGCGGCTGGATTTTCGCCATAATTTCAGATAGCGAATCGAACGGCAGCGCATCGACCAGCCGCTTGACGAAATTGAAGCGCACACCACGCACGCCTGATTTGTGCATTGCCTCCAGCTCGCCTCGCGTGACGTCGCGACGAACGGTGGCGACGCCGCGCGCCTTGTCTCCGGCATCCTGCAAAGCGTCCAGCAACGCCCGATTGTCCGCGCCGTGACAGGTTGCCTGCACGATCACATTGCGCTCGAAGCCGAGGAAATCACGGAGCGTCCAAAGCGCGTCCTTGCCCGCGTCGCACGGCGTGTACTTGCGCTCGGACGCGTACGGAAACTTATCACCGGGCCCGAACACGTGGCAGTGCGCGTCGACAGCGCCCAGCGGCGGCTTGTACCGGGGTCGGCTCGGCGATGGATCGAATGCGAGCCAGTCCGCATCGGGTGTGAACACGCTCATGACCTCACCTGCCGTTAGCCTTCAGCGCGGCGTCGAGTCGCGGATAGACACGCCGCGCGTTGCCTTCGAACACCTTGTTCCGGTCCGTAACGCTCAAGTCGAGCGCTTCGATGTAGCGCCTGGTGTCGTCGAAGTATTGCCCGGTCTCCGGGTCGATGCCGCGCACCGCGCCCACCATCTCGGAACCGAACAGGATGTTGTCGATGTCGATCACCCGGAACAGAAGGTCGATGCCCGCCTGATGATAGACGCAGGTATCGAAGAACACATTTTTCATCAGGTGCTCAGTCAGCGGCGGCTGCTTCAGCATATCGGCAAGCCCCCGGTAGCGGCCCCAGTGATATGGCACGGCGCCGCCGCCGTGCGGGATGATAAAACGCAAGTTTGGGAAGTCGCTGAACAGGTCGCCCTGAAGAAATTGCATGAACGCCGTAGTGTCAGCGTTGATGTAATGCGCCCCGGTGGAATGGAAGTTCGGGTTGCATGTCGCCGACACATGAACCATCGCCGGCACGTCGAGCTCCACCAACTTCTCGAAAAACGGATACCAGCTCCGGTCCGTGAGCGGTGCCGACGTCCAGTGTCCGCCCGACGGATCAGGGTTCAGGTTGCAGCCCACGAAACCAAGTTCTTCGACACAGCGCGTAAGCTCGGCGACGGAATGCGCAATCGGTACACCTGGGGACTGTGGCAACTGACAGACACCGATGAAACTCTCCGGATACAGGTCCACCACGCGTTTGATCAGGTCATTGCAGGCCTCGGTCCACTCACGCGAGACTGTTTCACTTCCTAGGTGGTGCGACATGGCCGAAGCACGCGGCGAAAAGATCGTCATGTCTGCACCGCGTTCGCGGATCAACTTCAGCTGATTCGACTCGATCGTTTCACGAATCTCTTCATCGCTGATCGGCAATGGTTTCGGCAGAGTTTTTCCAGCCTTGAACGCTGCGAGCTGTGCCTCGCGGTAGGCCTGGTGTGCCGCAGGCGCGGTCGTATAATGACCGTGACAGTCGATGATCATCCGGCTCGTTTCTCCAGCGTGGCGTTGCCCCGCACCATCTCGAGCATGCTATCGAGCATCGGGCCAAGCTCCTGTTGATTCGCGGCTCGTGCGAGTTGTGCTGCATGCTGCTGGCTGCGCGCGCAGGCTTCGCTCATCCAGCCGTCGATGCCGGCTTCCGCCACGGTCCGCGCGACTTCACGCATTTCCTCGGCGCGTCGCGTGCCATGCGCGAGCGACCGGGAGATCATGTAGCGCGCGTGCTGCATCCACTCGTCGTGCGAAAAGAGATTGCCGAGCGAGGCAATCACGGCCTCGTCGACGCCGTGGTGCCGCGCTGCCAGTAGCGACTCGACGAGCAATGACTCCATGCCCTTGACTACGACGCTGCGACACATCTTGGTGGCCGACGCCGGCCCGATGCGATCCGAGCAGAACTTCATTCCGGTCAATCCCAATCGTTGCGCAATTGGCATGAACGCTCGCGCGTACGGACCGCCGGCCAGCATCGGCGACCCGATGCCATCGGGATGGATTGGCGACATAATCGCGGCTTCGACGTAACGCCCACCAGCATGCTGCACGACGTCCGCCACCGACTGCCGTGTGGCAGGCGACACTGAATTGAGGTCGAGGAACCATGCATTGAATTCCAGGCTGCTCATGATGGACCGCGCCGAGTCGAGGTCTTGCGCCGCGGTGACGGCAGAGATCACGAGTTCGCAGCCGGATGCGGCGGTTCCGGCTGAAGCCGCCTGACACAGCTCATTCCGAATTGCGGCATTCCCGGACGGCACGCTGTTAACGTTATCGAACTGTCGATCCCAGGCCACGAGATTCACGTCGCGATCGCCCAGGTCATCGGCAAGACGGCTGCCGACCTCCCCGAGCCCGATGAGGCAAATGCGTCGAACGCCAATCACGATTTGCCCCTCCAGATAGTTCCCGGTACGAAAATCGTGCCGCGCATCAGGAGCCTCGCGGTCCGCAACAACGCGGTACGCAAAACCGACGGCGGATCCTGCGCGGTGTCCAGCTCGACCTCCACCGTGAAGAAACCGGTGGGATGCTCGACATCAAGGCGGCGGATGCCGCGCCCCGGTTTCGTGTCGCTCACTGCCTGTGCCACGGAACCGGGTAACAGGCAGGCGGTCGCCACGCTCACCGAACCAAGCACGCCAATGGCGTCATGCACGCGATGCGGAATGAAAGTGCGGGTCGAGATTGCACCGCCGTTCCGCGCGGGTGCGACGAGGCTCATTTTCGGTACGGTCTTGCTCCTGACGTCACCCAGGTTCATGCGTTCGCCGGCCTGCAGGCGAATCGATTCGATACGCGCCGTTAACTCGCCGTCGCTCTCGAGTTCAGCTGGCGACTCGTAGCCGGTCTTGCCAAAGTCACCGGCGCGCAGCAACACGACCGGCATGCCGTTGTCGATGCAGGTAACGGCCACATCGTCGATCGTGTCCACCATTCGCCCCGTCGGCAGAAGCGCACCGCAGCTCGATCCCGCAATATCCAGGAACTCGAGCATTACCGGTGCGGCGGTTCCGGGCACCCCGTCGATCTTCGCATCGCCACTGTAGTTCGCCTTGCCACCTGCAGTTTGTACGCGCGCCACGGCAATACCGCCCGTATTTACCATCCGGATACGCACGTCCGTCGTGTCTTCTCCGGCGGATACAATTCCCTCGTCGATGGCGAACGGTGCAACACCGGCAAGGATGTTGCCGCAGTTCTGGCTGTCGCTGACTTCGGCGCGGTCGACGTGGACCTGTAGAAAAAGATAATCGACGACGGCATCCCCGGCAGCCGAAGCACAGATCACCGCCACCTTGCTGGTCAGCGGATGCGCACCACCCATGCCGTCGATCTGTCGCGTATCGGGTGAACCCATCGCGGCGAGCAGAACCTGGTCGCGCAGCCCGCGATCGTCGGGCAGATCCTCGTTACGAAAATATAGCCCCCTCGAAGTGCCTCCACGCATGACACTGCAGGGGATCGCCGTCTGCATTCTCACGCGTCCTCGGGATTCTTGACGTAGCGAAGCCCCTTGGCTGCCAGCCGTTGGCGCATATCGTAAATGTCGAGGCCGAGTTCGCCGGTCGCGAGCCGCGCGCGCTTTTCGGTTTCGTTCGCCTCGCGCGCTCGTGCCTTTTCAAGTACTGACGCAGCCTCTGCGCGGCTGACGACAACGACACCGTCGTCGTCTGCGACGATCAGGTCGCCCGGGTGAACGAGCGCTCCACCGCACACCACCGGCACATTGACGTTCGCAATGGTTTCTTTGACGGTGCCCTGGGCAAAGATCGCCTTCGACCACACCGGAAAACGTGCCTCGGTGAGCGTGGCGACGTCGCGGACACCGCCTTCGATCACCAGCCCACGGATGCCGCGTGCCCGCAGGGACTCGGCCAGCAGGTCGCCAAAATAACCGTCTTCGCACGGGCTGGTCGGTACAACCACCAGCACGTCACCCTCGCGGCACTGCTCAACCGCAACGTGAATCATCCAGTTGTCGCCGGGCGCGACTTCGCAGGTGACGGCAGTACCGGCCACGTGCACTGGCCTATAGATCGGGCGCAGGTATGACGCCATCAGGCCGTTACGGCCCTGCGCTTCGTGCACGGTAGCAACCCCTAGACTTTTGAAGCCATCGGCGACCGATGCGTCGACGCGGTCGACGCAAGTCACTACTACCGCCATCTTGCCGCACCCTTGAACAAGCGAAGTCTGGACTATTGATCGTATTCCAGAGTGAGCCGGCTCACCAATGGATTAGACTTGAAAGGCCATGAGTTTTTCCGTAATTGATGGAGACCCTTCGGAAGAAAGAACGCACCAATCGGCCTGAAGGCCCGGATTAATTACTGGTATCTATATGTTTTTTATTGGTTATACTTCAATAGATGGCCAATTTACCCGATCCTGCCCGAGTCGAAAGTCATATTACTTTTGCTGACGAAGCCCGGGACACAGCGGCAGACTTTCCAAGCCTTCGTCAGCTGCGCACGGTCCGCAGCATCGATCGTCACGGTAGCCTGACCGGCGCCGCCCGCGCACTCAATCGAACCCAGTCGGCCGTGTCCAAAGCGCTTTCGGAACTGGAGGCGCACCTCGGTGTGACTCTTTTCGACCGATTTGCCCATGGCGTCCAACCCACGGCGCACGGAGCACTGCTGATCGGGCGAATTCGCGAAGCCGAGGTCCAGTTCAACCTGGCGGCGCGGGCCCACCGGGCTGCGCTGCGGCGCCCGCCCCGTCTTCGACAAAATCCATTGTTCACGATGGAGATCAGCGCCAAACGTCTGCTTGCGTTCCTGGCCGTGTACGAAACCTGCGATGTTCGCCAGGCAGCAGCTGACGAAGGCGTGACCCCGTCGGCAATCTATGATTCGTTGCGTGCGCTGGAAGAACTTCTGGAACTGCCGCTGTTCGAGCCGGCAGCGACGGGACTCAGAAGCACGTCATTCAGTGACGTCCTCGCAATGCACTTGCGGCTTGCGCTGTCGTTAATCCGACATGGCATTGACGAGATCCAATGCCTTGACGGCAACATTCGAGGCCGGCTGATGATTGGCACATTGCCATACTCCCGCACCGTGATTGTCCCGCGTGCGATTCATCACGTTCTGCTCGCGCACTCCCGGATCGCGATTCGCACACGCGAAGGTCCGTACGACGTGCTCGAACGCGCACTGCGAAGCGGCGGCCTGGACCTGATCATCGGCGCGACACGCCGGCTGCCCGCGGACTCGGCGCTGCACACGGAAGACCTATTCGAGGACGAACTGGCCGTCATCTGCGGCGCGAATCACCCGCTGGCGTCGCGCGAACGATTGTCAGTTTCGGAGATTCTTGACTACGGCTGGGTACTGCCGTCCCGATCGACACCCGCGCGCCAACTCTTCGACCGGTTCCTGTCGCGACGCGCCGCTAATGAGCCGGCACAGGTTGTCGAAACGAGCTCGTTGTCGACGACGCGCGGACTCCTGCTGGAAAGCAACCGCTTTGCGCTTCTGTCGACACACCAGGTCCAGCTCGATTTGTCCGCCGGGTTGCTGGCAGCACTTCCTGTCAGGCTGGAGGAAACTTACCGCCCGATCGGCATTACCACGCGCGCCGGCAGTACACCATCGCCCGCCGCACGTGTGTTTATAGAGGCGCTACGGACGCAAACTCTCACAATCGACTTAAGCTGACGGGCGCTGGACGGCAACGCGGACGGCATACCGTCGGGCAAACGGCGCTATCACGCATAACCGTGCCGAAGGCATCAAAGCCTCGCAAGCCCTAGCTTATACGATACATCGCGGACGTCAGAAGGCTGACAGGGGCGATGTTCGCAACGAGACCATGGGGCGATTCGGCTATGACTTGCAGCCTCGAGTCGATGATGTGTCATCCCGGCTATGCGTTCCGTGTTACCTGGCAGAGCACCGGGTTTCCTGCTTCAAAAATATTGGTAGCGACAGTCCAGGTTACGTACCCGTCTTATAACAATATCCAGTATCACGTGGGTGTCGCCGACGTTTGCGTCTTCCCAGCTTAGGCAGCTTTTCGATTGTGTATTCTGATGGTCGAGGATATTTTTGACAGAAAGAGCGAAGGACGTCGCAAGTTCCTGAGTGTTGGGGTCTGCTACGATACAATCAGCATGCCATCGATGAACGATTCCCCCAGTCCCGATTCCACCATTTTCTACGGCTGGTGGAACGTCGCTGCCAGCTTCACGGGCCTGTCGCTAAGCTATGCAATGTTCACGGTGTTCGCCTTTGGAACCTTCCTCGGTCCGCTGCAGGTGGAGTTCGGCTGGACGCGCGGCCCGATGTCGTTGGCGCTGACGATCGCGAACATCGCCGTTGTCGTCGCCTCGCCTTTTCTTGGTGCGCTGGTAGACCGAATCGGCGCACGCCGGGTGATGGTGGTTTCCATCGCACTACTCGGTCTGTGCGTCGCGTCGATGAGCCGGCTTAGCGGCGACATTCGCCACTATTATCTTATGCATGCACTCATCCCGCTGCTCGGCGCGGGCACGCTTCCGTTGGCTTACTCACGCATCATTGTCGCGTGGTTCGAGAAGCGCCGTGGACTGGCGCTAGGCATTGCACTGTCGGGATTCGGCGTCGGCGCGGCGATGGTGCCGGCGCTGGGGCAGTGGATGATCGGGCAATTTGGCTGGCGCCAGGCCTACCTGTTGTTCGGCGGGTTGATCCTGCTGAGTTCGCTGCCGCTGGCCGCGTTCGTGTTGCGCGAGAGACCGGCGCAGATGGGCCTGCTTCCGGATGGCGTCGCACGGCCCGAGGACCTCGAAACCCCGGCCGGCACGTCACCGAAGTGGGTTGGGTTAACGCTGACAGAATCGGCTCGGACGCGGCCGTTTTGGTTACTGGTCGTCTCAATCGTTTTGATCGGCGTCGGCATCACCAGCATCCTGGCGCACCTGGTGCCAATGCTGATCGGCCGCGGCATGCCGCCAGCGCAGGCTGCATTCGCAATGAGCCTGCTCGGCCTGGGACTGATTTTCGGTCGCATTCTCTCGGGCTGGCTGATGGACCGCTTTTTCGCACCGTACGTCGCAGCCGGTTTCCAGCTCGGTATGATCGTGGGCCTCGTATTTTTGGCGCTGGATTTCTTCGGCCCGGTGGCGTTCTTTGCCGCCATTTCGGTCGGACTCGCTACCGGCTCGGAGATTAGTGAAATCTCCTATCTTGTCTCGCGGTACTTCGGCCTCAAAGCGTTCGGGCTGATCAACGGAATAATGTTCGCGGCCTTCCAGCTAGGGTCTGGCGCCGGCGCTTACGCAATGGGCGTATACTACGACCGCGCCGGCGACTATCTGGGCGCGCTGTGGGTGGTTACCGGGCTGGTCGTTATCAGCACAATTTTGATTGTACTGCTCGGGCCGTATCCGACAACCGAGCGCAATCCTTGCACCGACACGCATTAACTCTCGAGATTTAAATGCCTGCGGGACGCCACTAGAAGGATTGTCCACCCGGCCGTTCACGTTCAGTGCTTGTCAATTCGGGCAAAACGATTGACCGATTTTTCCATATAACTATTCGATTGCGACCGTAAATAATTGCTTACCATTACTTCTGGCGTTTCGGACATGCAATTCAGCACATTTTGGTCACCATCTTAATCATTTTGGATTACTATTCCTGACAGGTGACCAAGGTCATGGCTGGTTTCAGCCAATAGCAACAAAAGAAACTAGTAGGGGGGAGTCATGAGTGAATGTAACGCAGCATTGCGCTTAACCGTCGGTGCGCTGTTGCTCAGCGTCGTTCAGGCTGGGCTGGCACAAAACGTCCTCGACGAAGTAATCGTAACAGCGCAGAAGCGAGAGCAAGCGGCCCAGGACGTGGGAATTGCAATCACTGCATTTACGGGCGATCAATTGAAAGCGCTTGGCGTCGAGGAAAGTATCGATGTTGCAGCGTTCTCCCCCGGTGTCCACACCAGCGGAAACATTGCCGGTCAAAATACCCAGTTCGCCATCCGTGGCGTTACACAGAACGATTTCAATGACATTATTGAAGCACCGAGCGCCGTGTATCTGGATGAGGGTTACCTTGCCGTTGCCCAAGCCCAGACCTTCGCGGTATTTGACATCGAACGCGTGGAAATATTGAAGGGACCTCAGGGCACCTTATTCGGTCGCAATGCCACGGGGGGACTGATCCAGTATGTCAGTAACAAGCCTTCCTTCGACGAAGTCGAGGGCTACGCCGATCTGACTTATGGGACTTTCGACTCGGATGCCAACGCCAACCATGTTCGTGTAGAGGCTGCACTTGGTGGTCCATTCTCTGACACAGTTGCCGGCCGGGTTGCGGTTCTATATAACGAGCACGACGGTTATCTGAACAACATCTATCCCTTCGCAGCTGTCGGCGGCTCGCCCGGTCCGGGAGCCGGTGCGGACATGGGCGACGATGATACGCTGGCACTGCGGGGAATCCTCCAATTCCGCCCCAGCGATGCCCTCGAGTGGACTGTTGCGATAAATCAGGCACGAAGTGAGCTTGCCACGGGACCGTACCAGTCAAAGCCAACTATTGCGGTCTTTGACGAAAACAACGAACTCATAAATGTCATTGACGTGGCCCCGGACGAAACTCGCGCGTCGATCGCCGCCGATGGCTCCGATTTTGGTGGTGACCTCGATAATGACGGTGTTTTCGGAGACCTGTTCGGACGCCCCGCGGGCGCAGATTTTTTTGGCTATATTGATCCTGATGGTGAAGACTTTAATACCTCCGGAGACTTTGCATTCGCGGATCACGGAAAGATAGAAACAATTGGCATCAACAACCGCATAGAATGGGACGTTTGGGACTCCGTCAGCCTGACTTCGGTTACCGACTTCAAGGATTATGAGAAACTCGTATTCATCGACGTCGATTCCGCGCCAGCAAATCAGTCGGCAAACTATGCGGCGGTTGATGCCACCAGCTTCACACAGGAGATTCGCCTTAACGGTGCAAGCGACAACACGGCATGGGTGGCGGGCTTTTTCTACCTCAATATCGACAGCGAATCAGATAATGGCCTCAAGTTCCCCCTCAACGGTGTCGTTCCAGGCTCACCTTTCGATCTGGGCGTAGATGCACGGCTCAAGACGGATTCCTACTCCCTGTTCGGTCAAATCGAACGTGACCTCTCTGCAGACGTTACGCTGATTGCTGGCCTGCGCGTCATTCAGGAAGAGAAAGAGTACCATTTCGAACAGAATATCTATTTCACTCAGGATTCCCGTCTCATTCACCAGGGCACGCCCGTGCTGATTGGGCCGGTCTTCAACAACGGTGTACCCGCGCCATTCGATGACGAAACGAGTGACACCCTCTGGGCGGGCAAGCTGCAGCTCGACTGGAATTATTCTGACGACCTCCTGCTGTATCTCGGCCTGAACCGTGGTGTGAAGGCCGGCAGCTTCAACGCTCAGCTTGCCGGCGGCCTACCCGTTCCTGCGAGTGCTATTCCTTATGGCGAAGAAATTCTGACCAGTCTGGAAGGCGGCTTCAAGGCGACGCTTTTCGACGGCACGACACGATTCAATGGCAGCGTGTTTTACTATGACTACGCGGACTACCAGAGCTTTCTGTTCACAGGGGTCAGCGGCGTCGTCATCAATGCCGATGCCGAAAACATTGGCATGGAACTGGAGTTGCAGACGTCCCCGATACGAGGGCTCGACATACTGCTATCTGCCGCCTGGTTCGATGCTACGGTAAAGGACGTTCCGCTGCGCGTTGATGGGCCGATTAGCCGCGACGTAAATCCGACCTATGCACCGGAGTTTCAGATTACCGGACTTGTCCGCTACGAATGGCCAGCCTTCAACGGACGCATGTACGTGGGAGGCGATGTCAGTTATTCGGACGAATTTTTCTACAATCTGCGTAACTTCGACGCGGACAAGTTCAGCGACTACACGATGGTCAATGCCCGGATCGGCTGGATTAATGCCAGCGATCGGCTTGAAGCTTCGCTGAGAATGAAAAATATCACGGATGAGCGTGCTGGCATCCAGGGCTTCAATATCGCGACGGTTTGCGGCTGTAACGAAATCTCCTTCCAGCCTCCGCGCTGGTACGGGATTAACCTGAGATATTCGTTCTGATCGCACGATTGTTTGCAGCGTGGCGGACAATCGGACCTTGCAGGAGATAAGTGGGACGCCATTTTCCAGGCTAGGACGGCTCTGGTGCGGTGCAAGGCATCTTCGGTGGCCTAATCGATAGAGGCTCGAGGAGACCCGGGCATGGAGGTCACGGCAATCGAACCTACCCCTGCAAGCCGCTCCAGTGCGCGAGCAAGTGGTCGGCCGTGCGCGCCGTTATCGCGTGCACCGTGAACGTTGGATTGACACCGGCGCTGGTGGGAAACAGACCTGGACCTGCGATCACGAGATTCGGAATGTCGTGGCACTGTCCGAAGCTGTTGGTTACAGACGCCGTCGGATCCCGACCCATTATCGTGCCTCCCATAATATGCATGGGACCGCGTGGTCCGGTCCAGACATGCGTGGCGCCGGCCGCTTTGAAAATCCCGGTCCCTTGCTTGAGCACCGCCTCCCAGAGTGCATGGCTCGCCGGATCTGCGGTGTGGGTCACGTGCGCTAATGGAACGCCAAACTGGTCTTTCTGGTCACTGAGGCGGACAACATTAGTGGCTAGCGGCAGGTCCTCGACCACGGCAGTCATGGAAGCGAATCCGCGAGCCGCCTCGCGCATAAAGGCATGGAGGTCGTCGCCGAAAAGTTCGGGACGTGTCGTTCCCATACCGAGCAGATCGTTGGGTCTGACAGCCTGTCCGATCATCCATTGGTAGCTGCCAAACCCGCCGGTATCCACGTGAGTTTCCTTGGCGTAGTTATCTTGATTCAGCAGTTGGCCGCCGAATGCACCCATGTAAGACCGCGTTTCTTCATCGAAGAGCCCGTATATAAGTCCCGCTGCATGGCTCATGACGTATTTACCGACCATCCCGCTGGAGTTTCCCAGTCCATCCGGATGCCGGTCGGTAGCGGATGCCAACAGGAGTCGCGGATTTTGTACCGCAAACGCGGCAAGAACTATGACATCCGCCATGACACTTGAACGTTCCCCGTTTTGGAGCGCCACTTCCACACCGACAGCGCGGCTGCCGTTTGCATCCGTAAGCACGCGTGTCACGGTCGAATCGGTTTTAACGACAGCGCCAGCTGCCAGGGCTCGTGGCAAATGCACCGTCAAAGGGTTGGCCAGAGCGCCGATCGGGCAGCCGGCGTCGCACCATCCATCCCAGATGCAAGCGGCACGACCACGATAACTTTGCGACAAAATGGCTAGGGGAAGCGGTGCGGTCCGCATATCCCGGGCAGCAAACCCTCGAGCAATGATTTCACCTTGTGGAAAAACCGGGACAGGTGGCAGCGAATACGGGGCCCCGGGCGGTCGCCATATTTCGCGTTCCGTATCTCCCGAGATGCCTACCTCGTCTTGCACTTCATCATAGTACGGCGCGAGCTCGTCGTAACTGATTGGCCAATCGAGCCCCCGGCCGTAGCGGGTGTTACATTCGAAATCTTCGGCGTGAAACCGGGGCCACACAGCGTAATGGTGCAAGGCGCTGCCGCCCGTCCCATAACCCGAATTAAAGACATAACCGACTGGCTGGCGTCCCTCTTCGACAACGGGCGCTCCACCCCACTTGAGTCTTCGAGCCCAGATTCCCGAACTCACCAAATGATCCATGCGGCGCTCAGGACCAGCCTCGAGCACGATTACTGATTTTCCACCTTCGGCAAGTTTCGCCGCCATCGCACTGCCAGCAGCACCAGAGCCGACGATTACCGCGTCAACTTTGTCGGCCAATGATTTCACTCGCCCCAGCGACTCGGCGGCAGTATATGAGCCATATAGGGTATCCGCAGCGCTTCGAAGCCCCTTACCGTCCCGTAAGTCACGTCCAATGCATCGTTCCGCACAACGAAGAAAAAGAACGGTCCGAGGGGTCCGTCGTCCCACCCCGGCGGGTTATCTCGGGAAACTCTCGATACCAACACTTGCTGTTGGCTCGTACCCAGCTCGTTAAAACTGGCCTGAGACTCGGCTCGCCCTGCCCGGTCCAGTGCCGCCAGCCCCCCGCGATAGAAATTCGCGTAGGGTTGCTTGACATTCAGATACTTGATCATCAGGAGCTGGTTTTCCGAGGGTGATGCAAGTTGGTGATCTATAAAATTTGCGATGCCGGCGTCGCGGCTGCCCGGGAGAAGAATCTCACCGAAGGCTTCGAGCGTCGCCACCTCTGACGTTGTAAGCACTCGCATGGCGGCGCCCTGCTTTCGGGCATCGCCGGGTGTGGTTTCGACCTCACAGCCTGCTATGCAAAAGGTCAGGACCCCCACACCGCTTTGCATGACGAAGTCGCGTCGGGTCAGTGACTTCATTAGTCCTCGCCGAAGACAGGACGCACATCCAGGCCGCCTGTCATAACTTATAATTCATTATTTTGCGCGCCATCATCGGATACTAAGGGAAAGGTTACAATGGGGCAATTCGGTCGAGTCGTGCTATTCCGATCCGATTTCTCCCAACACATGAGTTAGCTCAGCACACATCAACATATGACACAAAGCCACACAGCGGACCGGCTTGAACTGACGGCATTTCTCGGTTTCCCGGTTGTTCGAGCGGGTGACTTGCTGCCCCAATTGATCATCGATTCAGCGATCAGCAACGACGTCGTGTTGCATGACAATGACGTCCTGGTAATCGCTCAGAAGGTCGTCTCGAAAGCCGAGGGACAGGCGAGACTCTTGAGCGATGTCACTCCATCGGCAAAGGCGTTGGTGCTGGCGCGCAAGACCGGCAAGGACCCGAGAATCGTCGAGCTTATCCTTCAGGAATCTGATTCTGTGGTTCGCGTTTCAGACGGGCTGATCATCACCGAAAGCCGACTTGGCATCGTAATGGCCAATGCGGGAATCGATCAGTCCAATGTCGACGACGGATTCGTGCTGCTTCTGCCACAGGACCCTGACGCATCTGCCGGTGCAATTCGCGACTATGTGAAGAAATGCTGCAATGTCGATGTCGGCGTCGTCGTTGCCGACAGCATCGGCCGCGCCTGGCGAAACGGTACTGTGGGGCACGCAATCGGGGTGGCCGGCACTTCCGCGTTGCTGGATTTGCGCGGTCATGCTGATTTGCACGGCCGCGAGCTTCGCGTTACCCAAGTCGCCATTGCGGATGAGATCGCGGCTGCAGCATCGATGCTCATGGGCCAGGCCGCCGAAGGTAAACCGGTAGTACTGATACGCGGATTTACGAACCTTCGCGGCAACACTGGCGCCCGGGCACTCTTGCGTGCACGCGAATTTGACCTGTTTCGATGATTGGCTTAAGGCCTGTCCTAGCCCTATCAGGCGGCGTGGGCGGTGCCAAGCTGGCGCTCGGCCTGGACAGGATTCTGGTACCCGGGCAGTTGACGGTCGTTGCAAACACCGGGGATGATTTTGAGTACCTTGGTTTGCATATTTCACCGGACATCGATTCTGTCCTGTATGCGCTGGCCGGCGTCAACAATCCGGCCACCGGCTGGGGCCGTGATGTGGAAACCTGGACGTTCATGTCCGAGCTGGAAAACCTGGGCATTGACTCTTGGTTCCGCCTCGGCGATAGGGATCTCGCCGTGCACGTGTATCGCACCCTTGGTCTGCACTCCGGAGTGACACTTACTACGGTGACCGAGGATCTCAGAGCAAGATTCAGAATTTCGTCAAATGTCGTACCAATGAGCGACGACTCGCTGCGCACCATCGTGGAAACCGATGCAGGGAACCTCTCATTTCAGGAGTATTTTGTTCGACGTCGATGCGAGCCGGCGATATTACGTATTCTAGTCGACGGCTCCGCAAGTTCGCGCCCATCACCCGGATTCATAGCGGCCCTCGAAGATCCACAATTGGCGGGGATAGTACTTTGCCCCTCGAACCCCTTTCTCAGTATCGACCCGATTCTGGCAATTCCGGGAGTAATCGACGCGATCACCAACAGCAACGCACCGGTTGTCGCGATCAGTCCAATAGTAGACGGAAAAGCGATTAAGGGACCGACCGCCAAGATCATGACTGAAATGGGACTACCGATATCCGCCTTGTCCGTAGCAAGGCATTACGAATCATTGCTCGACGGATTTATCATCGACACACTAGATGAAGCTTTGGCTGAAGAAATTGCCCGACTCGGCATCGCCGTGGAAACGACCGATACGATCATGAAGTCGGTCGACGACCGCACTGCGCTGGCACGCAAAACCGTGGAGCTTCTTGTTCGTCTGCAACGTACCGGTTCACAATAAAGCTGTTTTTCAGAAACGGCACCACAGGTGTCATACGCGACTATGATGGAAAAAAATACATCGAATCAAAAGGACCGCAATGTTCTGGCCAGTTGGGCCGTAGCGGTCGCGGAGGCGCTGGAGGAACGAGGCATCAACAGCGGCAAAATATTCGCCGAAGCAGGCATCGACATTGAGACCGCGCGTGATCCATCGACACGGTATCCGGCCGACCGGATGACCAATGTTTACCGAATTTCGGAGGAAATTACCGGTGACCCTTCGTTCGGTCTTTCCATAGCCGAGTACGTACACCCGACCTCATTGAATGCGCTCGGGTATTCCCTTTTTGCCAGCCAGGATCTCGAGTCTTTCTGCCGCCGAATCGTCCGATATTTCGGTCTTGTCTCCACCAATGCCGTGACCGAAGTCGAAAAAGACGCTCAGGAGTTTCGCCTGTCGATGCTGCCGGCTATTGGTTTGACATGTTATGCACCGCAGGATGCGTGGCTGGCGACCCTGCTGCGCTTCAGTCGCTATATTTACCGCCCGACATTCAACCCGTTGCGTGTGTATCTCCGACGACCGGAGCCCCGGCAGAATCTGGATAAGTTCACTTCCTGGTTTCGGGCACCCATCGAGTTTGACAGCTCCAGGAATACACTTGTCTTTAGCATGCGCGACATGACAGTGCGGCTGCCCGCCGCCAATGCCGAATTGGCGCGGCAGAATGATCAGGTTGTAATGTCGCTTCTCAGACAAATAGACCGCAGCGATATTATTGCCCAGGTGCGTGCGTCGTTCATCGGTTTGCTACCGTCCGGTGAATGCAGCAAGCAAAACGTGGCAGCGCAACTCAACATGAGCGAGCGTACCTTACAGAATCGATTATTGGCACGAGACACCAGTTACAGTGATCTGCTTAGTGAAACACGGCGTGAACTCGCTGAGCAGTATATGAACCAGAGTCTGCATTCGATCAGCGAAGTTGCGTTCTTGCTGGGCTTTTCCGAAATCAGCAGCTTCTCACGAGCATTTCGCGTCTGGACGGGGGAGTCGCCGAGCAAGTATCGCGCACGCACCCTCAAAGGTCACAGCGGCGAGAACCGCTGAGGCGCCGATCGTGGCGCCGAGTCTGAAAAGGGGCCTGTTAAGTCAATCACTGTGTACTCTCGGCGAACCGCTTTCTGACCAAGTTGACTAGAATGGGATGGTCTTCCAACCGTCAACGACCATGCCCAATAGGACGCCTAAGGTGAGATCACTTCTTGTCGCCAACCGGGGCGAAATCGCTGTTCGCGTGCTTCGTGCCGCGGCGGAACTCAAGATTCGCACCATTGCAATCTATACGGCGGAGGACCGGTTCGCACTTCACCGTTTCAAGGCGGACGAGTCGTACCAGATCGGCTCCGGAGGGAATCCACTCGGTGACTACCTCAATATCGAAGCGATTCTCGATATCGGCCGGCGAAACCGTGTCGACGCAGTTCACCCAGGTTACGGATTTCTGTCGGAGAATCCGGACTTTGCCGACGCTTGCGCCGATGCCGGCATCACCTTTATCGGCCCGCCGTCTTCCGTCATGCGACAACTCGGCAACAAGATCGAAGCGCGGCAACTGGCCGAACGCGCCGGCATACCGGTCATGCCGGCATCGAGCGCCCTTCCCAATGATCTCGATCAGGTAACGGCAATCGCCGAACGACTCGGCTATCCCCTGATGCTCAAGGCGAGCTGGGGTGGTGGCGGACGCGGAATGCGGACCGTCCACGGGCCGGACGATTTGCGGTCGGGTTTTGCCGCAGCACGGCGTGAAGCGCTTTCTGCTTTTGGTAACGACCAGGTCTACTTCGAGAAGCTGATCGAACGTGCTCGTCACGTGGAAGTCCAGATACTTGGCGATCAGTTCGGCAATCTCGTTCATCTGTACGAACGTGATTGCTCGATGCAAAGACGCCATCAGAAGGTGGTTGAAAGAGCTCCTGCGCCGTATCTGTCCGACATGGAACGTTCCAGAGTTTGCGATTCAGCTGTCCGACTTGCTCG
>JBGTIC010000288.1:0-9070 GCA_041745895.1 Gammaproteobacteria bacterium
GTGCGGGAGGTCTTTGGCGGAAATAAAGCGGACCGAAGGGAGCCATTCCGCCAAAGACCTCCCGCACGCGTCGCTAGCCGCGGCTTCAGCAAGTGCCATCGCCCTTACGCAACAGTTCATCCCGGAGCCAGCCCATGCGCATGGACAAACTGACCAGCAAATTCCAGACGGCCCTGGCCGATGCACAGTCGCTTGCGCTGGGCCGCGACCACCAGTTCATCGAGCCTGCGCATGTGCTCGTCGCGCTGCTCGATCAGCAGGGTGGCAGCGTGCGCCACCTGCTGGGCAAGGCCGGCGCCAAGGTCAACCTGCTGCGCTCGCACCTGGGCGAGGCGCTGGAACGTCTGCCCAGCGTGGAAGGCACGCCTGGCGAGGTGCACCTGTCGAATGACACCGGCCGGCTGCTCAACGTCACCGACAAGCTGGCCCAGCAGCGCAACGATGCCTACATCTCCTCGGAACTCTTCGTGCTCGCCGCCGTTGAGGACAAGGGCGAGGTGGGTCGTCTGCTGCGCGAAGCCGGTGTGATCAAGGGCGCCGTGGAAAAGGCCATCGACGAGATGCGAGGCGGTGCGCCGGTCAACGATCCGAATGCCGAGGAACAGCGTCAGGCGCTGGAGAAATACACCATCGATCTGACCGAACGCGCCGAGCAGGGCAAGCTCGATCCGGTCATCGGTCGTGACGAGGAGATCCGTCGCACCGTCCAGGTGCTGCAGCGGCGCACCAAGAACAATCCCGTGCTGATCGGCGAGCCTGGTGTGGGCAAGACCGCGATCGTCGAGGGCCTGGCGCTGCGCATCGTCAACGGCGAGGTGCCCGAAGGCCTGAAATCCAAGCGCATCCTGGCGCTGGACATGGGTTCCCTGATCGCGGGCGCGAAGTTCCGCGGCGAGTTCGAAGAACGTCTCAAGGCCGTGCTCAACGACCTGGCCAAACAGGAAGGCCAGATCATCCTGTTCATCGACGAGATCCATACCATGGTTGGTGCAGGCAAGGCCGAAGGCGCGATGGACGCCGGCAACATGCTCAAGCCCGCCCTGGCGCGCGGTGAGCTGCACTGCGTGGGTGCGACCACGCTGGATGAGTACCGCAAGTACATCGAGAAGGACGCAGCACTCGAGCGGCGTTTTCAAAAGGTGCTGGTGGCAGAACCCAGCGTCGAGGACACGATCGCCATCCTGCGTGGCCTCAAGGAGCGCTACGAGGTGCACCACGGTGTCGACATCACCGACCCTGCCATCGTCGCCGCGGCCATGCTCTCGCATCGCTACATCTCGGATCGGCAGTTGCCCGACAAGGCCATCGACCTCATTGACGAGGCGGCTTCGCGCATCCGCATGGAGATCGACTCCAAGCCCGAGTCGATGGATCGCCTGGAGCGGCGCACGATCCAGCTCAAGATCGAACGCGAAGCATTGAAGAAGGAGTCCGACGAGGCATCGCGCAAGCGCCTGGCCGATCTCGAGGAGCAGATCGGCAAACTGGAGCGTGAGTTCTCGGATCTCGACGAGATCTGGAAGGCCGAGAAGGCCTCGCTGCAGGGCGCCACCCAGATCAAGGAGGAACTCGAGCGCGCGCGTCTGGAACTTGAGACCGCGCGACGGGCGCAGGATCTCGGACGCATGTCGGAGCTGCAGTACGGTCGTATCCCTGAGCTGGAGAAGCAGCTCACCGCCGCCGGTGAGCGCGGTGACGAGGGCCCGGCGACGACGCTGGTGCGCAACAAGGTCACCGACGAGGAAGTCGCCGAGGTTGTCTCCAAATGGACCGGTATTCCGGTGTCGCGAATGCTCGAAGGCGAGCGCGAGAAGCTGCTGCGCATGGAAGAGATGCTGCGCGCGCGCGTGGTCGGTCAGACCGAGGCGGTGACGGCCGTGGCCAATGCAATCCGGCGTTCGCGCGCGGGCCTGTCGGATCCGAACCGGCCGAATGGCTCATTTTTGTTTCTGGGGCCCACCGGCGTGGGCAAGACCGAGTTGACCAAGGCGCTGGCGGCGTTCCTGTTCGACACCGAGGCTGCGATGGTGCGCATCGACATGTCGGAGTTCATGGAGAAGCACTCCGTGGCGCGCCTGATCGGCGCCCCGCCGGGGTATGTGGGCTACGAAGAGGGCGGCTACCTGACCGAGGCGGTGCGCCGGCGGCCCTATTCGGTGATCCTGATGGACGAAATCGAGAAGGCGCATCCGGATGTCTTCAACGTGCTGCTGCAGGTGCTCGATGACGGGCGGCTGACCGACGGCCAGGGACGCACCGTGGATTTCCGCAACACGGTGATCGTGATGACCTCGAACCTGGGGTCCCAACGTATCCAGGAGCTCGCCGGCGAGGCCAACTACGAGCGCATGAAATCCGAAGTCATGGAGATTGTCGGCAGCCACTTTCGCCCGGAGTTCATCAACCGCATCGATGAGGCCGTGGTATTCCACCCCCTGGGGCGCGAGCACATCCGCGAGATCGTGGACATCCAGATGCAGGGCCTGCGCCAGCGCCTGGTGGATCGCGACATGACGCTCAGGCTCGATGACGCGGCGCTGGACCACCTGGCCGAGGCCGGCTTCGATCCGATCTATGGCGCCCGGCCGCTCAAGCGCGCGATCCAGCAGCAGCTGGAGAACCCTCTGGCCCAGCGTATCCTCCAGGGCGATTTCGGCCCCGGCGATACGATCCGCGTATCGGCCAGCGCCGATGGCCTGGCGTTCGGGGTCTGACCGGCGGCCACGTATACTGCCTTGACGCCGGGGTTGGCTGGCCCCATGTTCCCGCCGGTTGGAAAAACGCTCGGAAAGTCCAGGAGGACGGCATGCCCATTTATGAATACCGCTGCGCAGCCTGCAGCCACCAGCTCGACGCGTTGCAGAAGATCAGCGACGAGCACCTGACCGACTGTCCCGCCTGCGGGGAGTCTGCGCTGCGTCGGCTGGTCTCGGCGCCCAGCTTCCGCCTGAAGGGGGGTGGATGGTACGAAACCGATTTCAAGAAGGACCAGGATCGCAAGCGCAACCTGGCCGACACGGGCGAGGGCAAGCCGGCCTCGGCCGGTGAGGGCCCAAGCAGCGATGCTGCCTCGAAAGGCGACGCCAAGTCAGAGGGTGGCAAGGCAGACGCTGGCAAGTCAGATGGCGCGAAGTCCGACACGGCAAAACCCGACGTCGCGAAAAAGGACGCGGGCAAGAACGACAAGCCGCCAAAGTCAGGGTCGAGCGAGGCGGTGGCCTGATGAGCCCGGCCGGCAAGCTCGGACCGGCCGCGAGGATCTCGCGCTTGCGGCGATACTTCATCGCAGGCCTGCTCATCTGGGTGCCCATCGGGGTCACGGTGTTCATAGTCCGGCTGTTGCTGGAGCTGATGGATGGCGTCGTGCTGATTCTGCCGCCCCCATGGCGACCCGAGAACCTGCTGGGCTTCAATATTCCCGGCTTCGGCATCGTGCTGGCGCTGGTGGTCGTGCTGGGGACCGGTGTGCTTGCCGCCAACCTGATCGGCAAGCGACTGGTGGAAGTTTTCGAGGCGTTGCTTCGCCGTATACCAATGGTGCGCGGCATCTATTCGGCGTCGAAGAGTTTCGCCGAAGTGCTGTTCTCGGATACCGAGCAGTCGTTCAAGAAGGTGCTGCTGGTCGAATACCCGAAGAAGGGCACTTTCGCGCTGTGCTTTCAGACCTCCAACCGCCTCGAGGAGATCCAGCTGCGCACCGCCAGCGATGTCATCTGTGTATTCGTGCCGACCACGCCGAACCCCACCTCCGGCTTCATCCTCATGGTGCCTCGCAATGAAGTCATCGAGCTGGAGATGAGTGTCGACGATGCGCTCAAGATGATCATTTCCCTGGGCGTCGTCGTGCCAGACTGGCAGCCGCGCGCGCTTGCGCCCGGGAAGTCCACCCCTTAACATCGCGGCACTTTTGGAATCCAGTTCCCATGCGCAGTCATTACTGCGGGCATCTGACCCGCGAACACATCGACCAGACGCTGACCGTCGCCGGCTGGGTCCACCGTAGACGAGATCACGGCGGCGTGATTTTCGTCGACCTGCGCGATCGCGAAGGCCTGCTGCAGGTGGTGTTCGATCCCGACGTGCCGGCGCTGTTCAGCCAGGCCGAGCGCCTGCGCAGCGAGTTCGTGATCTCGGTGACCGGTCGGGTGCGTGCGCGGCCCGCAGGCACCGAGAACGCGAACCTGCCGACCGGTGAGATCGAGCTCTACGGCACGGAACTGGTCATCCACAATCGGGCCGAAACCCCGCCGTTCATGCTCGATGACGAGGATGTCGCCGAAGAGACGCGGCTGAAGTATCGCTATGTGGACCTGCGACGGCCGCTGATGCAGCAGCGTCTGCGCCTGCGCCATCGCGTGACCTCCACACTGCGCCGCTATCTGGATGACCAGGGCTTCATCGATCTGGAAACCCCCATCCTGACCAAGCCTACGCCGGAGGGCGCGCGCGACTATATCGTGCCCAGCCGCACGAACCCCGGGCGATTCTTTGCGCTGCCGCAGTCCCCGCAGATCTTCAAGCAGCTGTTCATGATCGCAGGCTTCGATCGCTATTATCAGATCGCACGCTGTTTCCGCGACGAGGACCTGCGTGCCGACCGTCAGCCGGAGTTCACGCAGCTCGACGTGGAAACCTCGTTTCTCGATGAAGACGCGATCATGCGTCTGATGGAAGGCATGATCCGCAGCACGTTCGACAGCGTGCTCGGCGTGGAATTGCCGCAGCCTTTCCCGCGCATGAGTTATGCCGAGGCCATGGAGCGCTACGGCTCCGACAAGCCCGACCTGCGCATTCCGCTGGAGCTCACCGAGGTCTCCGATCTGGTGGCCGGCTGCGACTTCAAGGTCTTCGCCGGCCCCGCTTCAGATCCGGCTGGGCGCGTGGCCGCGCTGCGCCTGCCGAGTGGCGGGGAGATGACGCGCAAGGAGATCGACGAGTGCACCGCGTTCGTCGCACGCTACGGCGCCAAGGGCCTGGCCTACATCAAGGTCAATGACGTTGCGGCCGGGCGCGAGGGTCTGCAGTCGCCGATCGTGAAGTTCCTCTCCGATGCGGCCGTCGCCGGCATTGTCGAGCGCACTGGCGCGCGCGACGGCGATCTGATTTTCTTCGGCGCGGATCGGGCACGCATCGTCAATGACGCGATGGGGGCACTGCGGGTGCGCCTGGGCCATGAGCGTGGCCTGGTCGGCGAGGGCTGGGCACCGCTGTGGGTTGTCGATTTCCCGATGTTCGAATGGGATGAAAAGCGCAACAGCTGGATCTTCCTGCATCACCCCTTCACCGCACCGAAAGTGAATACGACCGCCGAACTCGAGCGCAGCCCCGGCGAAATCCAGTCGCGCGCCTATGACATGGTGCTCAATGGCACGGAACTGGGGGGCGGTTCGGTGCGTATCCACCAGCAGGACATCCAGTCGGCCGTGTTCCGGCTGCTGGGCATCTCCGATGAACAGGCTCGCGAGAAGTTCGGCTTCCTGCTCGATGCGCTGAAGTCCGGTGCGCCCCCGCATGGCGGCATTGCCTTCGGGCTGGACCGCATGGTGATGCTGATGTGTGGTGCCGAAAGCATTCGGGATGTCATCGCCTTCCCGAAGACCCAGACCGCAAGCTGTCCGCTGACCAGCGCACCCTCAGAGGTCTCGGCCGAGCAGCTGCGCGAGGCGGGGATTCGTGTGCGTCGCCAGGAGGCGGCGCCGAAGGACTGACGCGTCCGAGTCCCGCTTCCGGCGCCACCTCACGTGGCACACTGGCCCGGTGAATAAGTTCGTCCCGCGTCGCCCCGAGTCCGTGCTGGTGGTCATCCACACGCGCGCCCTCGAGGTGCTGTTGCTGCGCCGTATCGCGCCTGCGGATTTCTGGCAGTCGGTGACCGGTGCACTGCTGGCCGACGAGTCGCCGGCACAGGCGGCGAGGCGGGAGGTGCGCGAGGAGACGGGCATCGTCGATGTCTCCGGGCTCGTCGATCTCGGCGTGCGCCGGGAATTTCCGATCATCGAACCTTGGCGGGCACGCTACGCGCCGGACGCCACGGTCAATCTTGAACACTGGTGGGCGCTGTGCCTGCCTGAGCGGGTGCCTGTCACGCTGTCGCCTGCAGAACATTCCCAATATCGCTGGCTGCCGGTCCACGAGGCCGCGGCCCGAGCGAGTTCGTATACCAACCAGGAGGCGATTCTGCACCTGCCTGACATATCGCCCCGATCGTAAGTTCGAGCTACAACCGGTGCGTGGCCGGTGCGTGGTGATGCGCACGGTCGCCGAGCGCAGCGGCCAAGTAGAATACGGTTCATGGACACAGTCATCCTGTTGCACGGCCTGTACATGACCGGCTCTGAACTGCTGGTGCTGCGCAATCGTCTGCGGCGCGTGCACGGTTTTCGCACACGGGTATTCAAGTACCGTTCGCTCGGTGCGGGGCTCGTCGAGAACGCCGAGCGGCTGCATCGTTTCGTCGAGGACAGCGACGGCCCGGAGGTCCACTTGCTGGGCCACAGTCTGGGGGGCGTGGTCATGCTGCAGATGATGAAGGCCAATCCGCTGACGCGACCCGGCCGACTGATCTGCCTGGGCTCGCCGCTGCGCGGATCGAGTCTGGCGAGTCATTTTCTGCGGGCGCCGATGGGGGTGCATCTGGTCGGCAAAAGCTTGCAGGAACTCGCGCACGCACCCAAGCTGGATACGTGGCCGGGCGACCGCGACCTGGGGATCATCGCCGGTTCGCTGAATTTCGGGCTGGGCGCATTGCTGGGTGCTGTCGCCGGCCCCAGCGATGGCACGGTGTCGGTGGAGGAAACGCGAATGCCCGGTGCCGCCGATCATCTGGTGCTGCCGGTGTGCCACGTCTCCATGCTGTTTTCGCCACGCGTCGCCGACCAGGCGGCGAACTTTCTGCGACACGGAAGCTTCGCGCGTGAGGCCGCGGCGGTTGCCTGATGATACCTTCGGCTCGCGGCACGAAAACACGCAAACATCGGATTGAAAAAGAAAAAATTTGAGCTAATTGTGCAGACAAAGTCCCGCCGTCGATGCTGAACCACCTCGACGTGAGGAACTGATTTTGAAAAAGACGCCTTCTAGACCCAAGCGCCCCACCGACTGGCGCAAGCGCTACAGGCAGGCCAAGCCGCCGAAGACGGTCACCCTCCACAGCGATTTCGCGGGGGTCAAGGCCGGCAGCGTCATGTACATCGGCTCACCCGGTGTCATTGCCAACTATGTCGCCCGAATTCCGCCCGGCGAAACACGCACGATCGTACGACTGCGCAACGAACTGGCCCGTCGCAACAACGCTACCGCGACATGCCCGGTGACCACCGCGATCTATCTCAAGGTCGTCGCCGAGGTGGCTCTGGACGATCTGAACAGTGGCAAGGCTGCCGACAGCGTCGTTCCGTTCTGGCGCATCATCGAACCCGGCAGCAAGCTTGCCAGGCGATTGTCCTGCGACGATCGGATGATCGAGGAATTGAGAGCGATGGAGAGCACAGGAAGTACCGCGTGAACACCGTATCGGTCCCTACGATGAGCTGAGACTCAAGTCTCTTCGCGAATGCGTCTGAGCCGATACAGGGCCTCCAGTGCCTCGCGCGGCGTGAGCTCGTCCGGATCGAGCTCCGCGAGTGCCGAGACCAGCGCGCGGTCCGTTGCGCTCGATGCGGCTGTCGAACTGCCCACGTCCTGGTCGTGGGAATTGCCAGAGGCACCGGCGGTGGTGTCCGCACGCGGCATCAGCGGCAGCTCCGGCTGGCGAGGATCGCCGTGGCGCTGCCGCTGGGCTTCCAGTTCTCCCAGATAGCGACGCGCCTCGCGGATCACGCTCGCAGGCACGCCCGCAAGGCCTGCCACCTGCAGCCCGTAGCTCATCTTTGCGGGGCCTTCGCGCAGCGTATGCATGAAGATCAGCCGCTCGCCATGCTCGGTGGCATCGAGGTGCACATTGATGCAACCGGGCATCTGGCCGGCAAGCTCGGTGAGTTCGAAGTAGTGTGTGGCGAACAGGGTGAAGCAGCCGATGCGCCCGGCGATGTGTCGCGCCGCCGCCCACGCCAGCGACAGGCCATCAAACGTGGAGGTGCCGCGACCCACCTCGTCCATCAGCACCAGGCTGGCTGGAGTCGCGTTGTTGAGGATATTCGCCGTCTCGGTCATCTCGACCATGAACGTCGAGCGCCCGCCGGCCAGGTCGTCCGAGGCGCCGATGCGCGTGAAGATGCGATCGATCGGACCAACGGTCGCCGAGCGCGCCGGCACGTAGCTGCCGATGTGCGCAAGAATCGCGATCAGCGCGCTCTGGCGCATGTAGGTGGATTTACCACCCATGTTCGGGCCGGTGATGATGAGCATCTGCCTACCGTCATCGAGTTGCAGGTCATTGGGGACGAACGGGGCCTGTAGCACGGCCTCGACCACCGGGTGACGGCCGGCGCGATAGGCAAAGCAACGCTCGTCGGTCAGCGTGGGTGCGGACATGTTCAATGCAACGGCCCGCTCGGCGAGTGTGGCCAGCACATCGATCTCGGCCACGGCGGCGAAAGTCGTCTGCAGGGTCGCAAGCGATTCGTTGATGACATCCAGCAAGGCTTCGTAAAGCAGCTTTTCTCGCGCCAGCGCCCGCTCGCGTGCGGACAGCGCCTTTTCCTCGAAGGCCTTGAGCTCCGGTGTGATGAAGCGCTCGGCGCCCTTGAGTGTCTGCCGCCGCTGGTAGTCGTCGGGCGCCTGCTTCGCCGCAGCCTTGCTGATCTCGATGTAGTAGCCGTGCACGCGGTTGTAGCCGACCTTGAGGCTGGACAACCCGGTGCGCGCGCGCTCACGGGTCTCCAGATCCAGCAGGTACTGATCCGCGTTATCGCCAAGTGCGCGCAGCTCGTCGAGCTCGACATCGAAGCCGGTGGCGATCACGCCGCCGTCGCGTATCAGCACTGGCGGGCTCTCCACGACGGCGGCGCTGAGATGCGCCGCCAGCGTCCGGTGCTCGTCGCATTGTGTGGTGAGCTCTCCGAGGCGCGGCGAGTCGGCGTTCGAAAGGATTGCGCGCAGGCCCGGCAGGCGAAGCAGGGCGTCGCGCAGG
>JBGTIC010000289.1:0-14507 GCA_041745895.1 Gammaproteobacteria bacterium
ATGAGCACAGCACTGTGACGCAGCGACCCTTGCGCATTGCCATGTGGTCGGGCCCGCGCAACATTTCCACGGCGATGATGCGCGCCTGGGAAAACAGGTCCGACTGCGTGGTGTCCGATGAGCCGCTGTATGCGGCGTGGCTGGCATCCAGCGGCGCCGCCCATCCGGGACGCGATGAGATCATCGCCGCCGGCGATACGGACTGGCGTGCGGTGGTTGCCGCCTTGACAGGCCCGGCGCCAGGCGGAACTGCCATCTGGTATCAGAAGCATATGTGTCATCACATGAGCGATGACATCGAGCTTGAGTGGACCGACGCGCTGGTCAATATTTTCCTGATCCGACGTCCCGACGAAGTGGTGGCCTCGTACATCCAGGCGCGCGGCACGGACTGCATCACCGCGCAGGACGTGGGCCTGCCGCGCCAGCTGGAACTCTTCGAATGGGTGCGCGCCCGTCGCGGCAGTCCGCCGATTGTCATCGACAGCGGTGAGTTCCTGCAGGCGCCCGAGGCCCACCTGCGCACTCTGTGCACCAGGCTCGGTATCGGCTTCACGCCAGCGATGCTCAGTTGGCCTGCGGGCGTGCGTGAGTCCGACGGCGTATGGGCGAAATACTGGTATGAGAGCGTCTGGCAATCGACAGGCTTCGCAGCCCCCCGGGAACGCGCCATCGATCTGACCGGTCGCGCCGCCGATGTGGCGCGCGAGTGTGCGCCACTTTACGCAACGCTGCGTGCGCACTCACTGTGTCCTTGAACTGGCCTTTGAAATCCGTCGAACCGGTTTGCAGCGCAGTTCAGCCCGGCGGTGGTGTGCGTGACAGCCAGGCGGCGAGCCCCAGTGCGAGCAACAGCAGCGTGCACTCCATCGACACCACTCGACGAATCTGCGGCTCACGAATCCCCGCAGCGCGCATCAGATACAGTCGATTGCATGCCGCCGCACCGAGCGCCAGTGCGAGCACCAGCGACTTCATCAGCAACAGGCGCGCATAGTCCTCGGCAAGCGACCAGGGCGGTGGTGCACCATGCATCCAGGCGGTGAAGAGACCTGCCGCTGCGAGGGTGATCACCAGACCTGCGGCCGTATTGCCGACGCGCGTCAGGACCGCACCCAGCGCCTCCCCACGCAGCCACCGCGGCATCAGGCTCAACAGCAGCGCAACCCAGCCGATGCCGCAGGCCATGTGCACCGCGAGCACAAGCATGCCTGCGTGTTCCCAGCGGGTCGTAGCGGTATGCCCGCCGGCCGCGATCAGCGCGATCAGGACCAGCAGGGTTGCCGCCATCACGCCGTGCACGGTGCGACGCGTGGGCGCTGAGGCTGATGCCGGCAGGGCATGCCATAGCAACAGCGCGAACGTGGCCGGCAGCATCGGCAGCAGCAACGTCGCGCCATGACGGCTATGTTGCAGATATTCCAGCGCCAGCGGCAGCAATGGCTCGTCCAGACGCTCAGACACGGGTGCCACGGTGAGTATGAGCAGTGTGACGCAGCCGGCTGCAAGCACCAGCGCGCCAGGGACCGCCACGCGCAAGGGGGGAATCGCGCGTTCTTCAAGTACCGAAAGCACCAGCGCGGTCGTCAACAGCGTCGCGCCTGCCAGCCGCAGGCCTTGCGCGAGGACATCGCCTTCCACAGACATCAGGGCGCCAGCACGAAGCGCAGAGCGCCTCCTGTGGTATGCCCATCGGCCGCGAGTACCTCCCAATCCAGAACATACCACCCTGGACGTGCAGGCATCGGCAGGGTCAAGGTTACCTGCTGGCGAGCCTGGTCGTAGATCGGCACCGGGCGCGACAGGCGGTTGTCGATGCCTGCGCTGGCCTGGGCGTCCTGCCCGAGGTAGTGGAACACGAAGTCACTGAATCGCGGCTGTATCGCCTCGGAGAATTGCAGGATCACTTCGCGCTGACCGCCTGACAAAGTATCGCCCTGCGCGGGGTCGCTGTGCGTGAGTCGCGCATGCCCGAGTGCCTGACCGGTGACCAGTGCGAGCAGGCTCCACAACAGGATCGTACGCATCCCATGCTCCGGTGACCGAGGTCGGATTTTTGCAGCATAGCAATCCTGGCAACGGCGGCAAGCGCAGCTGCGGATCGCACGATCTCGAGGTGGTATCAGACAGCCCAAGGCTTATGATCTCGGCGGTGCGACACGCATGCTTGGTTAGGATTCCGACTACCTGCAGGGCAAGCGCTACAGCTATGCCAGCGTGGCGAGCAACGGGGAGTGACGAGGTGCCACGTGGAAATTCCTGACAACGTGGCGATGCTTCTGGCATGATTGGTTCAATTGTCCGGACAAATAGACGGACCGCACCGGTTCCTTGACTTCACAGCGATACGGCGATGCCAGTTTTTCCCGAGTCCAGCGAACTCCAGCCCGCGAACCTGCTGGACCGCATTGCATTCACAGGCCGGTTTCAACCTTTTCATGTCGATCACCTCGTTGTCGCAGTGCATGCATTGTCGCTGGCGCAGCAGGTGCTGATCTGTATCACCAACCCTGACTTTCGCTCGTTGCAGCCAGTCCCGGAGAGCGATCATCGCCATTCGCCTGCCGCCAATCCGTTCACCTGGTTCGAACGACTGGGGTTCATCGAGGCTGCACTCGCGCACCACGGCGTCGCACGAGGGCGCTACGTCATCACTCCATTCCCGCTCGATGCGCCATCGACCTGGCCTGCCTATGTCCCGGCGCATACGCCCCAGCTCGTACGTGTGTTCTCGGAGTGGGAGCGTGAGAAGGCTCGGCGGTTCGCGGCGGCCGAATATCCGGTGATCGCGTTGCAGGGTGATCCTGAGAAGCGCGTTTCAGCCAGCAACATTCGCGCGGCTATGGCGCGGCGTGACAATGTCTGGCGTGACCAAGTCCCTGCCGGCACTTTGTCAGTGCTCGACACCATGGGCGAGGATGAACTGCGCCGGCGTTGTGCGGCGCCTGCGACCGACGCCAGTCACGCATGAACGATGACCGGCTGCCTGTCGTTCTGGTGATCCTCGATGGTCTGGGTGATCGAGCCTGCCCGGAACTCGGCGGGCGAACACCGTGCGAGGCTGCGCGTACACCGGTCCTCGACCAGCTCGCGACCCAAGGTACGAATGCGGTCCATGTGCCATTCGGTCCTGGCCGCGCCACCTCGAGTGAATTCGCCCATTGGTCCCTGTTCGGGTTTCAGCGTATCGACTTTCCCGGTCGCGCAGCGATCGAGGCGCTGGGAGTGGGGCAGTCACCGCCGCCGGCGACGCCGCTGTTCCACCTTGCACTTCGCGCAGGAGAGCTGCGCGAGGGGGGGGTGTGGCTGGGCGAGCGCGCCCAGCGCGGACGCGACGAAGCTGACGCCCGGGCTTTGTTCGCAGCGCTGCAGGGCCGAGCGCGAAATGGCGTGCGCTTCGATCTGCTGCCGTTGCGTACCGGCGAGTGCGTGCTCGTCGCATGCGGTGCCACCACCCGCGAGGTCAGCGATACCGATGCGCTGTTCGATCACATACATCCGTGGATGCGGCCGTCGGCGCTGGCTGAGGCCCTCGATCCCGAAGCTGCGTGCGCTTTCGCCCGCACGCTCGAACAATGGCTGATCGAAAGCCGGGCCATATTGGCAGCCCATCCCGTCAATGAGCGGCGGCGTCGCCTGGGATTGGCTATGCTCGACGTGCCGGTCACCAAGTGGTCCAGCTGGATCGACCCCAAGGCACCTTCATTTCTGGCCCACACCGGGCTGCGCGGCGTCGCCGTCACCGACACGGCGCTTTACCGTGGCCTGGCGCGACTGCTAGAGATGCGTGTCGCCGATCGTGCCTACGATAGCAGCGATCCCGGCGCAGACATGCGCGCGCGGCTGGCCATGGCCGACGAGCTGCTCCCGGAGGCCGACTTCGTGCACGTGCACGTCAAGGCCACCGATGAGGCCGGTCATACCAAGCGTCCAGCCTTCAAGCAGTCAGTGATCGAGGCAATCGACGCCGGTCTCGAGCCGCTGCTTTCGCTGGCGAATCGCGCCATCGTCGCCGTCACCGGCGACCATGCTACGCCGTCGGTGGGCTCGCTGTTGCACAGCGGTGATCCGACACCCTTCGTGGTGGCCGGACCAGGTGTGCGTGCAGACTCGATCAGGACATTCGGTGAGTGCCACGCGCTCAGCGGGGCCGGCGGTCGACTGGCCGCCGACGATGTTCTGCCGCTGCTGGCGGGCCTGTCGAATCAGCCGTTTTTTCTCGGGCACCGGCCTGGTGCACGCAAGTCCATCGCACTTCCGCGCGCCCCCGAACCGATGCCGATCCAATGACACGAGGGGGTATCCATGAACACCGCTGACGCCCAGATCAACAACCCGATCGAAGCCGAGCTTCGTCCGCCAGTGCATCTGAAGGAGATCCTCGCGCGAGTCGAAACACTTTATCGAGAGGAAGTCTCACCGCGCGAGCAGGCGCTGGATCACCGGTTCAGCGACGAGCGCGCCTTTCTGGATGAGTCAGGCAAGCTGCACCCGGAGATCACCCAGGCGCGCCGGGAGATCATGCGTGCTGCAGGTGCCAGGGGTGTTTACAGCCTGCACCTGCCAGAGAGCATCGGCGGTGGCGGGCTGGGCCGAGAGGACATGATCTATGTCGAGGAAAAGGTTTACGGCTATGGGGTGAAGCTCAATCCGGCCCTGCTGTCGTGGTCGGAAGGGGCGACACCACGGCTGCTGTATTGTCACGATCACCAGAAGGAACAGTTCGTCGCGCCGCTGGTGCGCGGTGAGAAGACCAGTCTGCATGGCGTGACCGAGGAGAGCGCAGGCTCAAACCTCTTTGACATGAAGACCCGCGCAGTTCGGCGTGGCAAGGATTGGGTTCTGACCGGCGCCAAGGCCTATATCACCAATGCCTTCGATGCCGACATCGCGCAGGTGCTGGCGATCACGGATCCAGGGCAGGGCCGGCGGTCGTTTACCTATTTCATGTTCGATACCCGTGAGTACCTGAATAAGGGCTACCGCATCGGCCGGGTCTTCCAGACCATGTTCGGAGATGGCTACACAGGTGAGATCTTTTTCGATGATATGGTGCTGCCGGAATCGGCGATTATCGGTGAGGCGGGTCAGGGCTTCGATATCGCGGTAATGTCGTTCAACTATACGCGGATGCGCCGGGCAGGCATGTGTTCTGGGTGGTCGCGCTATCTCATCGAGCGTGCGCTTGATCGGGTCAAGCACCGCCAGGTCGGTCACCGTCCCCTGGGAGCGAACCAGGGCATCCAGTGGATGGTTGCCGACATGTATCTGGACTGGCTGCAGGCGCGCTCGCTGTCGCTTGAAGTGGCGAGATCGATCGATTCACCGGGGCCCTGGTATCGCCTGCCACGACCCAAAGATGAGGTTCGCAGGATCTGTGCGCTGAAGGTCAGCAACGACGAATCGTTCTATCGTGTCGCCGACAGGGCACTGCAGCTGTTCGGCGGTGCCGGCGTCATGCGCGATACCGATATCAACAAGCTGTTCCAGATTGCCCGCAACTTGAGGATTCCAGGGGGGACCGACGAGGTGCAGCGAACCACCATCGCCGAGACGCTGGGCTTGCGTTTCGATAAATCGAAATCCGCGCCCGCGGACCAGGCCAGCGGGCCCGACCCGGCCGACTGAGTTTCAGCCCGAATGAGCCCGAAGACTCCACCGCACACACCCGCACCGGCAGGGCTCAGAGCCCTGGCCGGCTGTGGCGGCTGCGCGGCGAAACTGGACCCATCGCTTGTATCGGCGCTGGCCGCGACGGCACTGCGGGCCACCGGGCCACACGCGGCGGTACTTTGTGGCCTGGATCCAGCCGACGATGCGGCTGTATATCGTCTCGACGACGAGCGCGCGTTGGTTTCGACCATCGATTTTTTCCCACCGCTGGTGGACGATCCTGCCGACTATGGTGCCATCGCGGCGGCCAATGCCCTCAGCGATGTTTACGCAATGGGTGGCGAGGTTGCGTTCGCGCTGGTGATTGCGGGCTTCCCTTCCTGCGTGCCCCAGCAGGTGATCGAGACGGTTACTGCCGCTGCCGCTGGCGTGGTGGCCGAGTGCGGCGCCGTCGTGCTGGGCGGCCATTCGGTTCGATGTCAGGAGCCGGTATTCGGTCTGGCGGTAACGGGCTTTGTGCATCCGGAGCGCATCTGGCGCAAGCGTGGCGCCAGACCGGGAGACCTGCTGGTGCTGTCCAAACCGTTGGGCGTCGGCCTGCTGCTCTCCGAGGGCACAAAACGGAGCTTGGCGCAGGCCACAGCGGCCATGCGCGTCACCAACAGGGCTGCCGCGCAGGCCTTGCGGACGCGCGGCCTGCACCCCTCGGCGGTGACGGATGTGACGGGCTACGGTCTCGCGGGGCACGCCCTGGAGATGGCGCAGCACTCAGGTGTTCGCCTGCACATCCAGGCGGGACGTCTCCCATGGCTCCAGGGCGCGCGCGCGGCTGCCGAGGCAGGCGTACGCACCAGTGCTGATGCACGGCTGCGTTCGGCCACTGCCGAATTCGTGGCCATTGCCGGCGAGGTGCCGGCTGCACTCTCGGCTTTGTGTTTTGACCCGCAGACCTCCGGTGGACTGCTTGCTGCTGTATCCCCGGACTCGATGCCCCTGCGTGAGGCGCAGGGTTTCACGATGATCGGACACGTCGAGGCCGGCGAGCCATCAGTGGTGGTCAGTTGATGCCAAGACTCGTCGCGATGGGTATCTGATCGGGTGCTTTTATGGCCGCTTCAGGCGTCGTCAGGAATTCCTGATCGTGTCCCGGTGCGCCCCGGGATCATTGGCTCGCCAATCGCGCGCCAGATCAAGCTCATAGCTGAAACGGCCGGCCGGATGCTGCGAGTAGGAGACTTCGAACAGAATGCCCTCGTCATCATAGAAGCTGCGCGTGATCGCAAGTGCCGGCGAGCCGGGGCGGACGTTGAGGCTGGCCGCCACACCAGGCGCAATGGCCGCTGCCTCCAGGTTGATGGTCACGCGTGCCACGCGCTTGCCGGCCATGTCTTCGATGTGCTCGAAGATTTTTTTGGCATCGCGCCGGACGCGCTGTTCGACAGCCGCGAGTTCGGGCAGAAGGTAGACATCAACCCGACACAGTGGAGGACCACCGTCAGGCGACGCGCGCAGACCGCCGAGGTGGTGCCAATGGCTCCCCCTGGGCAGTCTCAGTGTGCCCGGCAGCTGATCCTTGACTTGGATCGCCCCGGATTCGGTGATGTGAAGCGGCGTATTGGGCGGATACTGCAGCAGACCTGCGCTCGACCGGACCGAGTGGGTGTAGGCTTCGGTGGGCTCGGTGGCTAGCAGCACGGTGCCGAGGCGCGGCCGCCGGCTGATCAGTCCTAGGCGCTCGAGTTGCTGCAGGGCTGCGCGCACAGTGTGTCTGCCCACGTTGAAACGTCGCGTGAGTTCGATATCGCCCGGCAGCGTGTCGCCTACCTTCCAGCGCCCGGCCTTGATCTCGCCGATCAGTTCATCGGCGATCTGCCGGTAGCGCGGCATCGCCGCACGCTGACCCCGTCGGCGGGGCCGGCCGCCCTCGCGTTTCAGGCGCCGTACAAGAGCCTCGTCGGTCATGAATGCAACGCTCGATTGACACCGGTCAACAGTCACTTTAGCATTTATCCGGACAAATGGTCGATACGGAGCTTTCAGCATGGCAGCGAACAGCCAGCACGCGGCAGTGATTACCGATGACGACGTGCAGATTCTCGACAGCATCGACCGGTGGGTGGAAGGCGAGGTGAAACCCATCGCCCGAAAGTTTGATCACGCAGACGAGTATCCACACGAGCTCGTCGAACAGATGAAGGAACTCGGTCTGTTCGGGGCCACGATCGACCCCGAGTATGGCGGCCTGGGACTGTCTGCTTCGGTGTATGCGCGCATCGTGGCGCGCATCGCCGAGGCGTGGATGGCCCCCACAGGCATCTTCAACTCCCACCTGATCATGGCCGCGGCGGTGCAGCGTCACGGCACCGAAGCACAGAAGCGCAAGTGGCTGCCGCGCTTTGCCACCGGCGAGCTGCGCGGTGGTATCGGCCTCACCGAGCCCAACGCCGGTACGGACCTGCAGAGCATTCGCACCCTGGCGCGCCGTGTCGGCGACCATTACGTTCTCAACGGCACCAAGACCTGGATCACCAACGGCGTGCACGGCAGCTGCTTTGCAATCCTGACCAAGACTGACCCGCAGGCTGATCCTGCGCACAAGGGCATGAGCCTGTTCCTGGCTGAAAAGGGCGAGGGCTTCACGGTCGGCAAGAAGCTCAAGAAGCTTGGCTATCGTGCCATCGACAGCGCGGAGCTGGTGTTCGAGGACCATCGCGTCCCCGCCGACCAGTTGATCAGCGAACAGGAAGGTCGCGGGTTTCAGCATGCGGTGGGGGGTCTTGAGCTCGGTCGCATCAACGTTGCTGCCCGGGGCGTGGGCCTGGCCAGTGCCGCGTTGAAAGACTCGCTGCGCTACAGCCAGGAGCGCAAGACCTTCGGCAAGCCCATCTGCAAGCATCAGGCGATACAGCTCAAGCTGGCCGACATGGCCACACGTCTGGAGGCCTCGAGGCTGCTGGTGGAGCAGGCGGCACGCAAGTACGACACCGGCGAGCGCTGCGATCTCGAAGCCGGTATGGCCAAGCTGCATGCCTCCGAGACGGCTGTTGCGAACTCCATGGATGCCATGCGCATCTTCGGTGGCTACAGTTACTCGACCGAGTACGACGTCGAGCGCTATTTCCGCGATTCCCCGCTGATGTGTATCGGCGAGGGCACCAACGAGATGCAGCGGATCATCATTGCCCGTCAGCTGGTCGAGAGGCATCCTGCATGAATCTGCCCCTCAAGGGCGTTCGCATACTGACACTCGAGCAGTTCGGCGCCGGACCGTACGGGTCGATGCTGCTGGCTGATCTGGGCGCCGATGTCATCAAGGTGGAAAATCCGTTCACCGGCGGTGATGCCTCGCGGGCGATGGGACCGCACTATCTGGGTGATGACGACAGCCATTACTTCCAGACCTTCAGCCTCAACAAACGCAGCGTCGGTATCAATCTCAAGTCCGACGCAGGCCAGGAGGCTTTCCACGCACTGGTGCGCACGGCCGACGCGGTGCTCAACAACTTTCGCGGGGATCAGGCCGGGAAACTGGGCCTGGACTACGCCGCCCTGGGTCGCATCACCGAGCGCATTGTCTGTGCGCACATCTCTGCCTACGGTCGGGACAACGATCGCAAAAGCTGGCCGGGATATGACTACCTGATGCAGGCCGAAGCCGGCTGGATGCAGCTGACCGGCGAGCCCGGTGCGCCGCCCGCACGCTGTGGTCTGTCGATCGTGGACTTCATGACCGGCACCACCGCGGCGCTCGCGCTGGTCGCGGCACTGCTGGGTGTCAGCCGCAACGGCCGCGGCCAGGATGTCGACGTCTCGCTGTTCGACGTGGCATTGCACCAGCTCTCCTACCCGGGTAACTGGTATCTCAACGAGGGCACACGCACCGAGCGGCTGCCGCGCAGCGCCCACCCGTCCGCAGTGCCGGTGCAGCTTTATGCCACCAGTGATGCCTGGATTTTCGTCATGTGCATGACCCAGAAGTTCTGGCAGCTGCTGATCGCCGAGATCGGACGCCCGGAGCTCGGTCAGGACCCGCGCTTTGCTGACCCACCCAGCCGGCGTGAGAACATGGATGCGCTCACGCCCATTCTGGATGCCGAGTTCATTCGTGACAGCACGGACAACTGGCTGAAGCGGCTGTGTCATCTTCTGCCCGCCGCCCCCGTCTACGACATCGCACAGGCGCTGGACAATCCCTACGTTCATCAGATCGGCATGGTGCGCGAAGTGCCGCATCCACAGAAGGCGGACTTCCGTGCACTGTCAAACCCGATCAAGCTGGGAGGCGCTCGCCTGCCCTCCAAAGTATGCTCAGCGCTGGCTGCGGACACCGACGCGCTGCTGCGCGAAGCCGGATTCGATGACGAAGCCATGGATCGCCTTGCCAAGGCGGGGGCGATCAGGCGTTGAGCAGGCTTGGCCTGAGCATGGAAGGCGGCAGGAGTTTGACGGATGAAGCTTGAAGGTTTGCGCGTGCTCGATTTGTCGCTGTTTTTGCCCGGACCGCACCTGACGATGATGATGGCCGATCACGGCGCCGATGTGATCAAGCTCGAGCCACCCGGTGAAGGCGATCCCGGTCGTGGTATCGGTCTGGGCGAGAACGGCCACACGGTGTTTTTCCGCAATGCCAATCGTGGCAAGCGCAGCATCAGCCTGAATCTGAAGACCGACGAAGGCCGCGAGGCGCTGCTGCGTATCGCCTCCGAAGTGGATGTGCTGATCGAGGCATTTCGTCCCGGTGTCGCCGCGCGACTTGGCTTTGATTACGAAACGGTCGCGGCGCGCAATCCCGCCATCGTCTACTGTTCGATCGCCGCGTTCGGGCAAAGTGGTCCTTACCGGGATCGCCCGGCGCACGATCTTGCCTGTGAGGCGATGGCCGGTGTGGTCAGCGTGAACCTCGGCAACGATGACGAGCCGGCGATGCCGCATGTGCCCGCCGCCGATATGGCCGCATCGCTGATGGCACTGTCGGGTATCCTCATGGCGCTGTATCGCCGTGACCGCTCCGGCCAGGGAGATCATCTCGACATCAGCATGCACGACAGCATTCTTGCGTGGACGCCCAATGTGCTGGGACCCGTGTTCGTGGAGAAGCGTGCGCCTGCGCCGAAGCACGAACGTACCTGGGGCGGGGCTGCGTTTTATCGCATCTATCGCACGGCGGACCACCGCCACGTCGTGCTCGGGGGACAGGAGGCGAAGTTTGTACGCAATCTTCTCAACGCGCTGGAGCGTCCGGATCTCGTCGAGTTGTGCGACCGCGGTCCGGGGCCACACCAGCAACCCGTCGTGGCCTTTCTGCAGGAGGTCTTTGTCAGCCGCAGCCAGGCGGAGTGGGTGTCGTGGTTCGAGGGTCGGGATATCTGTTTCGCACCCGTGAAGAATCTTCGCGAGGCCTTCGACGACCCCCAGGTTGCCGCGCGCGGCATGCGGATGGTAGATGAGCAGGGTCAGGAGCACATCGGCATCCCGATCCGCTTTCGCAACGAACCCGGCGCGGTGGATTTTGTGCTGCCGGCGCTGGGCGAGCATACCCGTGAGGTGCTGGAGGAGTTCGGCTACTCCGCGGCTCAGATCGAGGCATTGAGACAGGCAGGTGCGTGCCATGCACCCTGAGGCGATGACGTGTTGAGTATCAGCGAGGCAATCACCGGTCGGCAGAGCATCCGTGCGTTTGCGGCCGAAAAGCCGGTGACGCGCGAGACCATCGAGCGCATTCTGGAGATCGCCGGCAGGGCGCCGTCGGGCTCTAACATCCAGCCATGGAAGGTATGGGTGGCCACGGGTGCTGCGCGCGAGGCCATCGTCTCGGCCTGCCACGCCCGCCACATGGCCGGCGACCGGGGCAAGCGCGAATACAACTACTATCCGGTGGCCTGGCGCGAACCCTATCTGGCGCGGCGTCGTGAGACCGGCTGGGGTCTCTACGGGCTGCTGGGCATCGGCCGTGAAGACAAGCAGGCCATGAAGCTGCAGCATGGCCGCAATTTCTTGCTGTTCGACGCGCCGGTCGGGTTGTTCTTCACCATCGAGCGTGACCTCGAGTTGGGCAGTTGGCTGGACTGCGGGATGTTCATCCAGTCGGTGATGCTCGCGGCTCGCGGTGAGGGGCTGGAAACCTGTCCGCAGGCCGCATTCTGCGATTACCACGATACCGTGACGAGTCTGCTGGGCGTGCCGCCAGAGCAGCAGCTGATCTGCGGGATGTCGCTGGGCTATGTCCTGGACGACGCGAAGGTGAACCGCTTTCGCACCTCGCGCATTCCGGTACAATCGTTCACTACATTTCTGGATTCGCCAGCGCGCCAGTCAAATCAGCATGAATCTGCGAGCTAAACTCAGCCGCTTTGCCAAGGCACGCCGCGATCGCAAGAAGCGTCCCGAGGTCAACGACTTCGCGGTCGCGGCCGCCGCGCTTCGGACCGGTGATGTGGCCATCGACTGTGGTGCCAACGTCGGCATCTATACGACCATGATGGCCGCCCAGGGCGCCACGGTCTACGCCTTCGAACCTGACCCGGCCGCGCACGCACAGCTCGTCGCGGCCACGCGTGCCTATCCCGCGGTCACTGTCTTCCAGGCCGCCGTAACGACCCGGCCGGGGCCTGTCAAACTCTACCTCCACAAGTGGGCTGAAGAGGACCCTGTGTACTGGTCGACGGGCTCATCACTGCTCAAGTCCAAGAACAATGTGCGCCAGGATCGCTATACGGAGGTCGAAGGCGTAGTGCTCGCAGACTTCATCAAGGCTCTGGATGATGCGTCCGTACGCCTGCTGAAAATGGATATCGAAGGCGCCGAGGTGGAGGTGCTCAATCAACTTCTTGATGAGGGTCTGCATGAGCGCATCGAGGCTGCGTTCGTGGAGGTACACGACAGGCGTGTCGACGAACTGCGCGAACCTACGCGGCTGCTTCGCGCGCGCCTGCAGGCACTGGGCGCCGGACACTTTCGCCTCGACTGGCGCTAAAAGCCGAAGCTCGACCCGGAATCTATCGGGGCTTGTTGCCTCGCCGAATCACGTCCATTGCTTCAGGCTCCCTCAAGGCAATCTGCGAGCGACGGATTCGGGTTCGCAGGCGCGTGGCCGCTGCACCGCCCGTATAACGACCCTTGGACAGATGGCGGATGCGCACAACCGATGGAATCGGCAAGGCCTCGCCCTTGGTGCGAAGCAGCCACCGGAACGCGCCATCTTCGTGTGCCTTGGTCCAGGTTTCCGATGGCTGCTGGTAGATGGCGATGTTGCGGCAGTAACCCACCGCCCGGCATACATCGCCATGGGTGATCTGCAGAGGTCCGGTGGCGCGCTTGCGTGGCCGTGCGTGCAGGGTCATGTCACCGATGTCGAGGACCTCGGTCGCCGCCCGACCAGCGTCGAGCAGGGCATGATCGTCGGGCAGGATCGGCGTACAGTATTCGACATCGGGATACACCAGGGCGTCCTGCCGGCCTTGCAGTTCGCAGGCCAGCTGATCCAGACAGTTGTCGCGGAACAGGACATCGCAGTCGGTGAACCAGACCCAGTCGGCCTGCGTGCGCAACGCCACGGCGTTGCGACCAATGCCGCGGCGGAAGAGTTGCTGGCGTGGCAGCTCCAGCCAGTTCCACGTCACGTTCTCCAGCTGGATCTGATCGAACCCGCGCAGCACCCGAACAGTCTCTTCGTCCTCGCTCGAATACAGAATGGTGACGATGACCTTGAGGTCGCGCGGAGGGAAAAGCACCAGCGAGCTGAGCTGATAGATGAGCAGGTGCGAGTAGTTCCAGCAGTGGCTGACGATCTCCAGCGTGAGCACGCCCGTGCGGGCCTTGCGCGCGTCCTTGCGGGGCAGGTCAGGCTCGATCCAGCGAGCCGGCCAGAGACCTTTGGCCATGGAGCGCCATACGAACAGGCGAAAACCCGCCATTGCGCCTTGATCCTTGGTCATTTTCGAATATTTGTCCAGACAGCCAGGCGATCTCGGGACGAGTATAGCAAGCACAAGCGCATCGATAGGGGTTTCCCGGGCGCTGTTGCTTGTACCGGCGCCCCGCAGGGGCTCTAATTCACTCCCATGAGCACCCCGACCCATAAGGACATCGACGTCCCAGGCGCAAACAGCCCGCCTGTGCGCGTGGAGCCGCCGGTCAAGCCGCTTACGGCCTACCGCAAGTACTGGGCGCACCGTCTGACGCCCGCGTCGGTGCTGCCGATGTCGCGCGCGGAGATGGACGCACTTGGCTGGGACAGTTGCGACATCATCATCGTCACAGGTGATGCCTATGTCGATCACCCCAGCTTTGGCATGGCGATCGTCGGACGCCTGCTGGAGTCCCAGGGCTTCCGCGTGGGCATCATCGCGCAACCCGATTGGCGCAGCACTGCCGATTTCGAAGTCCTTGGACGCCCCAACCTGTTCTTCGGGGTCACCGGCGGCAACATGGATTCCATGGTCAACCGCTATACCTCCGATCGGCGGGTGCGCAGCGACGATGCCTATACGCCGGGCGGTGAGGGTGGCAAACGCCCGGATCGCAGTGTGATCGTCTACTCCCAGCGCCTGCGCGAAGGCTTCGGGGACGTGCCGCTCGTCATCGGCGGCATCGAGGCCAGCCTGCGGCGCATCGCCCACTACGATTACTGGTCGGACAAGCTAAGGCGCTCGATCCTGCTCGATGCCCACGCGGATATGCTGCTCTACGGCAATGCCGAGCGAGCGCTGGTGGAGCTTGCCGACCGCCTGGCCCGGCAGGTCCCGATCACCGAGATCACCGACATTCGAGGCACGGTGCTGGTGCGCGACGTGCCTGCCGAGTGGGTCGAGGTCGACTCCACGCACCTGGACACGCCGGGGCGGCTGAATCCGCGCGAAGATCCCTATGCGATGGCACCGGCGGGCGCGGCCGAG